>JAMLIH010000080.1 GCA_023954255.1 Phyllobacteriaceae bacterium | reverse complement strand
GGCGCGCAACTTCGATATCCGCAAGAACCTGCTGAAATTCGATGACGTGATGAACGACCAGCGCAAGGTCATCTTCGAACAGCGCATCGACCTGATGAAGGCCGAGGACATTTCCGACACCATCGCCGACATGCGCAACGAGGTCGTCGACGACCTCGTCGCCCGCCATATCCCCGAGCGCGCCTATCCCGAACAGTGGGAAACGAAGGAACTCAAGGACGGCGTCAACGCCTTCTTCGATCTCGACCTGCCGGTCGACAAATGGGCCGAGGAAGAGGGTATCGACGAGGAAGACATCATCGACCGCATCTCCGAGGCCGCCGAGAAGGCATACGAAGACAAGAAGCAGCGCTTCGGCCCGGAAATCTCCAGATATGTCGAGAAGTCGGTTGTGCTGCAGACCATCGACCATCTGTGGCGCGAGCATCTGGTCAATCTCGACCATCTGCGCTCGGTGGTCGGCTTCCGCGGCTACGGCCAGCGCGACCCGCTTCAGGAATACAAGGGCGAGAGCTTCGAACTCTTCCAGTCCATGCTGGCCAATCTGCGCCAGGCAGTCTGCGCCCAGCTTGCCCGCGTCGAACTCGCCCCGCAGGAACCCCGGCCGGCACCCGCGCCGAATGGCCTGCCGGCGCTCGACGGTGACGCCGAATTCAACGCCCAGGACCTGCCGGAGGAGTGGCTCGGCACCGGCCGCAACGCACCCTGCCCCTGCGGCTCGGGCAAGAAGTTCAAGCACTGCCACGGCAAATACGTCTGAGCACCCGCAGGGGCAGCCTGCGGCTCAGTTGCCGGCAGGTCCGGCTACGCCTTCCTCGCACGCGGTCAGTGCCTCGCGCAGCTTGCCGAATGCCCGCGCCTCGATCTGGCGCACCCGCTCCTTCGAAATCCCGAACTCGCGGCCAAGTTCTTCCAGCGTCGCGCCTTCTTCACGCAACCGCCGGGCGCGGATGATGCGCTGTTCGCGCTCGTCCAGCATCGCCAGGGCGTCATGAAGCCAGCCGTGCCGGCGCTCGCCGTCGATCGACTTGCCGGCCGTCTCGTCCGGTGCCGCCTCCTCCGAGACCAGAAGATCGAGCCGGGCCGGGCCGCTGCCCTCCTCCTCATCGCCCACCGGAGCATCGAGCGACAGGTCAGGCCCGGAAAAACGCGCATCCATCTGCGCCACGTCGTGCACGGAAACCTTCAGTGCCCTGGCAATTTCCTCATAGGCTTCCCGGCTGCCGGGCTTGCCGCCATTGGCGGAAATCTGGGCCCGCAGCTTGCGCAGGTTGAAGAACAGCGCCTTCTGGTTCGAGCTTGTACCACCGCGCACGATCGACCAGTTCTTCAGGATGTAATCCTGCATCGCCGCGCGTACCCACCAGGTGGCATAGGTGGCAAACCGGACCTCGCGCGCGGGATCGAACCGGGCCGCAGCCTCCAGCAGGCCGACATGGCCTTCCTGGATGAGCTCGGCCAGAGGCAGGCCGTAGCGACGGAACTTGAAGGCCAGTGAAAGCACCAGCCGCATATGGGCAAGCGTCAGGCTGTGCAATGCCTGCTGATCGCGCCTTTCGACCCAGCGCCGGACGAGATCGAGTTCTTCCGACCGGGCCAGATAGGGCGCATCGGCCGATGCCTTGAGAATCTGCTGACTGGGATATTCCTGATACGCCATCCGCCTTCCTCTCCCGCCATAACGGCGCCGGCCCGCCGTGTATTTCGGCAGGCTTCTGAAGACGGAACGAAAAAAAGCCCGGAAAAGTTTCCGGGCTTTTTGTTTTCAGGAAATCTCCTGATCGTTTCAGGCGGCTTTTTCCTCGCCCTCGTCGTTGGCCGCAGCGCCGCGGCGCGGACCCTTGGCGAGGTTCTTCTCGATCAGAACCACCGCTTCGGTGGTCGAGATCTTGTTGACGGCGGAAATTTCGCGGGCCATGCGGTCGAGCGCTGCCTCATAGAGCTGGCGTTCGCTGTAGGACTGCTCCGGCTGATTGTCGGAACGGTACAGATCGCGCACAACCTCGGAAATCTGGATCAGATCGCCGGAATTGATCTTCGCTTCGTATTCCTGCGCCCGGCGGCTCCACATGGTGCGCTTGATGCGCGCGCGGCCCTGCACGGTTTTCAGCGCCTTTTCCACCAGAGAAGGCTCGGCGAGCTTGCGCATGCCGGCCGAGGAGGCCTTGGAAACCGGGACGCGCAGGATCAGCTTGTCCTGCTGGAAGCTGATGACGAACAGTTCCAGCTTGTGACCTGCCACTTCCTGTTCCTCGATGGAGGAAATCTGCCCCACACCATGTGCCGGATAGACGATAAACTCGTTGGTCCGGAATCCTTGACGCTGGGTGGCTTTTTTGGCGGTAGCCATTCTACACTTACTCCCTCGTTAACCCGTTCAGAGCGCGGGCTTTGTGGCCGGAGCCGGAAATGCCCGGCCAAACGGTTTTCAGATGCCGCCAACCGCCGGAACGCCGGCAGCAACCTGATTTCGACAGCCGATTAATGGAAGCACAGGGCCATCCCGGTCAGACATTCCGACGGCAAGAACCAATTGCTGACAGCAACAGGGGTCTCTTTTTCGGATGCGTCCAGGAAAATGCCTTGTTTTCGCGACAAGAAAGAACACACCTTTCCGAGACGTTTGCGACAGAAAGGTGCAGGCCTTTTTTGCGAATTTCGACTGTTAACAACTCACTAACACAAAAAACGCCAAAAATCAACGATTTCGCGCTTGCGGCATAAGCACGAAACGGATTGCTGCAAATTATGCTTAACGCACGGCCTCGCCAAAAGCCGTTATTTCAGTCGCCCTGGCCGGGTTCCGGTGAGAAATACTTCTCGAATTTGCCCTCGACGCCGTCGAATTCCTTGGCATCGGCCGGCGGATCGCGCTTGATGGTGATGTTGGGCCATTTTTCGGCATACTCGGCATTGACCTGAAGCCATTTGTCCAGCCCCGGCTCGGTATCGGGCAGAATGGCTTCCGCCGGGCATTCCGGTTCGCAAACGCCGCAGTCAATGCACTCGTCGGGATGAATGACGAGCATGTTCTCGCCTTCATAGAAACAATCAACCGGACATACCTCGACGCAGTCCATGTATTTGCATTTGATGCATTTGTCGTTGACGATGTAGGTCATGATGCCACCGGGGAGGTACGGATTACTGCCAGGCTGCCGCTTTTGATGCGGCCTTGCCGTGACTACAGGCTTTGCCATGCCGGTTCAAGGGCTTCTGACGAAGGCCGGAAGCGGCATTTTTTCACATTCCCCCGAGCGCGCCCCGGCCCTTCGGCGCAACCCGGACGCCGCATCGGAGTGTCGTCGGGTCTTTTCAGGAAACCTCCTTGCCGGAAAGCTTGCGGGCAAGTCTGCGGTCGCGCGCCTCGGGCCGCTTTTCCCGCAGCATGCCCGGCGCGCCCGCTACTTCCCCTTCGCCGGCCATATCGTCTCGACCCTGAGAACGGTCGGCATACAACATGGCCGCCTCCGCATAGGGACCGCGCCGCACGCCGCAGGCGATGATCTCCAGCAGCCGCACGTCGGCATGCCGCGTTCCCCCGTGGACAGCGAGCGTGATGACGTCGCCGGGACCCACCGGCTGGGCATTGTTGGTGACACGCCCGCCATTGACCCGCACCTGGCCTGCCTGGATCATTTTCTGCGCCAGCGACCGGCTTTTTGCCTGCCGGGCATGCCAGAGCCACTTGTCGAGGCGGATCCTCCCCGCCCCGTCAGACTTCTGACCAGATGCCGGAAGGTTCTCAGCCACCCTTTTTCAGGTCTTCCTTCAGCGCTGCCAGCTTGGCGAAGGGAGAATCGGGGTCGATGGCGTCGCGCTCCTTGCGGGGACCGGCCTGCATGCGCTGCTCTGCATTGCCCCTGCCGGGCCGCGCGCCGCCCTTGCCATGCTTGCCGCCGCCCTTGGCGTTCTTGCCCTGGGAGCCCCTGTGCTGTCCGTTCTGCTGGCCCCTGTTCGGACCTTTTCCCTGGCCGTCTTCGTTCCGGCGCGGCTTGCCGCCGCTCTTGCGCGGGGCCGGACGCCAGACGAGGATCATTTTCGGACCCTCTTCGCTTTCAGTTTCATTTGCTGCTTCAGTGGCCGCTTCACTTGCGGCGGCGGGAGAGGCATCCGAGGCGGCCGTCTCCGCAGACACGGTCACATCCGTCGGCACCTCTGCAGCGGTGTCCGGTTCGCTCTCCGGGGCAGCCGTTTCCGCCGGGCGCTCGGCTATTGCCTCGGCCGGCAGAGCGGCTTCTCCCTCGCCGGTTTCTTCACTGGCAACCTCACTGGCACCTTCATTGGCCCCTTCATTGGCATGCGCCGGCTCGGCTTCGGTCGGGGTGATCTCTTCGGCGGGAGCAGCAGTCTCAGCAACCGGCTCGGGCTTTATCTCGCTTTCAAGCCGCGGCTCGCCGCGATAGCCAAGCCCCTTCAGCACCAGTTCCATGTCCTCGTGGGTGGCGCCGAGAATGGAAAGCATGGCCGGCGTCACATAGAAGCTGCGCCCGTCGATGGCGCCTTCAGGCTTCTGGCCGCTGCCCTCGGGCCCGCTGGCCGGCTTGTAGAACAGTGCCGGTCGGATGAAATCGGCCAGCCGCTCGAGGATGTCGATGCGCACGGCCTTGGCGCCGAGAATGCGATAGCCGCAGATGCGGTAAATCTCATCGTCAAAGCTCGCATCATGCACCGTCGAGGTCCGCCCGGAGGCAAGCACCTGCAGCACTTCGGCGCGGCCCGGCACATCGAGCTTGTCGTTCTTGACCGCCCACAACAGGCACAACAGTTCGGCCGGAGCGGGTTTCAGCAGGGCCGGAACGAAGATCGTATAGGCACCGAATCGCACGCCGTGGCGGCGCAGACCGGCGCGCATGTCCTGCGACAGGTTCTGGATATCGGCGGCAATGTCGCGCCGCTGAATGTTGCCGTAGCTTTCGACGAGCCGGAAGGCGACACCCCGAGCCAGCCCTTCCAGGGTCTGGTCACCGCTCATCTCCACCAGCGGCTTGAGCACGTTGGATGCATGATTCGCGATCCAGCGGTCGAGCCGCTGCGCCACCTGGTCGCGGGCCGGGCCGGTCAATTGCTCGTCGGCCAGCAGCAGGATACGCGGATGAAGGTAATCCTCGCCCGCTACCAGTCTGCCTACCGGCTCGCCCTGCCAACGCAGCATTCCGTCGCTTGACAGCACGAAATCGGTATTCGGCGAGGCATGAAGCCGGTTTGCCCGCTTTTCCATCTCTCCGGCCAGCACCCTGGCAGCCGCCGCATTGGCGGCTTTCGCTTCCGGGCTCTGGCCGGTCGCATCCGGCGTGAACCGGAAGCCGGCAAGCTTGCCGACGTGATGGCCTTCCACTTCCACAGCACCATCCGGCTTGATTTCGGCTTCCATAAAGGCGTTGTCCCGCAATTTCCTCATCAGTTGGCTTGTCCTGCGATCAATAAAGCGTTTCGTCAAGGCTTCATGCAGCGCATCGGACAGGGCATCTTCCACCTGCAATGCCGTCTCCTGCCAATGGGCCGCATCGTCGAGCCAGTCGTCGCGATGCGACAGATAGGTCCATGTCCTTATCTGGGCGATCCGCGCCGACAGCGCATCGATATCGCCTTCCTGCCGGTTGGCCTGTTTGATCTGGGCTGCAAACCAGTCGGTGTCGATCTTCCCGTCCTGCGAAATCTGGCTGAAAACGCGCGAAAGCAGTTCGCCGTGAGAGGCCGGTGAAATCTTGCGGTAATCGGGGATGCAGCAAACGTCCCACAGCAGCCGAACCATGTCGGGCGTGGCGCAGGTGTCCCGCATGCCGGGATCGCGCGACAGGGTCTCCAGCGCAACGAGGTCGGAAGCCGGCAGCGCCTTCATCAGCAGCCGGTTGCCCGAGGGCATTTCTAGGCTCTGCCGCAACGCCTCGATGCCGGAAAAATCGAGATCGCGGTTGCGCCAGTTGACGACCTTGACCGGCTCGAAGACATGGGTTTCGAGCTGCTCGACCAGTTCGTCATCAAGCGGCGGCACCTGGCCCGTCACGCCAAAGGTGCCGTCTCGCATGTGGCGCCCCGCCCTGCCGGCGATCTGCGCCATTTCGGCAGCCGTCAGCCGCCGGTACTGGCGGCCGTCGAACTTGCGGTCCTGGGCGAAGGCGACATGCTTGACGTCGAGATTGAGCCCCATGCCGATGGCATCGGTCGCCACCAGAAAGTCGACATCGCCGGACTGGTAGAGTTCCACCTGGGCATTGCGCGTGCGCGGGCTGAGCGAGCCCATCACCACCGCCGCGCCACCACGCTGGCGGCGCACCAGTTCGGCGATGGCGTAAACCTCGCCGGCGGAAAAGGCGACAATGGCGCTGCGCGCCTGAAGCCGGGTGATCTTCTTCGATCCGGCATAGGTCAGCATCGACATGCGCGGCCGCGAGACGATCTCGATGCCCGGCAGCAGCTGCCGCAGGACGCCTGCCATCGTTTCGGCCCCGAGCAGCAGTGTTTCCTCCCGCCCGCGCAAATTCATCAGCCGGTCGGTGAAGATATGACCGCGCTCGAAATCGGCCGCCAGTTGCACCTCGTCGATGGCGACGAAGGCGACATCGGCCTGTGGCGGCATCGCTTCCACCGTACAGACCTGATAGCGCGCCCTGGGCGGAACGATCTTCTCCTCGCCGGTGACGAGCGCGACGCTGGCAACTCCGACCTTCTGGCACAGCCGCTGATAGACCTCGCGCGCCAGCAGCCGCAGCGGCAGGCCGATCAGCCCGCTCGAATGGGCCGCCATCCGCTCGATGGCAAGATGCGTCTTGCCGGTATTCGTCGGCCCCAGGACGGCGGTAACCCCTTTCCCGCTAACTAAGGGCCCACTAACTCCGGGCCCACTAACTCCGGGTCCGTTCGCGCCCGGCAGGCCTGCCTTCGGTTTGATGGGATTTGCAGGGTTCATCGCGGGCGGGAGGGTTTTGCAGGTAGGGTTTGAAACCGGATACGCATGCGCGCTCAGCGCATGCCACCTGCCTGCATATAGGAAAGCCGGCCGCTGTGCGCCAGCAGACTTTGCCGTCCGTCAACAGCCTGCAGCCGCGATGTGCTCAGGACCGGGCGGGACCGAAATACTCGGGCTCTGCCGAAAACGTACCGATCCAGGTCGGCACCAGAATGCGGATCGGCGTGAAGATGCTCTGCTTGTCCGTGCCGCCGCTGATCGGTGCCAGCCAGATTTCCATGTCGTTGTTCCTGGCCATTTCCTCGGTGCTCTTGTGCTTCTTCTTGTGGCCGGCAACCGGGATGTACTGCAGCTTGCAGACATAGGCGTATCCGTCATAGCCCTTGGTCTTGATCGCCTTGTTGCGCTTGTAGCTGAGCTGGATGTCGAAACGGGTATCGCCGTCATAAACGCGGAAGCGGTGGTCGCATACCGCAGCGGGATCCTTCGCCTTTTCATAGGGAACGGGCACCACCATCGTGCTTGCCGGGTCGATCACGTCGACCAGGTCCTCCGGCTGGATCAGGATGTATTTGGACGCCTTTTTCTTCTTGCGCTTGTCCGGCTTCAGATAGACATCGGCGACCTTGCCGCCGGTAAAGGCCATCTTCAGCACGGCGGTTTCCTTGTTTTCCGTCACCGAAAGATAATGGCTTGCCGCCTTGTGATGGCTGCCGCTCACCTCGCCTTCGCTGCGGATCACCGCCTTGCCGGGCGCAAACCAGTCGGCCAGGCCCTTGGTGCGGCCATCGCCGGTAAAGGTGTAGCTGTCGCCGCTCATCGCCACGCCGAAGGTGACCTTGCCCACCGTGACCGAGCCGAAGGTTACCCTGAAATCGGTTTCGTGACGCTCGCCTGCCGGCAGGGATGCCTTGACGACGGGGATTTCTCCCGCCCGGGCAATGCCGGCCGGTGCGGGAGCCACGAGGACGGCGCCCAGCAGCGCCATGGCAGCATAACGGTGTTTCATCGCGTTTGATCCGTATTGACAGTCCATAGTCGAATTTGCCGCAAGTATAGAAGATCAGGCTGAACGCCGGATGAACCGGCGCACCGACAATCATCCTCAAATCCAGCGCAAATGGGGCACAATGGCATTTCGCGGCCTGCTTTTTCCTTGACGCGTTCCCGCTGGGCGACTATAGAACCGCCGAATTTCCCGAGACTTGCGTCACCATGGCGCTCGGCGGATTGAAGCTGGGCGAAGCGGACGCTTTGATACCGGACGGCCGGCAAGACGCACGAGACGGGCCGTATCCGACTTCGACAAGGAACGAAACCATGTCCAGAACCTGTGAACTCACCGGCAAATCGGTCATGTATGGCAACAATGTCAGCCATGCCAACAACAAGACCCGCCGCCGCTTCCTGCCCAATCTGGTAAACGTCACGCTGATGAGCGAAGCGCTCAACCAGCGCGTCCGCCTGCGGATTTCCGCTGCCGCCCTGCGCAGCGTCGAGCATCGCGGCGGCCTCGATGCCTTTCTTGCCAAAGCCAAGGAAGGCGAGCTTTCCCAGAAGGCCCGTCTGCTGAAGCGCCAGATCGCCAAGAAGGCCGCCGAAGCGGCTGCCTGATAGCGGCGGACTGACCCGATTTCGCCGAGGCCGGCGCTTTCCGGTCCCTGATTGCTGGTGCCATCACCCAGGATAAAAAAAATGGAGCACGACATGACTCGTCCAGCGCTCGCGCGCCTCGCGCCCTACATTGCCGCCATGGCGGTGATCGTGATTCTCTCCAACATTCTGGTCCGGTATCCCTTCAAGCCGTTCGGCCTCGGGGAACTCCTGACCTGGGGCGCCTTTACCTACCCCTTCGCCTTTCTGGCCAACGACCTCGCCAACCGGCGTTTCGGAATGACGGCAGCCCGCATCGTGGTCGCCACCGGCTTTGTCATTGCCGTCATCCTGTCGGTCTGGCTGGCAACGCCGCGCATTGCCATCGCCTCAGGCACCGCCTTTGCTGTCGCACAGATTCTCGACCTGCTGATTTTCGACCGCATGCGCAGCCTTGCCTGGTGGAAGGCGCCGTTGATTTCCAGCATCGTTGCCTCCGCGATCGACACAGTGCTGTTTTTCCGCCTTGCCTTTGCCCCGGCCTTTGCCGGCATCGACGGCTGGTTCGGTATGGAAGACGGTTCGCTCGCTTTCCCGGTCACCATGTTCGGCTACGAAATGCCGCTCTGGGTCTCGCTGGCAATCGGCGATTTTCTGGTCAAGGTGCTGATCGGTCTCGTCGCCCTGCTGCCCTATGCGGGCCTGCTGCGGCTGACCGCGCCCAAAACCGCGGCAGACCGGGCATAGGCCTCCCGGCCTGCTATTCGTCCAGCACGAATTCCAGCAGCAGGGTGCGCTGCAGGCGGCGGTTGAAATTGTCGTCCGAGATCAGCACGATCCGGGTGCGGCCCTCGCCGTCGCGCCAGGCACTGATTCCCTCCATGTTGTCGATTCGGCTTGAAAGCCCGGCTTCTGCAAGCACTTCGCCTTTCAGCGTTGCGCCCGGCGCAATCGAGGCGGCATCGAAGCGGCGGATGCGCATGCCGATCCCGACGGAAAGGCCGAAGCGGCGCTCAAGCACGACCAGATCGCCATCCGGCAGGAAGGTGGCATCGGTGATCGAATAGTCGTCGCTGCGGGTGACGGCGAACTCCTCTATTCCCTTCTTGGAAGCCACGAAGGCGCGGTTGTTGCCCGCCGCATTCAGGCTCTCCTCGGCAATCGCGACGAACCGGCCGGCAACGGGCGATCCGGCAGGCGCCAGTGCCAGCGCCTCGAGCCCTTCATTGTAGGCGACGTTGAGCGGCTTGAAGGAAACGGTTGCCTGTACCGGCGCGCCGGGCGAACCATCCTTGCCCAGCTGGTAGCGGTTGATGCGGTTGAGCCGCTCGAAGGAGACGTAGGCCGTGTCGCCATCGATCTCCAGCCCCTCCGAATCGCCCCAGTGTTTCGATCCGTAGCGGGTACCATCCTGCCGGCACAGGCAGAACAGCGCTGCATCCGGCAAACCCGACAAGGCTCCTTTTTCATCCCGCGCGATATCCGCCGAAAGCCAGTAGGCGGTGTCGCTCACCGCGCGAAGCCGGTTGCCATCGCTGCTGATGCGCAGACCGGAAAGCCCGCCGAAACGCTCGTCGTCCGAGCGGATTTCAAGCCCGCCGGAGAAGACAAGCTTGCCCGCGCGATTGTCGGAAGAGCCGATATGGAAATAGCCGATCGGATCGCTTGTCAGCGTTATCGGCTCTGCCCGCGAAGGAACAGACAGGGCCGCAAGCATCGCCACGGCCAACAGCAGTTTATGGATCGGCAGAACAGGCCGGTACATCGGCGCCGGCTTATCCCGCGGCCCGGCGCAGCGTCCTGCCGCCACGCCCGCCTGCCCGGTGCGCGCCCTGACGCTCCGCGGCACCCTCTTCGGCAAACAGCGACGCAAGCTGCTCGGTCATGGCGCCGGCCAGTTCCTCCGCATCGACGATCGTCACCGCGCGCTTGTAATAGCGCGTCACGTCATGGCCGATACCGATCGCCAGCAGTTCGATCGGCGAATAGCTCTCTATGTCCGCGATCACGTGTCTCAGATGCCTCTCCAGATAATTGCCCGGATTGACCGACAGGGTTGAATCGTCGACCGGCGCGCCATCGGAGATCATCATCAGAATGCGGCGCTTTTCCGAGCGCGCCATCAGACGGTTGTGCGCCCAAAGCAGCGCCTCGCCGTCGATATTCTCTTTCAGCAGTCCCTCGCGCATCATCAGCCCGAGATTGCGCCGCGCCCGCCGCCAGGGCGCATCGGCGCTCTTGTAGACGATGTGGCGCAGATCGTTCAGCCGGCCGGGCGTCTGCGGCCGGCCCTCGGCCAGCCATTTCTCGCGGCTCTGGCCGCCCTTCCAGGCGCGGGTGGTGAAGCCGAGGATCTCGACCTTGACCTGGCAGCGCTCCAGGGTGCGGGCCAGCACGTCGGCGCAGATCGCCGCCACCGTGATCGGCCGCCCGCGCATCGAACCCGAATTGTCGATCAGCAGGGTGACCACCGTGTCGCGGAACACCGTCTCGCGCTCCATCTTGAAGCTGAGCGGCGTGGTCGGGTTGGCGACGACACGCGCGAGCCGGCCGGCGTCGAGAATGCCTTCCTCGCGGTCGAATTCCCATGACCGGTTCTGTTGCGCCTGCAACCGGCGCTGGAGCTTGTTGGCCAACCGCGAGACGGCGCCCTTGAGCGGTTCGAGTTGCTGGTCGAGATACTGGCGCAGCCGTTCGAGCTCGGCGGGCTCGGCGAGGTCCTCCGCCTTGATCTCCTCGTCATGGGCGTCGTCGAACACGGTGTAGTTGGGGTCGGCCTCCGAGGGCGGCGGGGGCGCGGGCGGTTCCGGCGGCATGTCGGCCTCGGGCAGCTCCGCCTCCTCGCCGGATTCGAGCTCGGAGAGGTCGTCCATCGTCACCTGGGCTTCGCTCTCATCCTGCTCGGGGTCCTGGGTCTGGTCGGCCTCGGCGTCCATGTCCTCGGACTGGTCGGAACCGTCGTCCTGCTGGTCCTGGTTCTGTTCGTCGTCCTCGGGCTCGGCCTCGGCCTCCTGCTCCTCGTCCTGGGCGTCGGGGTCGTCGCCGAGCTGGTCGCCATAGCCGAGATCGTCGATCACCTGGCGGGCCAACCGGGCAAAGGCCGCCTGGTCGGCGAGCACGTCGTCGAGCCGGCCGAAGGTCGCGCCGGCCTCGCCCTCGATGAAGCCGCGCCACAGGTCGAGCACGTTGCCCGCGCCCGGCGGCAGGTCGCGCCCGGTCGCGAGCTGGCGGACGTAGTAGCCCGCCGCCTCGGCGAGCGGCGCCTCGTCGGTCGAGGTCATGTTGAGATAGCCGCGCCGCGCGGCTTCCTCGGCGATCTTGTGGTCGATGTTGGAGGCGGTGCCGGGCATCCGGCGGGCGCCGACCGCTTCGCAGCGCGCGGTCTCCATCGCCTCGTAGAGCGCGCGGGCCATCTCGCCCGGCGGCGCGAAGCGCACATGGGTGGCAGTGTCGTGGTACTTGTGGCGCAGCGCCAGCGCATCGGCCACGCCGCGCGCCAGCAGCACCTCGTCGCGGGCCATCCGCCGGGTCACCTGCGGCAGCCGCATGGTCTCGCCCGACACCCCCGAGGGATCGACCGTGTAGGTCACGGTCAGGTCGCGGTCGTCGGCCATCACCTTCGTGGCCTCGGCAAGGGCCTTCTTGAACGGATCGGCGGGGTTGTCGGCGGGCTTGGTCATGGCTGAGTTGAACCACGCGGACGCCGGCGAGGCAAGCGTGACGCGGTGCCGGACGGCGCCGGCGAAGCGGGTTTTGGGGGAACGCGAAGCGACCGTCGGTCGCGGTGTCCCGGGGCGCACAGGTTCTGTGCCGTCAGGCGCAGAAGTGGCCATTGAATGACTTGGTTGTGCGCAGAATATCGGAGGAAAGACAAACCCTCAGGAGAATCCCATGTCCAAACCCCGTATCGCCCTCGTGGTCGGCTCGACCCGCGCCACCCGTTTCGCCGACAAACCCGCCGCCTGGCTGATGGAGAAAGCCGCGGCGCGCGACGACTTCACGCTGGAAATCCTCGATCTGCGCGATTTCGACCTGCCGATGTTCGACGCCCCGGCCTCGAATGCCTGGATGCCCTCGACCGATCCCAAGGTCATCGCCTTCCAGGAGAAAGTGGCGGAATATGACGGCTACATTATCCTGGTCGCCGAATACAACCATTCGATCACCGGCCCGCTCAAGAACGCCTTCGACCAGGCCTCGGTGGTCGGGGCGAAGAAGCCGATGGGCGCCTTCGGCTATGGCGGTGTCGGCGCGGCGCGCGCCGTCGAACACCTGCGCCTGATCCCCGACGCGCTCCACTTGGGCCCGGAGCGCTCGGCGGTCCACCTGGCGGCCGGCGAGTTCATGAAAGTGCATCCGCTCGGCGCCAATGGCGCGATGAGCGAGGTGGACGCGATCCTCGCGCCCGCCGCGACCGCGCTGTTCAACGACGTCGTCTGGTGGGCTTCGGCAACCAATACCGCGCGCGCTGCCTGAGGCTGCTCGCGACGCACCGCGCTGCGGGCCGGCCCCCGGCCCGCAGAGCAACCGGCGACCGGCCCGCGAGCCGACCTCCATGGCCGGGGCCCGCACGGCCCTGTCGCGGGCCGGAGCCAACGGGAGACCCTTGGCCGGCGCGAGCGGCACCGGAAGACAGCGCGTCCGCCCTGCCGGGTCACGTTTCGCAATCGGCTGCGCAACCGAGGCCAGCGCCCGTTACTCCGCTCCGAGCCCGAGCACGCCGTCACCAGACTGCCTTGTCATTCTGGTAGAGCGGGTCGTCGGGCAGCGCGCCGGCGAAGGCCGCGGGGCCGAGCGTCGAGATAGGCGCGGATCATGTCGCCTGAAAGCGCATGCCGCCCGGACCCCGGCACTGAGGCGGAGCGGCAGGTCGAAATAGGCCTCCATCACCCAGTTGAGCGGCTCGGCCTGGCCCTCGGACGGGTCCCAGGCCAGGTTGGCGCTTTGTGGGTCCTGATCCGGCGGTAGAGCGCGGTCAGGAACGACCGGCAGCAGGCCTCTGCGGCCAGCGGATCGCGGAAACGCTGTTCCACGGTGAACTGTGGCAACTCCTCGGTCGTCATGTCGAACGTGGCAGGTGTGGAGGCGCCGCCAGCGCCGGCTACCAGATCTAGGGTAAGGGCAGCGGCCACCGCGCAAAGGACGAAGCGCCCGGGACGGGTATGCGGCCGGGAGACAGGGGAGAGCTATGTCCGGGAGCCGGTGCCAGGGAAGCTGTCCCATGCGGTCAGGATGCGGGATGCGGCGCGCCGGCGCAGCGGCGTGGCGGGCTCAGGGGAGCAAAGAAGCTGTGCACAACTCTCGATTTCCGCGGCCGCACGCCCGGGCAGCCGTCCCCGTCCTCCTCGGCCCGTTTCATCAGCCGCTCCCAGGCGAGCTTCGCCTCGGTTTCGCGCGCGAGCGCCGCGGCCTCCTTGCCCGGCGCAAGCGCGGCGTCGACCAGTTCGCGCATGGACTGGAACCGCGCCTCGGTGTCCTGCGAGGCGGGATCGTCGGCCAGCCACTGGTACTCCATCAGCCCCGCGAGCCGGCCGGCGCAGGCCGCGAAGCGGTCGGCGAGCGGGGAGAGACCGAGGGTCTGGGCCGGGGCGGCCGTCGGGGCCAAAAGAGCGAGGACGAAGGGCAGGGCGCGCATGGCGGGAGTGTGTGGCGCGGTTGCGGCTTTCGTCAATCGACCCAATAGCAGGCCGGGCGACGCCCGACCCTGGGAGGGCGTTTTGCTGGCTCCGTGGTCTGCGGTGCGCCCAATAGCTGTCCTGTCATGTGGATCCGCGACGACATCGCCATACTCCCTCCCATGGGGATGGTCAGGCGTCGCCCGGCGTGCGGCCGTGCGGGTACAGCTGCAACATTTGTTTCACCAACTCGTCGTTGGTCGGAATGCGCACGCTGTCACCAAGGATCGTCAAATTGCTCGTAGTTGTCGAATTCCGTCGTGACACAGTTTTCAGATAGGTAATCGCTAGCGTAGTCCGACGCGTACTCCTCGCAGATGAATTCGACATTATCTGAGCAATAGTCAGCGCAGGCATCCCCAATTTGTAGCCCCGCACTGCGCATCGCTTCATCGAAGTCGTCAGCCCTAATAGAGATTGCTTCGCGGTGGCGCGATTGCCAATCGCTTAGTTCGCTTCTCGTCACAGTGACATCTGATCTAATTCGGTCAAGGTCCGATTCTGTTTTCGAGACTAGGTCTTGTAGGCGCCTCAATTCGTCCCTTTTTGCTCCGACTTCTTCGACCAGATGCTTCAGCCGGTTCGACTCGAAATATGGAGCGGATGCAACGCCGGACACAAAAGCAATTGCCATAGCGAAAGCCACGGTTTTCAGAGTTGTCCAGACTTCCTTGCTCACCCCAGCGCCGCGCTCGCCGCCGATTCCGGCAGTTCCTCGTCGAAGCAGCGCTGGTAGAATTCGGCGACCGTCTGGCGCTCCAGCTCGTCGCATTTGTTGAGGAAGGTCAGCCGGAAGGCGTAGCCGATGTTGCGGAAGATCTCGGTGTTCCAGGCCCAGTTGATGACCGTCCGGGGCGACATCACCGTCGAGAGGTCGCCGTTCATGAAGGCGGTCCGGGTGAGGTCGGCGACGGCGACCATCTGGCTCACCTGCTTGCGGCCCTTCTCGGTGTTGAAATGCGGCGCTTTCGCCAGCACGATCGCCACTTCGGCATCGTGGTTGAGGTAGTTCAGCGTCGCCACCAGCGACCAGCGGTCCATCTGCGCCTGGTTGATCTGCTGCACGCCGTGGTAGAGGCCG
>JAMLIH010000008.1 GCA_023954255.1 Phyllobacteriaceae bacterium | reverse complement strand
GCCGAAGGCGATGAAGGCACCGGCAAGGGCGCCCAGAACCAAAAGCGCTGCCGTTTGCCTGCCGGCCTTGGCCGCACCGGCCCTTTCGCAGGCCCGCGCCATCTCCGGCGGCAGCAGCGGATCGAATCGGTGTTCGGCAGGCTCCGGCATCGGCATCTTGTCCCAGTCACCCTGATGCCCGCGGTACACCTGCAGGCATGTCTGCCGCATCCCCTGCGGCGACGGGAAGCTTACAGGCTGAAACGGATCGCTGGGAAGACACAAGGTCGGGAAAAACCGCCTTTTCCCTCAACTCGCCAGAATGTTCCTGAACTGCCAGGGATCATCATGGTCGAGATCGGCCGTGTTGCGGTCCCAGCGAGCAGCAAGCGGCGTCCAGTCGGTGTAGTGGCCTTCCACCGGCCCCAGATACGGCTTCTGCACCTCAAGACAGCGCGCATGATCCATCTCGTCGGTCTCGACGATACCGGCTTCGGGGTTTTCCAGCGCCCAGACCATGCCGGCCAGCACGGCGGAAGTCACCTGCAGCCCTGTCGCGTTCTGGTCCGGCGCAAGCCCGCGCGTTTCCTCCATGGAAAGCCTCGAACCGTACCAATAGGCGTTCTTCCTGTGACCGAACAGCAGCACGCCCAATTCATCGACACCCTCGACGATCTCGTTCTCGTCGAGAATGCGGTGTTCCTTCTGCGGTTCCGGCGACCCGAAGCATTCATGCAGCGACAGCACCGCCATGTCGGAGGGATGGTAGGCGTAGTGACAGGTCGGCCGGTATTCGGGATCGGCCCCCTCGCCGACCGTGTAATAGTCGGCGATGGAGATTGCCTCGTTGTGGGTGACGAGAAAGCCGTATTGCGGCCCAGGCGTCGGGCACCAGGTATGCACCTTGGTAATGGCGCCCGGCCGGTTGAGATAGATCGCCGCCCGGCAGCCCGTTTCATGCGTGCCGGCACCTTCCGGCAGTGCCTTCTCGTGGCTGCCCCAGCCCAGCTCCGCCGGCTGGAAACCCTCCGACAGGAACCCCTCCACGGACCAGGTGTTGACGAAGACGCCGCGCGGACGTGGATAGTCCGGCGCCTGGGTGTCGCGCTCGGCGATATGCACCCCTTTGACGCCAAGCCCCTGCATGAGCTTGGCCCAGTCCCTGCGCGACTGCGGTGTTTCGTGCGCGAAGCCCGTATCGCGTGCGATATTGAGCAGTGCTTCCTTGACGAACCACGACACCATGCCCGGATTGGCGCCACAGCAGGAAACCGCCGTCGTGCCGCCTGGATTGTTGCGCTTTTCAGCCCGGACGGTCTCGCGCAGCGCATAGTTGGAGCGCTCGGCGAGGCTCGCGCTCTCATCGAAGTAGAAACCGAGCCAAGGTTCGACCACCGTATCGATGTAGAGCGTGCCGAGGGAACGGCAGTGCTTCATGATGTCGAGCGAGGAGGTATCGACCGACAGGTTGACGCAGAAACCCTGCGGCTTGCCCTTGAACAGCCCGTCCAGCACGTCGCGGTAGTTTTCAGGCGTCAGCGCCACCTGATGAAACTGTACGCCCTTTTCCTTCAGAAATGCGGCATGCGCATCCGACGGCTCCACCACATGGATATCGTTGCGGTCAAAATCGAAATGACGCTCGATCAGGGGAAGCGTGCCACGCCCAATGGAACCGAAACCGATGATGACGACGGGACCCTCGATACGGCCGTAGACCGGATAAGACATGGCATGCACTCCTGAAGATGGCCGGTGGCTGCCGGCAGCAAGGTTCCTGAACGGATTGAGGAAATTACAGAACGGTTACGTCGAGCGGCGGAAAGCCGTTGAAGCCCACTGAGGAATAGCTCGACGTATAGGCGCCGCAATTGCGGATGATCACCCTGTCGCCGGATTTCAGCCCGAGCGGCAGTTGCACCGGGCGCTTTTCATACAGCACGTCGGCGGAATCGCAGGACGGGCCCGCAAGCACGCAGGGGCCAGCCGGCTCATGGTCGCGGTCGGTGATGAACTGGTAGCGGATCGCCTCGTCGATGGTTTCGGCCAGCCCCGAGAACTTGCCGATGTCGAGATAGACCCAGCGATGGGCGTCGTTGTCCGACTTGCGGGAGACGAGCATCACCTCGGCAGCAATCATGCCGGCCTCGGCAACCAGCCCGCGGCCCGGCTCCGCCATGATGTGCGGCACATCGCCGAAGCGCTGGCGAACCAGTTCCATGACCTGGGCCGCATAGGCGGTGGCGGGCGTTACTTCCTCGCCGTAGAAGGCCGGAAAACCGCCGCCGATGTTGAGGAGGGTAAGGGCAAACCCGGCATCGGCCGCTTCGTGCCAGATCGCGGAGACCTGATCGAGAGTCGCGGTCCACATTTCCGGCCTGCGGGTTTGCGAACCCACATGGAAGGAAAATCCTACCGGGTTCAGGCCTCGTCGCTGCGCGTGGCCGAGCAGCGCCAGCGCCTTGTCGCGCGCGCAGCCGAACTTGCGCGACAGCGGCCAGTCGGCTTCCGTCGCATCGACGATCAGGCGGATATAGACATCCGTACCCGGCGCATGCTCGGCAATCTTTTCGATTTCCTCTTCGGCATCGGCGGCGAAAAGGCGAATGCCGTTTTCAAACGCCCAAGCGACATCGGAGGCCCGCTTGATCGTGTTGCCGAAAGAGATTTCATGCGGCTTCGCGCCGCGCGACAGGCAAAGCGCGATCTCTCCCTTCGAGGCCGCATCAAAATGCGAGCCCTCGGCGATCAGCGTGTCGATGATGGCGGCTTCCGGGTTTGCCTTGACCGCATAGTGGACGGTGGCACGGCCGAGGCCGGCTTTCAGCGCGCGGTAGTTTGCGGCAACCACTTCGGTATCGAGCACCAGCGTCGGCCGGTCGAAAACGGTCGAGCGGATATGGGCTTCGATGCGGGAAAACGGACGGGGGGAATAGCCGACGGCGACGCCGCCGGCAAGGCCGGTTACGTATGCGTTCATGGTCATCTCCAATAGACCCGGCCATTGGACCCCTTTCGGGAATCCGCGTATGACCGCTCACTTCCAAGGGAGACGTTACCGTCGCTACGTAAACCGAGTGCGGCATACTGAACCGCTGGCCAGAGGCGCGTGCGTTGGCGTCTGTGGCCGCGCATGTAGTGAAATCCGATTCCCGATGCAAGAACAAAATCATGGCGCGGCAGAATTTTCTGCAGCGCGGCAGCGCCGGCAGCCCGCGAAGGCTCGGGTTCCGGAAATTTTCATCATGAAATCAGGCTGTTGCAGTTTCAGCACCCGCCATGAACCGGACGCATACCAGCCCTGCCCGGCTACAGCGCATTGGCCATTACTTCGATCAGCACCGGCACGCCGTCCTTGCCGCCCGACTCGTAGGCTTCGCGCACCGCTCCGGCGATATCGCCCAGCGCAGTCATTTGCCTGCAATGCCAGCCGAAACCTTTCGCCAGCATCTGGAAATCGGGCACTTGCGGGTCGACGGCGATCGGTTCGATGCCGAGATCAATGAAGCCTTCGCGGATCTGTTTCAGCGACTGGTTGTTCCACAGGATCAGAACCACCGGCAGCATTTCCTCCGCCGCCGTCGCCATCTCCTGGATGGTGTAGAGAACGCCGCCATCGCCGGCAAACACCACGACCGGCTTTTCCGCCGCGCCGAGCTTTGCGCCGACCCCCGCCGGGAGGCCATAGCCCAGCGTGCCATAGCCCTGGGGGAACAGCATCCGCCCGGAAGTCTCCGGCCGGAACACCCCGTGACCCGTATAGCCGATCTGCGTCATGTCGCTGGCAACCAGCGTTTCTTCCGGCAGGGCGTTCACGACCGTCTCGAACACCTCGCGGCGCAGCCTTTCAGCCTCATCGAGACTCTCGTCATAGGCGGCAAGAGCAATGGCGACCTGCGCTTCCGCCGCCTTGCGGCGGGCGTCATCGGCGCTTGCTGCCACCATCCCCGCCAGGGTTTGCAGTATGACCGGCGCATCGCCGTAAAGTTCGACATCGGCCTTCGGCCCGTTGCCGAACTGGCCGGCATCGATGTCGATGCGGATCAGCCTGCCGTTGAACGCGAACTTGTTGCCCCAGGTATCGGTGCTTGCCAGTTCACTGCCCGCCACCAGCACCACATCGGCAGCAGCGATCAGTTCATGGGTGGCAGCAGATACCAGCGTCGGCCCGAGGCTGAGCGGATGGGAGCATGGCAGGATACCGCTTCCGGCAACCGACGTGGCGACGGGTGCGACAAGCTTTTCGGCAAGCATCCGGACGGCAGCCTCGCCACCAATGGCCCCACCACCAGCAATGATCAGGGGGTTTGCGGCGGCAGAAAGCAGGCCTGCTGCTTCCGCGATGCGTGCCGCGTCCGCCTCGGGTTTCGGCGCTGCCGGCTGCCGCGTCCAGTCCTCGTCGACCTTTTGGGCGAAAATGTCGATCGGCACCTCGATATGCACAGGCCTTGGCCGCGCCGAGTTGAAGACATCGAATGCCTTTGCCAGCAGTCCGGGAAAATCCTCCGGCTTTTCCACCCGCGCCGAAAACGCCGTGCAGGCGCTCATGAGCTTCTGCTGGTCGGGGAGTTCATGCAACTCCCCCCTGCCCCGGCCCAGATGGCGCGTCTCGTTGACCGAGGAAATCACCAGCATGGGAATGGAATCGGAATAGGCCTGACCGATGGGCGTCGCGGCATTGGTGACGCCGGGCCCCGTGATCAGGAAACACACGCCCGGCTTGCCGCTGGCGCGCGCATAGCCGTCGGCCATGAAACCGGCACCCTGCTCATGCCGTGGCAGAACATGGCGGATGCGGCTGCCGACCAGCCCGCGATAGAGTTCGAGCGTGTGGACACCCGGAATGCCGAACACGACCTCGACATCGTATTGTTCGAGCAGGGCGACGATCGCCTCACCGCAGGTTTTGGTATTGCGCATGGCCTGCCCAGTCATTGCGTTTTCGGTTACATGGCCTCCGGACCGCGGTTCATCGCGGCAACGCCGGTACGGCAGACTTCCACCAGGCCAAGCGGCTCCATGATGGCGATGAACTGCTCGATCTTGGAAACCCGCCCGGTGATCTCGAAGGTGAAGTGCTCGATGGAGGCATCGATCACCTGGGCGCGGAAAGCATCTGCCAGGCGCATCGCTTCCACCCGGTTTTCGCCCTTGCCGGCCACCTTGACCAAGGCCAGCTCGCGTTCGAGTGGCTTGTCGAACCCCTTCTCGTCGGCAACCAGGGTGAGATCGACCACCCGGTGCACCGGCACCGCGCGCTCCAGCAGCTTCTTGATCTGCTCGAGCACATGTGCCGTGCCGCTGGAAACGATGGTGATCCGCGACAGGTGCCTCTCATGGCTGGTTTCGGAAACCGTCAGGCTCTCGATGTTGTAGCCACGACCGGAAAACAGCCCGATGACACGGGCAAGCACGCCCGGCTCGTTGTTGACCAGGACCGAGAGCACATGCGTACGCGGAACCTCGGTTTCCTTGGCGATGAAATAGGCGGAGCCTGCCTGTTGCTTTTTCGGACTCATCTTACTTCGTTCCTGTCGTTTGTTGTTGCGGTCCAGAGCAGTTTTGGTTTTGACGGAATCGGCAAAACCGAAATGCGCCATGTAATCCGGTTGCTTGGCGAGAGCTGCCGTTTCGACCTAACGGTGAAACGGTCTAGCCGCTTTTCGATTGGCATTCCAGTTGCGCGAGACGGCAATGCCGCCGAGAATGACGCAAAGCGCCAGCCAGGCGTTCCAGGGCAGTTTCTCCGCCAGGATCAGCGTTCCCCAGAAAACGCCGGCAAGCGGCACCAGCAGGTTGATCTGGCCGAAGAAGCCCGCACCCTGCCGGGCAATTAGCGCATAGGTCAGAAAGGCGGCGGCAACCGTCGGGAAGATCGCCAGCAGCACGATTGACCATGAGGCCGCCGTGCCGGGCAGATGCTGCGGCGGCGTTTCCAGCAGCAATGCTGCCGGCAGCAGGATCACCGCAGACCAGAAAACAATTGTGCCCATCAGCATCGAGGCGTTGAGATGGATCAGCCGCTTGGTGATGATGGAGTTGATGGCATAACAGATCGCCCCACCGAAGACGATCAACTGCGAGGAAAGGTTCTGCGTAACCCCGCTCATCAGCGCAGGCCAGAACAGTACAATCAGACCGGCAATGCCGAGCCCCACCGCCATCAGTTTGTTGGCGTTGAGCTTCTCGTCGTCGGTGACGAAATGAGCCAGTACGATGGTAACCAGCGGGCTGGCCCCCATCAGGATCGCGGCCAGCCCGCTGTCGATCTTCTGCAACCCGGTCGAAATCAGTGAAAACGGCAGCGCATAGCCGAAAATGGCACTGAGAAACATCAGGCCGTGCTCGCGCCGGGTTGCCCGGATGCGGGTTGCCGACACAAGCAGGATCGCGCCGAATATCACGGCGCCGAGTACCTGGCGCGCGGCGGTGAGGGTTACCGGCGGCACTTCGCCAACCGCCACCTTCTGCAGCAGGAAGCTGCCGCCCCAGATCATCGCCAGCGTGACGAGCAGGCCGTAGTCGCCCGGACCGGGCTGTCTGCGTTGCATGGGCTACACCAACTGCTTGCCCTTCTCGTCGATGGCCGAGCCCACCGCCTCGTCGGTTGCCTCGTCCGGCAGCAGCATTTCGTTGTGCGCCTTGCCCGAAGGGATCATCGGGAAGCAGTTGGCAAGGTTCGCCACCCGGCAGTCGAAGATCACCGGCGCATCGGTGTCGATCATGTGCCGGATCGCATCGTCGAGCTCACCCGGCTTGTCGCACTTGATGCCGACACCGCCATAGGCTTCCGCCAGCTTGACGAAGTCCGGCAGCGCCTCGGTATAGGAATGCGACAGCCGGTTGCCGTGCAGCAATTGCTGCCACTGGCGCACCATGCCCATATACTGGTTGTTGAGGATGAAGATCTTGATCGGCGCGCGGTGCTGTACCGCCGCCGACATCTCCTGGATCGTCATCAGCACCGAGGCGTCGCCGGCAATGTCGATGACCAGTGCATCGGGATGCGCCATCTGCACGCCCAGCGCCGCCGGCAGGCCGTAGCCCATCGTACCAAGCCCGCCCGATGTCATCCAGCGGTTGGGTTCCTCGAAACCGAAGAACTGCGCCGCCCACATCTGATGCTGGCCGACCTCCGTGGTGATGAAGGTGTTGCGGTCCTTCGTCAGCGCATACAGCCGTTCGATGGCGTATTGCGGCATGATGACGTCCTTCGACGGCTTGTAGGACAGCGACTGGCGGCTGCGCCAGCGGTCGATCTGCGACCACCAGGGATTGAGTGCGCCATCCTCCGGCTTCTCCTCAAGCCCGTCCCACAGTGCCAGCATGCGCTCCAGCACATGGGCGACATCGCCGATGATCGGAACGTCGACACGGACGTTCTTGTTGATCGAGGAGGGATCGATGTCGATGTGGATCTTTTTTGAATGCGGCGAAAAGGCATCGAGCCGGCCCGTGATGCGGTCGTCGAAGCGTGCGCCGACGCATACCATGACATCGCAGTCATGCATGGCGAGATTGGCTTCATAGGTGCCGTGCATGCCCAGCATGCCGAGCCAGTTTTCGCCGGAAGCCGGATAGGCGCCCAGCCCCATCAGCGTGGAGGTGATCGGAAAGCCGGTCTTCGCCACCAGCTTGCGCAGCAATTGCGAGGCTTTCGGCCCGGAGTTGATGACACCGCCGCCGGTATAGAGGATCGGCTTCCTGGCGCCTGCCATCAGTTCGACTGCGGCGGCAATGGCTGCATCTTCCCCTTCAAGCTTCGGCTTGTAGCTTTTCAGTTCATAATGCTCTGGCGGATAATACATGCCGGTGGCAAACTGGATGTCCTTTGGAATGTCGACCAGCACCGGACCGGGGCGCCCCTGTGTTGCAACGTAGAAGGCCTCATGCAGGATGCGCGGCAGGTCCTCGATCGCAGAGACCAGCCAGTTGTGCTTGGTGCAGGGCCGGGTGATGCCGACCGTATCCGCTTCCTGGAAGGCATCGGACCCGATCAGGCCGGTGGGAACCTGGCCGGTCAGGCAGACGAGGGGGATTGAATCCATCAGCGCGTCCTGCAGCGGTGTTACCGCATTGGTCGCACCCGGACCGGACGTGACCAGCATGACGCCCGGCTTGCCCGTCGAGCGTGCATAACCCTCGGCGGCATGCCCTGCCCCCTGCTCGTGGCGCACGAGAATGTGGTTCACCTTGTCCTGCTGGAATATCTCGTCATAGATCGGAAGCACCGCGCCGCCGGGATAGCCGAACACCGTGTCGACGCCGTTGTCGATCAGGGCCTGGATCACCATCTCGGCGCCGGACATCTTTCGGGCCGCGGATTTCTCTCGTTTCGTTTTGACGCTCTTGGGCATGGTTCCATTTCTCTTTGTTGCCGGACGGCTCTTGATGCCGTGTCGTAATTCCAAATCCGGTTTCATGGAAGCCCGATTACACGCTGCCGCACCGGCGGCCTGAAATCAGGCAATAAAAAAGGCCCCTTTCGGAGCCTGTTTTGCGCATACGCTGCCGAAGCGACAGGTTTATCAACCTGTCACGCGCATGCGCATACCACCACGAGAATGAATTTGGGCATTTCGCCTATCCTTCGATTGCGCGCGCAAACTAGCCAGCACGGAACACTGCGTCAACCGCCTTTTTGAATGCAGGCAGAGACGGTTTACCGGCTCATCATCACCGGCTTGTAGTCGACATCGCAGTTGTCGGGATCGAAATCAGGGATCGACAGCGACGGCATCGGCAGCGCCCGCGAAGTTGGCGCACTGACCTTTTGTGTCACCATCGCCGGCTTAAGCATGTCCTCCGGCGGCGCAGTAATGCCGTTGAGGCAGGAACCCAGTGCACCCAAATTGTCGAACAGGTTAACGTCCGGATCGTCCTCGCGGTGGCGGCGCTTGAGGCTTTTTGCCTGTCCACCGAGATAAAACCGGACGCCAGCCATTGCCGTTGTTTCCGATTCGCTGAAGGAAGCTTCCGCAAACAGCGATGTGGCGATCTTGCTCGAGGAAAAAGCTGCTTCAACGCCGGCAAAGGCAGAGATTGCGTTGAAACTGTGCTCGATACCGGCCTTCACCAGAAAATCGTCGGTGATGTAGAAATCGACTTCGCCGGAAGCAGCCCAATAGACACCCTCGCCGAAGAAGCCGAAATCGGCCACATCGCGGCCGGCAAATCCCTTGAGGGTGAAATCGCCGAGATAGGCCTCGCCCTTCACCCCGAACCGCGTGTGGGTGATATCGACGTCCTCCAGGTCATAACGGGTCTGCTGGCCGTAAATACCGAACAGGCCAATTTCAGGATCACGCCAGAACAGGTGCCCGCCCAGCCCATAGGCTTCAACGCCGAGGTCTTCGGATGCAAAGGCAACGCCTTCGGTTTCCACCGTGCCATGCAAGGCGCCCGCATCAATCTGCAGGCCGAACTGCCTGCCGAGCGGCAGCGAAACCGCACCCTGCGCCAGATAGCCCTGGGAGGTTTGCAGGCTTTCGCCCACATCGTCATGGGAATCGAAGGAAACGTGAAAGCCGCCGACCTCGATCTTGCCGTTCAGGCCGGATACCGCCTGACCGGAAAACCGTTCCTCGAATTGCTGTGAATCAAGCGTATCGGCAGCGTTCACCGGCCCGCATGCGAGCACTGCAAACGCGGCCGTCAAAAACGACCGGATTGGTTTCAAGCTGATTTTCCCTGCCAAGCAAACTGACGGATATGCTGTCCCGGCCCGGAGAAAAGCGTAAATATTCCGTTAAGTCAAAGGATATCCAGCATAAAAAGCTGAAACCTTTACAAATGGTTAACGCATAAAGCGAAACCAATTAATGAAATGGAGCAAGCTGTCCTGGTCCAAAACAGTCGAGATTTTTCCTGCCCCGGCAAGACACGAACTGCTCAAAGGATCAGGCGATCCTGTTGTATGCCGCTGCAAGAAAACGATAGGCAGGGGCCTGCTGCGCCGGCAGCAGGCAGTCTTAAGTCGGATCCATCGGATACGGATTGTACGGCTTGAAATCGACATCGCAGTTGTCGGCGTCGTAGTCCGGGGCCGTCGGCATCATTCTCGTCGGGGCCATTTCCATGGTCTTTGCCATCAACTCCGGTTCGTCCGGCAGATCGCTCAGGCCATTAACGCAACTGCCAAGCGCGCCGAAATTATCGAAGAGGTTGATGTCGGGATCATCCTCGCGATGGCGGCGCTTCAGGCTCTTGGCCTCCTGGCCGAAATAGAACCGCAGACCGGCCATTGCCGTGGTTCCCGCCTCGCCGAAGGAAACATCGGCAAACAGCGCAGAAGCGACGTTTGAGGAGGAGAACGCCGCCTCGATACCGGCAAAGCCGGAGGTCGAGTTGAAACTGTGCTCTATTCCGGCCTTCACCATGAAGTCGTCGGTGAAGTAGAAATCGACCTCTCCGGAGGCAGCCCAATAGGTGCCGTCCGCAAAGGAGTCGTATTTCACGTGATCCTGGCCGCCAAAGCCCTTGAGGGTGAAATTGCCCAGATAGGCCTCGCCGCTGACGCCAAACCGTCTATGGGTTATGTCGACACCCTCGATGTCGTATTCCGTCTGGTGGGCATAGACACCCAGCAGGCCGGTTCCCGGATCGCGCCAGAACAGGTGTCCGCCAAGGCCATAGGCCTCGATATCCAGCTCCTGAGATCCGAAAAAGGGCGAGTCGGCATCTGCCGAACCATGCATTGTGCCGGCATCGATCTGCAGCCCGAACTGGCTCCCGATTGGCAGTGATACGGCGCCCTGCACAACATAACCATGAGCGCTCTCAAGGTTGGTGTCGTTATTGCCGTTGTCATCGAAGGAGATGTGAAAGCCGCCTGCCTCCACCTTGGCATTGAGCGCCGAAACCGCCTCCCCGGAGAACCGCTCCTCGAATTGTTGTGAATCAAGTGCGTCGGCGGCATTCGCCTGCCCGGCCACGAGCGATGCGAATGCGGCTGGCAACAGCCAATGTGTCGGTTTCAAGATGATGCTCCCCGGCAAAACAAGCTTGTAAAGTTGCGGGCCCCACCTCTAGGAAACCGTAAATAATTCGTTAAGTCAAAGGGAATGCTCAAAAAAAATGCGCTATTTTACAAAAAGTTAGCACCCCGAACCGAATCAGCTTGAGAGCTTTTCCCGCCCTGCAACCTCAGCGTCGAGAATCGGCGAGGAAGCGGTCGAGAAGGACCGCCATGACGGCTCCAGCCATTTGCGCCGCTATGAAGAGGGCAACACCGGAAGGCGCAATGCCGGCAAACGTATTGGAAAACTGCCTCGCGATCGTCACTGCCGGATTGGCGAAGGAGGTCGAGGCGGTAAACCAGTAGGCCGCTGTGATGTAGAGGCCGACGACGGTTGCAACTGCCTCCGGCCTCGCCCGAAGCGCCATGAAGATCGCCAGCACGAGACCGAAGGTCGCCACCACTTCGGACAACCACTGTCCGGGCGAGGAGCGCAGTTTCTCGCTGATCTGCAAGACCGGCAAATCGAACATCGCATTTGCCAGCAGCACGCCGGCAATGGCGCCCGCGATCTGCACCAGCACGTAGACGAAAGCAGGCGCGGTCGCGATTTCCTTGCGCAGCCAGAAGGCAAACGTCACCGCAGGATTGAAATGGGCGCCGGATACCGGGCCGAACATGGTGATGAGCACATAGAGGATCGCACCCGTGGGGATGGTATTGCCCAGCAGTGCCACGGCAACGTTTCCGCCGGCAAGGTTCTCCGCCATGATGCCGGAACCGACGACGGTTGCCAGCAGCAGTGCGGTACCGGTGAACTCCGAAACCAGCTTCTGCGCCGAGGCCTCAGCCATGCCCTGTCCCCTTTTTTATCGCAAGTTCCGTGGCCCCGCCCGACTGGGCGCCGATGCGATTGAGCGCGGCCTTCAGTTGCGCAGGTTCCATGTCCTCGAGTGAAAGTTCAAGCATCGCCTCCACGCGCTGGCCGAGTTGCCGGTAGGCTGAAAGAAACGCATCGGCCTGGCCTTCACCCTCCACCGACGCCGGGTCCTCGATGCCCCAATGGGCCGATACCGGCGCCCCCGGCCAGACGGGACAGGCTTCGCCGGCGGCATTGTCACAGACGGTGATGACGATGTCCATTTGCGGCGCGTCCCTGCCGGCGAAAACATCCCATTTCTTGGAAGCAAAGCCGCCGGTCTCATAGCCCTCGGCTTCAAGCAGGCGAAGGGCGGCCGGATGCGGTGCTGCCTTGGGATCGGAACCTGCCGAAAAGGCCTTCACACGCCCGGCTCCCAGGCGGTTGAGCAGGGCTTCGCACAGGATGGAACGGGCGGAATTGCCGGTACACAGGACAAGAATGTTCTTCATCAGCCAGCCTTTGTGGGAGCTTGCTGCGCCTAGGCACCGAATATGACAGAGACATGACAGTTTTGTGGAAAGCGCCGCGCCGGCCCCTTCTGCATCCGTCAGGCTGCGACGCGGTTACGGCCGGAGTTCTTCGCCTGATAGAGTTTCTGGTCGGCAGACTTGAACAGGTCGTCGGCATTGTCCAGTTCGCCGTCATTGGTGGCAACGCCGATCGAGACGGTCGGGCGGATGATGATGTTGCCGTGCTTGATCGCCAGCGCTTCCACCATGTTGCGGTAACGCTCTGCAACCCCCAGCAACTGCTCGCGATTGGCAAACGGAGTGATGACGGCGAATTCCTCGCCGCCCAGACGGGCAACGATGTCGTGCTCGCGGCTGATCGCACGCATGCGCAGGACGACTTCCTTCAGAACGATGTCGCCGACATCGTGGCCGTAATTGTCGTTGATGCTCTTGAAATGGTCGAGATCGAGGATCAGCAGGCCCAGGGTCGCACCGACCGCGTTGAATTCCTTAAGATAACCGGCAAGCGCGCGTTCGAAATAGCGGCGGTTGTGCATGCCGGTCAGCGGATCGGTATTGGCCTGGGTCTTGAAGGTCTGCGCCCGCTTGTCCATCTGCGTGCGCTCCTGGGTGTTGCGCCGCATGACAGGAGTGACGATCAGCACCGAGAAGGCAACGGCGGCAAGCAGCAGGCCGGCAAGATACAATTGCAGCTTTTCGCCCCAGGAAAGCATGCCGCCGGTCTTCAGCGTATAGGTTTCCCAGTTGTAGATCGAATTGTAGAGGGAGAAGCTGACAAGCGCCAGCGCCGCCACCAGCAGCAGCGTATTCAACGGGGCGATAATGCCCTCAAAATGAATTCCTCTTTTCGACATAGGCTTTCCGGCTTTCCGGGGCTCATTATAGGAAGCACACAGCTTGGCATGACTATAGGTCACATCCCTGAATGGGCTCTTAAACCGCATGGTTAACAGAGGGTTTATTCCGCCTTCGTAAGACGGAAAATCGCGGCCTGCGCAGCCTGTGCATCGCCAAACCGCAGCCAGTCCCGGCCGAACTGGTTGCGAAACCAGGTCGACTGCCGCTTGGCATACTGCGCGGTGGCGGTAACCGCCTTGTCGATCGCCGCCTCCACGGACAGCGTACCTTCGAGACAGGCAGCTATCTCCCGCACGCCGATTGCCCGCATCGCCGGCATGTCGCCTGGCAGATCGAGCGACAGCAAGGCCCTGACTTCGTCGATCGCGCCCGCCTTCATCATGTCCGAGAAACGAGCCGCAATGCGCGCCCGCAACCCGGTGCGATCCGGTTCGAGAACGACCTTGATGCAGTCCTTCGCCGCCAGCAGCCCCCTGCCCCCGTCCTGCGCCTGCCACCAGGAAAGCGGCTTGCCGGTTGAACGGACGACCTCCAGCGCCCGCACGATACGCTGGCTGTCGCCCGGCTTGATCCGGCACCGGCTTTCGGGATCCGCCCGTTCTAGTTCGCCATAGAGCCTTGCGAGGTCCGTTTGCGCTGCCTTTCGAAGGGACTGGCGAATTTCCGGCTCGATCGGCGGAACCTGCGACAATCCTTCGAGCAGCGCCTTGAAATAAAGCCCCGTACCGCCGGCAAAGACCGGCCGGGCGCCGCGCGCTGCCAGTTCATCCAGCACCGGCTTCACATCGTCGAGCCAGCGGGCAACGGAATAGGCCGCCGCCGGACTGACATGGCCGAACAGATGATGCGGCGCGAGGGACAGTTCCTCGCTGCCGGGGCGCGCCGTCAACACCTGCAACAGATCATAGACCTGCATCGAGTCGGCATTGATCACCGATCCGCCGGATTGTGCCAGCCTTGCCGCCAATGCGGACTTGCCGCTTGCCGTGGGTCCGGCTATCAGAATGGGCCGCTTCAACATTGCCCTGTCGGTTCCCGCTCCGTCGTGTTTTGTGCGGCAACCGGAACACAGTCACGATTGCAGCCACGCCCGCCATGATCGAAAGTCCCGTCATAACCCTTCTGTGCCCGCCTGGCGAGGCATTGCTCGACGATGCACTGCTCGAACGCGCCGGCAGTGCACTTGGCGGCGCTGAGGCCACCTGGCTTGATGCGGGCTTTGCCGCCGACCTTGTTCCCGCCCTCCCGGTGGAGCCCGCAGCCGCGCTTGCGGCCGTGCGCGGCATCCTCGGCAGCCTTCCCGTCGACGCCGCCGTTCAGGACGCCACCTTGCGGCGCAAGAAGGCACTGATCGCCGACATGGATTCGACCATGATCGACCAGGAATGCATCGATGAACTGGCCGCCGAAGTGGGGTTGAAGGACAAGGTCGCCACCATCACGGCAAAGGCGATGAACGGCGAGATCGAATTCGAGCCGGCCTTGCGCGAACGCGTCGCCCTGCTGGCCGGCCTTCCGGAAACCATTGCCGACGATATCATCGAACGCCGCATCACACTGGCCTCCGGCGGACCGGCGCTTATCGCCACCATGAAGGTCCATGGCGGCCATTGCGTACTGGTTTCCGGCGGTTTCACGCTGTTTACCCGCCGCATCGCCGCTACGCTCGGTTTCGACGAGCATCATGCCAACCTGCTCGATGTCCGGGACGGAAAACTGACCGGCAAGGTGATCGAACCCATCCTCGGCAAGCAGGCCAAGGTCGATGCCCTTGAACGTATCGCTGCCGAGCGCGGCCTGTCGGCGGCAGACTTCATTGCCGTTGGCGATGGCGCCAACGATCTCGGCATGCTGGCCATCGCCGGAACCGGTGTCGCATTGCACGCCAAGCCCACCGTCGCCGAACAGGCAAAAATCCGCATCGACCATGGCGATCTGACCGCCCTGCTCTACCTTCAGGGATACCGCAAGGAAGCGTTCGTATCGCCATGAGGCTTGAAACCGAACGGCTCATCATCCGTCCCTGGCAGGAAAGCGACCGGCCGGTCTTCCACCGGCTCAACCGCGAAGACGAGATCATGGAGTTCTTTCCCTTCCGCAGAACGCCCGAACAGGCAGACCCGGTAATGGACAAGCTCAATACGATGATCGCCGAACACGGCTTCGGCTTCACGGCACTCGAGCGCAGGGAAGAAGGCGACTGCATCGGATTTTGCGGGTTGAGCCGTACCGATCTCGAGCCGTTCTTTGCCGACGGCAGTGTGGAGATCGGCTGGCGGCTTCTGCCGGAAACCTGGGGCAAGGGATATGTGACGGAATCGGCAAGACGCCTGCTCGACTTTGCCTTCGAGGACCTGAAGCTGGAAGAAGTCGTTTCCTTCGCCGTCCACGACAACCATCGCTCGCTCGCCGTTATGCAGCGCCTCCGCATGCAGCGCGACCCGGCACGGGATTTCGATCACCCCGGTGTACCCGACAGCCATCCCCATCTCAAACGCCACACCAGCTATGCCATCAGCCGCAACCAGTGGCAGTCGGCGAAAACCGGGGAATCGGCTTAATTCCAGTCAGTTATCTGACAAATCGGAATCTCTGCCGCAAACAGCTGAATCAATCTGTCAACTGGATGACACTATCGACAGGCGTGAAAAAGGCGGCCCCGTGTAAGGCCGCCTTCATTCTTGGAACCGGATTTCCGAGGGGGTTCAGCCTTCGATGCGCACCACCACGAAGCGGATGTCGCCATCCTTGCTGGAAATCATCAGCAAGGCGTTCTTGCGGCCGCTCTTTTCAAGTTCGGCAACGCGCTCGGCCACATCTGCCGGGGTCGATACCGGCTCCTGATTGACCTCGATAATGACATTGCCGGCTTCGATGCCCTTGTCCTCGGCACTGGAGCCTTCCTTGACGTCGAGGATGTAGACGCCCTTGACCTCTGCAGAGACCCCTTCCGCATCGCGCAATTCCTCGCCGAGTTCCTCGAGTGTCATGCCGAGCACCGGCTTGGCGGTGTCTTCTTCGGTCGCATCCTCATCGCTTTCCTTCGATGCGGTCATGGCCTTTTCGCCCTCTTCGAGGCGGCCGACCTCCACCTGGACAGTCTGCTGTTCGCCCTTGCGGAAGAGCACCACATCGACCTTTTCGCCAACCGGCGTATCGGCAACGATCTTCGGCAGGTCGCGCATGGTCTCGATTTCCTTGCCGTCGAAGGAAAGCACGATGTCGCCCGACTGGATGCCCGCCTTGTCGGCTGGGCCGTCCTTGAACACATCGCCTACCAGCGCACCCTTGGCGTCCTTGAGGCCCAGGCTCTCGGCAATCTCCTCGCTGACGAGCTGGATCTGGACGCCGAGCCAGCCGCGGCGGGTTTCGCCAAACGCGACAAGCTGATCGATTACCGGCTTGGCAAGCGACGATGGAATGGCAAAGCCGATGCCGATGGAGCCGCCGGAAGGCGAGATGATCGCCGTGTTGATACCGATCACCTCGCCATCCATGTTGAACAGCGGGCCACCGGAATTGCCCCGGTTGATCGCGGCATCCGTCTGGATGAAGTTGTCATAGGGGCCGGAATTGATGTCGCGGCCGATTGCCGACACGATACCGATGGAAACCGAACCGCCAAGGCCGAACGGGTTGCCGATCGCCATCACCCAGTCGCCGATGCGCGATTTCTCCGAGTCGCCAAGCGAAACGAAAGGCAGATCGCCATCGGGCTTGACCCGCAGCACTGCAAGGTCGGTTTTCGGATCGGTGCCGACCAGTTCGGCCACCAGCTTGGAGCCGTCGGCGAAATTGGCGACGATTTCGTCGGCATCGGCAATGACGTGGTTGTTGGTGACGATCAGGCCGTCGGCGCTGACGACAAAGCCCGAACCGAGCGACTGCCGGTTGCGGGTCGGCCCTTCTTCATCTTCGCCGCCACGCGGAAACAGGTCGTCGAAAAATTCCTGGAACGGGCTGCCCTCGGGCACCTGCGGGATCGGCAGGTTGGGGCGGCGCTGCTTGACCTTCTGCGAGGTCGAAATGTTGACCACGGCACCAAGCAGGCCCTCGGCAAGATCGGCTACCGAAACCGGCCCGTGGGGCTGCGCCAGCGCGGGCACCGTGACGGCCGTGGTAGCCGCCGGCAATACCAGCGCCATGGCAATGGCGAGGCTTGCGAATTTCCGTTTGAAATTGTGCAACATGCACCCGTTCCTTTCTGTCGCGCTGCGTCCGGACCCCGAAGGCTGGCGCCGTCTGTCTGTCCGCCCTATCCCTTGGCGAGCCACACGATACCGACACCGATGGCCATTGCCACGATGCCGAATACCCGCAAGGTCTGGTCGGGGATCGACGGCAACTGCTCGGCCATGCGTTTTAACCCGCCCGGAAAGGCGGCGTAAATCAAACCTTCGAGAACCAGGAACAAACCTGCTGCTATGATTAACTCGTTCACGGGGTAATTCTCACAGCATGCGGGCAAAATAGAGGCATTTCGCCCGCATGCGGATGCTACTGCCGGGATGGCGCGGTTCGAATGCCGCCGGCATTGCCGAAGAACTGGAAGAACTCCGAGTTCGGCGACAGCACCATCGTCGTGCCGGACTTCTCCAGCGCCGCGATATAGGCCGTCATCGAGCGGTAGAACTCGAAGAATTCCGGATCCCGGGTAAAGGCATCGGCAAAGATGGAGTTGCGTTCCGCATCGCCTTCACCGCGCAGGATCTGACCGTCGCGCTGGGCAGCAGCCTCGATCTCCACGACCTCGCGGTCGGAGCGTGCGCGGATGCGGCGGGCCGCCTCCTGGCCGCGCGCCCTCAGCCGTTCTGCCTCTGCAAGGCGTTCCGCCGTCATGCGGTTGTAGGTCTGTTCGGAGACTTCCTGCGTCAGGTCTGTACGGCGGATGCGCACGTCCTCGATCTGGATTCCGAGATCGGCGGCGGCCGGGCGCAACTCGTCGCGCACCTCGCGCATCATCGCAGCACGTTCTTCCGAAAGCGCCGACTCAAAGCCGCGAAGGCCGTAAACCCGCCGCAGCGCAGCGTCGAGACGGGTGCGCAGGCGGTCTTCGGCGAGGCGAAGCTGGCCCGATACCTGGCCACGGAAACGCCGTGCATCGGCGATCTTGTAGGTCGCGAAGGCATCGACCTCGTAGAACTTGCCGCCCGAGACCTGAACCGTGATGTCGTCCAGGTCGAAGCGCAGCAGCCGGTCTTCGACGATCTGCACCGTGTCCAGCTCGAACATGGTAAGCGGCAGCTTGAAATAAAGGCCGGGCTCCGTCTCAACCCGCTTGATCTCGCCGAACCGCAGCACGATCGCCTGATCGCGCTCATTGACGACGAAGAACGAGTTGAGTCCCAGAAACGCCAGTACGGCAAGAAGGATCAGGAGAATGGGTCCGCGCGTCATTGGCTTGCTCCCTGGGTGGTTCCCTGCGCCGGCTGGCTGCGTTTCTGCACTTCAGGCAATGGCAGATAGGGCACCACGCCCGGGCCGCCCTGCCCCTGTTCGACGATCACCTTGTCGGAGCCGCCAAGCACTTTTTCCATGGTTTCGAGGAACAGGCGCTTGCGGGTCACTTCCGGTGCCTTGGCATATTCGTCATAGACGGCGATGAAGCGTTGCGCCTCACCCTTTGCCTCTTCCACAACACGGTTCTTGTAGGCTGCCGCATCCTCGCGGATTTGCGCCGCCTCACCGCGGGCCTCACCCAGAATGCGGTTCGAATAGCGGTTTGCTTCCTCGATGAAGCGGTCCTCGTCCTGTTCGGCGCGCTGCACCTCGTCGAAGGCATCAGCCACCGGTCCGGGAGGCGCCACATCCTCGATGTTGACCGCGTTGACCGTCAGGCCCGTGCGGTATTCCTCGAGCGTTTCCTGAACGATGGCGCGCACCTGCTCGGCAACGCCGGCACGGTCGTCACGGAAGACGTCCTGTGCAGGACGGCGGCCGACAACCTCGCGCATGGCGCTTTCGGCCACCTGGCGAACCAGTTCATCGGGTTCGCGGGCGTTGAACAGATAGGCTTCGGGATCGGTCACCTGATAGAGCACCGAAAAGGCCAGATCGACGATGTTCTGGTCGCCGGAGAGCATCAGGCCGGTCGTGTTGGTGCCGCGGCCGACACTGCCGATATTGATCTGGTTCTCGCGAATGTTGGCGACCTCGTAGGTCTCGATCGGCCACCAGTGGAAGTGCAGGCCCGGTCCCGAGACCTCTTCCTTCGGCTTGCCGAAACGCAATTCGATGCCCAGTTCGTCAGGCTGGATCGTGTAGACGGACTTGAAGCCGTACAGCGCCAACGCAGCAAACAGAATGACACCGAGGACAACCGGGCTGAAGCCGCTGCCGCCGGGAATGGCCTGTTTGAGCTTCTCCTGCCCCTTGCGGATGATGTCTTCGAGATCGGGCGGGCGATTGCCGCCGCCGCGCGGTCCCGATGGCCCCTGGCCCCAGGGGCCGCCGCCATTGTTGTTGCCCCCACCCCAGGGGCCGCCACTTTGATTGTTCCAGGGCATTCACTGTCCTTTGCCTGCAGGATTGCGTTTGCAGCTTGTTATAGGGATGGCGTGGCCCGCTTTCAACGGCCATCGGTGAATGATTGGCCACAGACGCAAGCGGAAAATCACACCGCTCACGGGTCTCAGCCGCTTCCGTTTCCCGTCACCCGCTCGTAGATCACGTAGAGCGTGTCGGCATCGTCCTTTTCGCCGGCCGGGAAGGATTCACGGTGCACGGGTTGCCAGTTCTCCGGCGCGATATCGGGGAACAGTGTGTCGCCTTCCGGTTCCAGAAAAACATGAGTCACGTAAAGCCGGTCTGCCGAACCGATTGCTTCCCGGTACAATTGCCCGCCCCCGATGATGCATATCTCGGCTTCCAGCCCTTGTTCGCCGATCAGCCGGGCAGCAAGCGCAACGGCATCCGGCAGGCTCTCGACGCAATGGGCGCCGGGCGCTTCATAGACCCGTGTGCGGGTCACCACGATGTTCTCGCGCCCCGGCAGCGGTCTCCCGATCGACTCCCAGGTCTTGCGGCCCATGATGACGGGCTTGCCCATCGTATCGCGCTTGAAACGCTTCAGATCCGAGGAAAGCCGCCACGGAAGTCCGCCATCGACGCCGATAACACCATTTGCCGCGATGGCCACCACGATGGAGAGGATGGGAGGAGAGACGGATTGAGCCATGAGATACCCTTTGGCGGCACAGACTTTTTGTTGCAAGGGGCTTTGCATATCGCCGCAGTTGTATAAACTATTCTTGGGCGGCAGCACTGGACACGTGATCTCAATCATCCGTTGAGTGGGGATACAAGTAAAATGAATTCAAGCCAACGCGCGCGGGGAAGCGCGAGCGGCGATTTCCGGTCGGAAAATCCCGTATTCGGCGCGTCGATCATCCTGCCAGTTGCCATTGCCGCAGCACTGCTGACAGCTTGTCAGAGCACGAAATCCGAAACCAATACCTCCACGTCGGCACTCGAAAGCGCCGCCCAGGAGGGAACCCAGACGCCGACTTCAGGGGAAGCCCTTCCCGTCTCCGTCGAGGAAACGGCGGCTGCCCCCCAAACCGCGCCGCAAACCGCAGCGCTCGCCGCCGAAACGGTCGAGCCGCCTGCCCAGCAGGCAGCGCTTGCGGCAGCACCTGCCGGCCAATGCGCCATTCCGCTGCCGGGCGGGCCGCCGGCCAAGCCGCCGCGCGGTCGGGATTTCGGCCAGGCCGTCGTCAAGAACACCGGCAAGGCAGTCCAGCGCGGCGTGATCCAGCAGATTGGCGGCGCGCTCGGTGGCGGGCTGGGTGCGGCCATCGCCGGCAATGTTGCTGCCGGCACCATCCGCCAGGAAGAGGACATCAAGGGTGTGTGGATGATCACCGACGGCTCGCAGACCTGCGCCTGCGAGGTCTCCGTCGATTCCCTGTGGAAACTGAAGGGCAAGGGCGCCGATACCGGCCATTCCAAGACCCGCGGCTGCACCAATTCCTACATGCAGCAGGTCGCCGCCTGGCAGCTCGGCTACTCGTTCACCGGCTACGATTCGAAGTTCCACCTCAAGGCGAAGGACAAGCAGACCGTGCTGGCGACGCTCAACCGCGACGGCATCCACTACTTCTCCGGCACCTTCACCGACGGCACGCCCGTCGTCATGTGGCGTCAGGGGCAGACCTATCACCAGCTGACCAAGTTCAACCAGTCGGTGAAATAGCCGCTGTTACGGGCCGCTGCTGCTATACGGCTACCGGCGCCTTGATATGGGCGTCGGCCTCATAGCCGATCAGCTCGAAATCCTCATAGGCAAAGGCGAACAGGTCGCGCACCTGCGGATTGATCCGCATTTCCGGCAGTGCTTTCGGGCTGCGCGCGAGCTGCAATTTCGCCTGCTCGAAATGATTGTGATAAAGATGCGCATCGCCCAGCGTGTGAACGAAATCGCCGGGCTTCAGGTCGCAGACCTGGGCGATCATCATCGTCAGCAGCGCATACGAAGCGATGTTGAAAGGCACGCCGAGGAAGATGTCGGCCGACCGCTGGTAGAGCTGGCAGGAGAGCCTGCCGTCGCTGACATAGAACTGGAACAGGCAATGGCACGGCGGCAGCGCCATTTCATCGACCAGCGCCGGGTTCCAGGCCGAAACGATCAGCCGGCGGGAGTTCGGGTTGGTCTTGATCTGGTGCAGCAGGTTTTTGATCTGGTCGACCGAGCGGCCTTCGCCCGCAGGCCATGACCGCCACTGATAGCCATAGACCGGACCGAGATCGCCGTTCTCGTCCGCCCACTCATCCCAGATGGAAACGCCGTTCTCCTTCAGCCAGCCGATATTCGTGTCGCCGCGCAGGAACCACAGCAATTCGATGATGATCGAGCGCAGATGCAGTTTCTTGGTGGTAAGCACCGGAAACCCCTGCGCAAGGTCGAACCGCATCTGATGGCCGAAGATCGAACGGGTTCCGGTTCCGGTCCGGTCGCCGCGGTCGCTGCCATCCTTCAGCACGGTTTCGAGCAGGTCGAGATATTGCCGCATGGTCGGGCCCTGTTAAACGATTCCCTCTTTTAGAGCGTGTCCCGCTTAAATGGAAACATTTGAACGGCCTTGTCCCTCGCCAAATGCCCTGCCCGGCACATGGCCGATCACGCAAACAGGAGAGCGGGTCGCAAAGCCGTGATCCGGGATCACATCTTCTTCCTGAACCTCTCATTTCCAGTTGAGCGGGAAACCCGCCATCTTGGCAGGGTCAGAGGGCGGCGGCAGTTGTTCAAACTCCGTCTTCCATCCCACGACCCCCCAAGGAGTTCGGTCAACTCTCCCGTCTTCTGGCACCGCTTCTGGCACTGTGCGCTTCCGCCCCGGGCAAACATCGGCATGCTGCCGTGCCCGACCGGGTTCGGCTTCAGGCGGCCATACCGAGCCTGGCCTCCAGCTTTTCGTATTCAGCCTGCTTTTCGATGATGTAGTCGCGCTGCAACGGCACGGCGTCACGCCGTCGCGAAAGCTGCATGTGAAAGACCAGTTGCGCGCCGGTTCTGAACATCTCCTCGGCGGAGATCAGATAGAACTCCCACATCCGGGCAAACCGCTCGTCGAACATTTCGACGACCTTTTCCCGGTTCTGCTGGAAACGCCTGTCCCAGTGATTGAGCGTCTTGGCATAGTGGGTTCTGAGAAATTCGAGATCGAGCACCCACAGTCTCGACCGCTCCACCACCGGAAACACCTCCGAAAGCGCAGGGGAATAGGCGCCGGGGAAAATGTATTTGCGCAGCCACGGGCTGGCCGTTCCCGGCGGGCTCATATGGCCGATGGAATGCAGCACCATCACCCCGTCATCGGGCATCAGCGCATTGATCCTGGAAAAAAACTCCGGATAGTGGTGAACGCCCACATGCTCGAACATGCCGATCGACACGATGCGGTCGAATTTGCCGTTCAGTTCCCGGTAGTCGCGAAGCTCGAACCGCACCCGCTCGCTGAGCCCCATTTCCTGCGCCCGCCGGCTGGAAAGCTCGCACTGCTCCCTCGACAGGGTAACGCCGGTCACGTCGACATCGCACAACTGCGCCAGATAGAGCGCCATGTCGCCCCAGCCCGAGCCGATATCGAGCACCTTCTGGCCGGGCTTCAGTGCCATCTTCGCCGCCAGCAGCCTGAGCTTGTTGCGTTGTGCCTGCTCCAGGCTTTCATTGTCGTTCCTGAAATAGGCGCAGGAATAAAGCAGGTTGCGGTCAAGGAAGAGTTTGTAGAAATCGTTGCCGATATCATAGTGATGGGCGACGTTGCGCTGGGCCTGCCCCACCCGGTTCGATTGCTGCACTCGGCGCACGAAGCGCGATCCCCTGGCAAGGGCGGCGAGCCAGGGATTGACGGTCACGGCCTGGCGGTTGTGATTGTAGAGTTCCAGCATGTCGCGAAGATGCGTGCCGTCCTCCATGGTCAGCGTGCCGTTCATATAGCCCTCGCCCACGGAAAGTTCCGTTCTCAGCACGATGTCGCGATAGAGTTTGCGGTCATGCAGCCGGATGGCGGAGTAAACCCCCTCGCCATCGCCATAGACATGGCGGTTACCCTCCACATCCGTAACCACCAGCTTGCCGCGTCGGATAATCGATCTGAAAAATCGGTCGAGGAGTTTCATGACCAACCCCCAAACAATTCCAGCCTCAGCTATTATCTTGGAAAGGATTCCACAAAGCTGGCGGCGATGCAAATCGTTTGCCGCAAACGAAAAAGCCCCGGCGCTGGCGCCAGGGCTCGAACTCGGCTGTAAAGAAGGACCGGCAGATCAAAGATCGCCGAGCTTGCCCATCTGCTTGGCAACCAGATAGTAGAACGTGACCCGCTGCTTGTTGCGGTCGCCCGACATGGTTTCGCAAACGCCGGCAATCACGCTGTCGCAGGCTGCCGCATCGCTGGCACCCAGCTTCTTCATGCACCAGCTTTCGCGAACACGATCCAGTTCGCTCGGATCGGTGCAGGATACGAGGGACGCATCGCGCGAACGCAGGGCAATGCCCAGGTGCTTTACGATCTTGTCCACCGCGCCGGCATCCGCACCTGCATCGTAGCGTTGTACGTCACCAAGATATTCACTCATGAAAACTCTCCCTGTTAGCTGTTCCTTGCATGCGCCATCCCACACCGCATTTCATGTGGAAATCGCCGTCTTCACCGGAGATTTGTCCAGCAAACGCGGCTTTTTCTAGCACACACATTACGATGCGTCACCATGTATTTATCCACAGCTCGCCGGGCCGGAGAAACGGTTGATTTACCGATTGAACGAACCGCTGCTGCGCACTACATTAGGCTCGCCGGTTTTCCGGCTATGACGATAAATGGCCTGTGTAATAAACCTATCGGACCCGGGGGCGGTACCCGGCGCCTCCACCAGAAACCATCGGCAGCTGCCCTGTTGCCTGACGATGGCTTCTGATGGGGGCGAAACAGGATCGACGAGGGCGTAAAGACAGTGTTTTCGTCCGGCATGGTAGCCACCGTTATCGGGCCAAACCCAATAGTTGCAAACGACAACTATGCGGAAGCACGTCTCGCTGCCTAAGGCGGTGCGACAGCTTCACATGAACTCCTGAGGGTTCGCACCTTCAGGCGGGGTTCGGAGGCACCTGGCAACAGAAGCCTCCACTTTTCCTGCCCCGCCGCAAAATCCCTTCCCGCGTGCCTTCTCAAGTCTCGGGCCGCTTGATCGAAATCAAGGTTATGCCTGCGCCTTTCCTTTTGCTTTCGAAGGTGAAACGCATATAAGCTGAAAAGGACCGGATGCCCTTCGGCATGCCGGTCGCGAAAAACAGCGGAAGGGAAGATGGACGAAGAACAGGTCAGCGAGGATCTGATACGCTACGACGTGCTGACCCAGGATGCGTTGCGCAGCGTCATCCGCAAGGTTCTCGACGAAGTGTCGGTTGCCGGGCTTCCGGGCGACCACCACTTCTTCATCACCTTCGATACCGCCTTTCCCGGCGTTCGATTGTCGAAGCGCATGCGCGAGCGTTATCCTGAATCGATGACCATCGTCATCCAGCACACCTATTGGGACCTCACCGTCAACGATGGCGGCTTCGAGGTCGACCTGACCTTCAACGACATCCGCGAGCGGCTTGCCATCCCCTTCGCCGCCATCCAGGCTTTTTTCGACCCTTCGGTGAAATTCGGGCTGCAGTTCGATGTGGCTGTCGAGGCACCGGAACAGGAGAACGAGGTCGCGGGAGATGTGTCCGGCGAAGAACAGCATGCCTCCGGCATGGAGACCCCTGTCGAGATGCCGCAAAAGCGCAAGCCTGCCAGGAAGCCGGATACCGGCACACCGGTCGGCGATGAGGGCAGCGAACCGGCCAGCGGGCCCGGCGAGGTCGTCTCGCTCGATGCCTTCAGGAAAAAGAAATAGCCTGTCCGGCCGGGTGCCATGAAGAAGCGTTCGATCACCATTGAGGGTCATCGCACCAGCTATTCGCTTGAAGACCCCTTCCAGGTTGAATTGCAGCTCATTGCCGACCGCGAGAACATTCCGCTTGCCCGCCTCATCGCCCGCATCGACAGGGAGCGTACCGACGGCACCAATCTGTCGTCGGCATTGCGCATCCATGTTCTGGAGCAACTCAGACAGCGCGGCGCGCAGGACATGGAATAGTCACTGCGGCTTGGGCTTGAACAGTTTCTCGATGTTCTGAAACAGATCGTTGACCGCCGGTGGCGGCGCCAGCGGTTGCGCCTCGATACCGGTTTTGATCTCCGTCCGGCGGGCCTGCTTTGCCTGTTCCCTTGCTGCGGCCTGCTCCTTTGCGATGCGCTCCTGTTCGGCTCTCGCTGCCGCCTCCGCCGCCTGGCGTGCCGCTTCCTCGGCCCTGCGCTGTTCCTCCAGCTTGCGTTGGCGATCGGCCTCCTGCTGGCGCAGCCGCTCGGCCTCGGCCTCCTTTTCAAGCCGGATACGCTCGCGCTCGGCCTCCTCCTGGCGGCGCTGCTCTTCCAGCTTTGCCGTCACATAACGCTGCCGCGTTTCGGAACGCAGGATGTCCTGGCGCAGGCGCTGGCGTTCCAGAACCGCAGATTGCAGGATTTCCACCCGCCGCTGTTCGCGTTCGAATGCGCGCAGGGAAAGGAATCCCTCGAGCGGCGCAGTGGCGATTGCGAGCGAAGGCTCCGAAACGGGTCCCTCGGCACTGACCGAGAATTCGGTGCTCGCCCCCTCCAGCGCCTCAAGCCCCGCATCGGGTGCCACCGTCAACATCGCGGAAGCCGTTCCCTCCACCAGATTGAGCGCAAGGTCGAGGCTGGGCTCGGGCTTCACCCCGGTTTGCGGGACGATGTTGCGCATCTGAAACATCCCGCGGCTGACGGCAAAGGGCGCATCGGAAATGGAGAAGCCCGTCTCGCCGGCAAGGAAGGCGTCGCGCACAAGCTGTTGCACGGCCTGCGCAACGATCTCGAAGCCCTCCGCATCTGCCGCCTCCAGTACCGATGGCAGCCCTTGCAGGCGAATACCCTCGACCAGCCCGTCCGTGACCGACAAGACGCCCTCGCCGCCGACGGCGCCGGCAATCGCCAGCGGTGTCTTGCCGATGCCGTCAAAACCGCCGGACAGCTTGAGCTTGCCTGAAATCGCAAGTGGCACGCGATAGATCCCGGCAAGTTCGCCAAGATCGATCCCCTCGGCCTCGATCCGCGTGCGCAGGCCGAGGCTGTCTTCCCCCGTCAGCGATACCTCGCCCGCAAGCGTGCCGCCGGCCCAGCCGGCTTTCGCCTCGCCGAGTTCGAACCCGTCTGCCGCCAGTTTCACCAGCGACCGCAGGCCGGTTGCCCTGCCGCCGATGCCGAGATCGGCGGTTTTCGCCGAAAGCCGGATTTCCCCGCTGCCGAGCGAAAATGCGGAGGCTGAGAATTCGGTCTGCGGCCACAGCGTCTCCCCAAGCGCCAGATCGCCCTCCCGCGCGATGCCGTAAATGCCCGCCAGCACAGCCGGCAGAGAGAAATGGTCTAGATCGAGATTGCCTTCAACCCGTGCCTGTCCATCGGTGTCCGGCGTGAAGGCAAGCTTGCCGCCGATCCTGTTGCCGCCGATCTGTCCGCCTGAGATGTCGAACAGATGCGCTTCGCCGCCTGTTCTCGCCAGCTTGCCGGCAATCGAGAAGGGAACCGCATCCCCTGCCAGCGAATTGAGGCCCGGCAGGAAATGGCCGAAAGCTGTGACGATCGGCGCCAGGTCCTGGGTGCCGAAGGTCAGATCGAACTGGTAACCGGCAGGCTTTTGCTGCGGCGGATAATAGATACCCTGAAGGTTGAGCGCCGTGCCGGAGGCGCTGGCGACCAGGGCAGTGGAATACCCCTTCTCCATGCTGCCGACCATGTCGAGATTGACCCTCAGCGGGCCGGAAAGCCCGCCGATCAGCGGCGTGAAACCGTATTGGCCGAGACCGGCCTGCAGCAGCAGGTTCGCGCTTTGCGGATTGACCGCCTTCAACGTCAGGGCAAGTCCGTCATCGGCCAGGGTGGAAAGCCCGCCATCGAACCCACCGTGCATATCGAATTCCGTGCCCCCGGCAACGCCCTTGATCACATAGCGGTTTTGCGATGCGATGCCTTTTCCCGCGCTGCCCCCGGCGTCGATCTCAAGCACGAGTGCCGCATCCGCAGTCAGCGAGGGATCCCGCGCCAGACCGGAGAGAACCGGCTGCTCGCCCAACCGGCGCACCGCTTCGGCTGCCAACTGGGCGAGGTTTTCTGCTTTGACCGCGATACGCAGATTGCCGCTGGCGTCCGAAAGCAGGTTCTTGATCTGCCCGGTGCTTTCAAAGCGCGCGCCCAGAAACTGCTCGGCATTGAGCCGCGACACAGAAAGCTTGCCGTCACGCACCTGGAATTCCAGATCGACACCACCGGCTTCCAGCGAATAGGCCGAAAGCCGGCCGGCCTTCATGGCGACATCGAGGTCGTGGTTGCCGGTGGCGAGATCCTCCTGCCCCGTCAGCAGATACAGCGCTCGCAGATCGTCAAGCCTGATGGCATCGCCCGACAACTGCACCAGAATGGCCGGGTTGCCGGGTGTGCCGTCGAGCTTTTCGACCGGCGCAAGGCGGTTGATCCGTCCGGAAATCAGATTGTCGTCGAGTCTGATTTCGAGATTCTGCAGGTCGAGTTGGGATGGCGTTGCGCTAATGCTGCCCGACAGGCCTGCCCGCTTGATACGGCGGATATGCGGGCTGGCCTTTCCTGCAAGCCAGACGGCAAGCCCCGAAGGCTGGCGGGAAGCAATAAGCAGATTGCCGTCGATACCGAAGTCGTCGCCCTTGCCGACGGATCCGGAAAATTCCAGAACGGTATTTCCGGGCAGGGTCGCCTTGAGGCGGCGCACCTTCCAGCGCTTGCCGTCCGGCTGCACCACCGTGCTGATTTCCCGCAGCATCGTGTCGCCGGACACGATGGCCGGGATCTCGAAATCGAGCACCCCGTTGATGGCCGGGACCGGCACCTCATCGAGAATGCCGCGCACCAGAGCAATACGTTGCTCAAGCGTCGCAACATCGCCCTCGCTGCCCCGCATCCTCGCAATGCGCGCCACGTCGATCTGCCTGCCGTCGAGTTCCAGCCTGAAACCGTCCTGGCCGCGCAAATCGGCGGTGCCCTGGCCGCTCAGCACGAACGGATCGTCCCGCGAGCCGATCTCCAGTTCCATTTCCGCCAGATCGAGCCGGGAAGGCACCAGCCGGTATTTGCCGCGCGTTCGCACCGGAAGCCCGGTCCTGCCTGCAGACGTGCCGCGCAGGCCGCTGTCGCCATTCTCGCCAAGCGGCGTGATCTCGAACTCGCCCTGCCAGGCCAGAACATCCTCATCGAGGCTCACCGGCCCGTCGGCCCGCAGTTCATAAGGCTGATCCTCGCGCACCGCGGCGATCCTCAGCCGCATCGTGCCGGCATCCGTCAGCCGTCCCGTGGCAATCGAGAACTCCGTCGCACTGCCGCCGATCTCGCCGCTGCCCTCGATCCGCCACGGACCGACCAGCGACTGGGCGGAAATATCGGCATTGATCCGGTCGCCGGTAATCGTCGAGCCGTCGGCAAGCCCGCTGAGAATGAAGCTCGCCTCGCGCACCGACAGGCTGTCGACCTCTACCTGACCGGGATCGACCAGCAGTTCTCGCCGCTGCGTCCAGGCAATCCGGCCGCTCTCGTCGACCTCGATGTTGAAATGCGGCCTTGTCAGCGACATGTCGACGATGCGGATTTCGCCCGAAAGCAGCGGTGCCAGTTCCACATTGGCCGAGAACTGCTCAACAGTCATCAGCGGCTGGCCGGAACTGGTCTCGCCCACCGAAAGATCGCCGAAACTGACCGAGGGAAGCGGCAGAATGCGCACATTGGCGCCGCCGCCGACCGTTACCGGCTGGCCGAATACCTGGCTTGCCTGCCGTTCGAAGTCCTGCTTGTAGGCCGTCCAGTCGATGAAATACGGCGCCACCAGCGCCGTGAACAGCGCGATGACGACCAATACACCACTGAATACGAACAGGCGAAACACGCCTAGCCTACCTCCCTCACCAGCCAATCTCCCTCAAACGTGCACTACAGACGGAATGCGTTCCACGCATGGAATTGGCATGCTGCACGCCAAAACCAGGCTTGTCAGAAACGGACCACCTTGCCCGGATTTAGAATATTGCCGGGATCGAGTGCCCTTTTTATGGCGCTCATCACCTCCCAGCCATGGCCGTGCTCACGCGCCATGTATTTCATCTTGCCCTGGCCGACGCCGTGTTCGCCTGTGCAGGTGCCGTCCATGGCGATGGCGCGTTCGGCAAGCCGCTTCACCAGCTTCTCCATGCGGGAGACCTCGTCGGGATCGTCCATCATCACCAGCGGCAGGACGTGGAAGTTGCCATCGCCCACATGGCCGACAATGGGAGCGATCAGCCCCAGTTCCTCGACATCCCTGCGGGTTTCCTCGACGCATTCGGCAAGCCGGGAGATCGGCACGCAGGCATCGGTGGGAACCCCCTTGGCCCCCGGTCTCCAGGCTACCGCCGCATGGAAGGCGTCGTGGCGTGCCTTCCACAACCGGTTGCGGTCCTCCTGCCGTTCTGCCCACTTTATTTCGCTGCCGCCATATTCCTCAGCCAGCGCCTGGAAGAATTCCGTCTGCTCGTCCACCCCGTTCTGCGAACCGTGAAACTCCAGAAACAGCGTCGGCTTGTGGGCGTAGTCGAGTTTTGAATAGGCGTTGACGATTTCCATCTGCAGCGCATCGAGCAGTTCAATACGCGCAACCGGAATGCCGGCCTGAATGGCGGCAATCGTCGTTCGGCAGGCAGAATCCACATCCTCGAACTGGCACACACCCGCCATGATCTTCTCGGGAATGCCGTAAAGGCGCACGGTCAGTTCGGTGATGATACCCAGCGTGCCTTCCGATCCCACCAGCAGACGCGTCAGGTCGTATCCGGCAGACGTCTTCTTGGCCCGCTGCGTGGTGTGAACCACCTCCCCATCGGCCATCACCGCCATCACGTTGATCACGTTTTCCCGCATCGTGCCGTAGCGCACCGCATTGGTGCCCGAGGCGCGCGTTGCCGCCATGCCACCGAGCGAGGCGTTGGCGCCCGGATCGATAGGGAAGAACAGGCCGGTGTCGCGCAGGTAGTCGTTCAACGCCTCGCGCGTGCATCCGGCCTGAATGGTGCAATCGAGATCGTCTCGATTGACCTGCACTATCCTGTCCATCTGCGAAAGGTCGATGCAAATGCCGCCAAGGGGTGCGTTGACATTGCCCTCGAGCGAAGTTCCGGTGCCGAAGGCAATGATTGGAACGCCATGCTCGCTGCAGACCCGCACCGCCTCCTGAACATCCCCGGTCGACTGCGCAAACAAGACCCCGTCAGGCGGCTGCGCCGCGATATAGGTCATCGTGTGGGCATGCTGCCCGCGTATTGCCTCAGAGGTCTGAAACTGTTCGCCGAAACGCTGCGCGAGAACATCGCAAACGGTTTTGACCGCTTGCACATCGCGCTTTCCGGCAACATCCGATGTTACTGGCTTGTTCACCCACCCGTCCTGCCTGATTTGATAAGCGCACTGACCTTACTGCAAGACCGTCAAAAGAAAAGTGGCCAGCCGATCAAATCGGACACCGGGCCTTTATTTGTCGGCAGGCTTTTCCTATTGCTTGGTCTCCTGTTTGTCTGATGCCCCACAACCGTCCTGCCCGGTGCCATGCGTGACCTGATCCGACAATTGCCGAAAATCCTCGCAGACTGGGTAAACCCCAATCTGCGGATGCACTGGGAATCGCGCCAGCCGCTGATATGGCTGTTGTCGCTTGCAGCAGGTGCCCTTGTTGCCGTCGTTGCCATCGTCTTCCGCGAACTGATCGGCATCTTCCAGTTCCTGTGGACCGGCACGACGGCCGAAGCCTTGTCTGCCAAACTGTCTTCCATGCCCTGGTACTGGGTGTTTTTCGGACCCGTTTTCGGTGGACTGGCGGTCGGGCTCTGCCTTGAATACCTCCTGAGCTCAAAACGGACCCATGGCGTTGCCGATGTGATCGAGGCCAAGACCACCGACAACGACCGCTTCAGCCTGACGCAGTCGGCGCTTTCGGGCGGCGTCACGGCCCTCTCGCTGGGCGCCGGCGGCAGCGGCGGACGAGAAGGCCCGGTGGTCTATCTGGGAGCAGCGTTCTCCAGCGCCATTGCACGCCATTTCGAACTGCCGGCCTGGGGCCGCCGCACCCTGCTGGGCTGCGGCGTGGCCGCTGCCGTTTCCGCCAGCTTCAACGCGCCGATTGCCGGTGTGCTGTTCGCCCACGAGGTCATCCTCGGCCATTACGCCATGCGCGCCTTCGTGCCGATCGTCATTTCGTCCGTGGTTTCCACCATCCTGTCGAGGCTGTGGTTCGGCGACATCGCAGCCTTCGCCATCCCCGAATACCAGATCACCTCGTTCTGGGAATTTCCCGCCTTTGCGCTGCTCGGGGTCGTCTGTGCCCTGGTTGCCGTGCTGTTCCAGTTCGCACTGATCGGCACCGACTATGTTGCCAGGAACATCAACATTCCGCTCATCCTGCGGCCGGTTGCAGGCGGCTTTCTGGTCGGTGCCATCGCGGTTTTCTTCCCCCAGGTGCTGGGGGTGGGATACGAGGCGACCGACATGGCGCTGAAATCGCAATTGCCGCTCATGCTGCTGCTCGGCCTGCTCGTCGCCAAGACGGCGGCAACCGCCATCACGCTTGCCTCGCGCTTCGGTGGCGGGGTGTTCTCCCCTTCCCTCTATCTCGGCGCCATGGCCGGCGGCGCCTTCGGCATCATTGCCGCCGGCTTCTTTCCCGACATGGCCTCGAGCGAGGGGCTTTACGCCATCCTCGGCATGGGCGGGGTTGCCGCCGCCGTCCTGGGCGCGCCGGTTTCAACCACCGTGATGGTGTTCGAACTGACCGGCGGCTATGCCCTTTCCATCGGCCTGCTGCTGACCGTCTCGATCTCCAACGGCATCGCCCAGGCAATCCACGGCCACTCCTTCTTCCACTGGCAGTTGGAAATGCGCGGCCTGTTCGTCAATGAAGGACCGCAACAGACCCTGCTGCGCCAGCGCCGGGTCAGGGATTTCATGACCCCGCTCGATCCGCAGGAAGAGCAGCCCGCCGCCCTTGATCCCGAACAGGATCAGGCCTTTCTCAAACCCTCCTGGACGCTGGAATATGCCCTGCGCACCTTTGACAATGGCGGCCACAGCATGCTTCCGGTGGTCGATGAACGCGACGAAACCCGCATCATCGCCTGGGCGCACCTGACCCACGGCCTGCGCTATTTCAACCGCGCGCTGGCGGAAGCAACCGCCGAAGAACATCACCACTGAACCTGTTTCTGCCCGACGGACGGTGCCTGCCAAGGCCCCGAATTGTCTTTAACTTGCCTGGTTAACCCTTCGAATTTTAACGAAACATTCGGCAAACCGATCAAGGGAATGGCAAACTTCTTCAGCTAGTTTTCTGCACCAGCAGGGAACGACGTCATGAAACTTTCAGCCCTCTCCAAGACCCTTGGCGAGTTTTTGCGCAATGAGGCCGGGACATACGTCACGGTGTTTGCGCTTGCGACGCCTGCTATCTTCGGCGCCGTTTCCGCCTCGGTGGAAATGTCGTCGATCAGCCGCATCCGCGCCCAGTTGCAGGCGGCTCTCGACGCTTCCGCCCTTGCCACCGGCAAACACCTTGCGATCACCACCGATGAGGATGTTCTGGCCGGCTATGCGCGCGACTATTTCGATTCGAACCTCGGCAGCGCGCTGGAACCGGAAAAGATCAGTTTCGGCTTCCAGTTCCTCGACTCGCCCAATTCGGGCAAGCGCATCCGCGTTTCCGCCAATTACGATTACGACTTCATGATGAAGTTCCTCGGCATGGACGAACTCCTGCTCAACATCGCCTCCGAGGTCACCGCCGGCAACCGCACCATCGAGGTTGCCATCGTCCTCGACAATTCGGGATCGATGGACACCTATACCGGCTCAAGCTACGAGACCCGGCTGGAAAAGGCCCAGGAAGCAGCCATCGCGCTTTCCACCCAGCTTTACACGCTGGCCAACATCTCCAACAAGCCCGACCCGGTTAAGATCGCGGTCGTGCCGTTCGGCCATTCCGTCAACATCGGCAGCGCCAACCGCGGCGAAGACTGGATGGACATGAACGGCTGGTCGTCGATCCATCACGAAAACCTCAACTGGGAAGGTACGTCAAAGCGCGGCGACGACTGGCCGGAACTGGTCAGCTATGCCGCCGGCTACAAGGGCTTTGCCGCAGGCAGCGAAAGCGCGCCGCCAACCTCCGGCACGGTTACCGTCGACTGGCTGACCCGCTGGACCCTGTTCGATGCGCTGAATGTCGGCTGGGAGGGCTGCGTCGAGATGCGCCCCTGGCCCTATCATACCACCGACGACACGCCTTCCGACCTCAATGCGGATACGCTCTTCGTTCCGATGTTCGCGCCCGACGAGCCGGACGAGGAAAACTCCTATGAGGACGACGACTATTCCAACAGCTATCTCGACGATTATTACCGCGCCTATGCAAACCCGGACGGCCTGACCTATTGGGACAGCTATCGCGGCCTGCACCGCCTGCTCACCAACATTCCCGGAGAAGGCTACAACTACGGCAACTACACCCGTCAGCAATGGCGCCAGGACTGGGCCATGAAATACAATGACGATGCCAAGCGCAGCAATTTCGACCAGTATTACAGCCGTGATCTCGGCAATCGCGGCCCGAATTTCGGCTGCACGACGGACCCGATCACGCCGCTGACCTCCCAGGCGACCACCATCGAGACCGCCATCAACGCCATGGACTCAGGCGGCTACACCAACGTACAGGCAGGCATCGCCTGGGGCTGGCGCACCCTGTCGCCGGGCGAACCCTTTATCCAGGGCCGCGACTACAGCGTGCCGGAGAATGACAAATACATCATCGTCCTGACTGACGGTAACAACACCTACCCCAGCCAGAGCACGGAAAACGACTCCCAGTACACTTCCTGGGGATATGAAAAGCATGGCCGGGTATTCGACGGCCTTTCGACCACCATGTCCAAGGTCGATGCCATGAACGCCCACACCAAGACGACCTGCGACAACATCAAGGCGATCATCGATGCTGACAACGAGCCGGCCTACAAGATTTTCACCATCGCCTACGATGTCGCCGACGGCTCCAGCGTCAAGGCATTGTTGCATGACTGCGCATCGATGCGCGCCGACGGCTCGAAATACTATTTCGACGTGTCAGGCGATGCGCTTGCCGCCGCCATGCAGGCAATCGGCAACGAAATCTCCGATCTGAGGATTTCCCGCTAGGCGGTTCGCCGCCCCGCTCAGCCTTCCCCGGCCGAAAGCGTCTTCGCCCGCTGCCGCACAAGCTGTTCGATCGCCGCTGCGACATGGGCTTCGGCAATGTGGCCGTCGCCCGCCGCCACCCGGATCCGGTGCGCTGCAAACAGCACATCGCCATGGCTGCAGCCGGCAGGCGGCTCGAACTTGTAGCTGGCGAGTTCGATCAGCAGACCGAGCGGGTCCTTGAAATAGATCGAATCCATGAAGCCGCGATCCTTTATGCCGGAATGGCCGATACCGCGCTTCTTCAGTTCTCCCGCAACCTGCATCAGCATTGCCCGCGAGACGTTGAACGCCAGATGATGGACACAGCCGGGCTCGGTCGGCGTGCGGCGGTTGTCGCCGCTGCGGTCCTCCCGGGTGAAGACGGTAATCAGCCGCCCATCACCGGGATCGAAATAGAGATGGCTTTCTTCGGCATTGTCGAGATTGGGCTGCTCGAACACGAATGGCATGCCGAGCACGCCTTCCCAGAAATCGATCGAGGTCTGGCGATCAGCACCCGTGAGCGTGATGTGGTGGACGCCCTGCACCTGTAGTCTCTGCATGATCTGTCTCCGTTCGGGACAGAATCTAGGATTTGGCGTGCTCTTGGCAACCGGCTTCGAAGTGGACGATCCGTTCAACGGACTGCCCGCCCGGGCTCACACCACGCGCAGCAGCCCGATCAGCTTGCAGCGCCCTTGCCCTTGCGCGACCGCTGCCAGCGGCGTGGCTTGCCGCGGCGTTTCTTTTGCGAAGCATCCTTGTTTTGCGCCGCTTGTCCGCCGCCGGCTGCCTGCTGTTGCGGCCCTGCAGCCGGTCTGGCGCCGGACCGCTTGCGCTGCCGTTTCGACGCTTTTGCAGCGCTTTTGTCCTGCATTTTCGGTTCGGTCGCCTCGCCATCGGCCTTGTTGGCAGGCTTGTTGGCAGGCTTGTTGGCAGGCTTGCGGCGGCGGCTTCGATTCTTGCCCTCCGGTGGCCTGCCGGCGCTCTTGCGATGCTCGCCGCCCGCCTTGCGGGGCGGACTTGCTTCCTGGGAGTGGTCACCGCCAGCCTGTGGCAAATCGCCAAGCACCGGGATCGCCATGCCCAACTGCTTTTCGATTGCCTTCAGCAGATGGGCCTCCTCCGGCGAACAGAACGCCACCGCATCGCCATCTTCGCCCGCCCGCGCCGTGCGGCCGATGCGATGGACATATTGCGCCGGAACCTCGGGCAGGTCGAAATTGTAGACATGGGTGACGCCGGGAATGTCGATGCCGCGTGCGGCCACATCCGTCGCCACCAGTATGTTGATCTCGCCCGCCTTGAAGGCCCGTATCGCACGGTCGCGCTGCGACTGGCTCTTGTTGCCGTGGATGGAAGCGGCATCGAAGCCGCGTTCCGCCAGCAGCCGCCGGAGCCGCTCCGCGCCGTGCTTGGTCCGTGCGAACACGATGGAAATATCGTTCGGCTGCTGCGCCAGCAGAGTTGTCAGCAAGTCCGGCTTTGCCCTGCGGGCGACATGATACACCCCTTGCCGCACCCGGTCGGCCGTCTTGCCCGGCGGTGCAGCCTCGACGCGAACCGGGTCGTTCAGAAATGCCTCGGCCAGCCTGGCGATTTCCTTCGGCATGGTCGCCGAAAACAGCAGCGTCTGGCGTTGCGGCGGCACCATTTGGGCAATCCGCCGCAGGGCATGGATGAAACCGAGATCGAGCATCTGGTCTGCCTCGTCGAGAACGAGAAACCCGGTTTGATCGAGAAACACCGCCTTGCGTTCGACAAGATCGAGCAGCCTGCCCGGCGTCGCAACGAGAATGTCGCATCCGCGCTCCAGCCGCCGCTGCTGAACGCTGATCGACTGCCCGCCGACGGCCAGCGCAACCTTCAGATGGGCGTTGCGAATGAACATTTTCAGCGCTTCGCTGATCTGGCTGGCAAGCTCCCGGGTCGGCGACAGGATCAGCGCCCGAACGGATTTGCTTTCCCGCGCGGTGTCGGCCGACAGCAGTTTTTGCGCCAGCGGCAGTCCGAAAGCTGCCGTCTTGCCGGTGCCGGTTTGCGCCAGGCCGAGCACGTCGCGGCCTTCCATGACGAGGGGAATGGCCTTTCGCTGGATGGGCGTCGGCTCGTTATAGCCCATGGCCGAAAGGGATTTCAGCATCGACTCCGACAGGCCGAGCCCGCTGAAAGAGCCGGTTTGCCCCTGTTTTCCGGTCTCGCCGGAATGGCCGGGACGGCCACCTTTTATCGTGTTCAATTGCTGGACTTTCCACAGGAGGAGGACCGCAGCCGGTCGATTACCGGCGTGGGAGCAAACTGCAATCCCGAAGCGGTCCGCCCTTTCTTACAGAGATTTAATCCACCTTACCAAGCTGTAATTTGAATTTGCGCCATGCCGACACGAAATTGCAGGGGCAAGACAGAAAAAGGGACCGTTGGGATGGAACCCGGCCCAAAGAAGACCGGAAAGGAAAAGACATGCTTGGTCTGAAGAAACGCACCTGGATTATTGGCGGCGTCATCGCAGCCCTGCTGGGCACTGCCGCCTTTGCCGCCAAATGGCGCGATCATTCTCCGGAAGAACGCGCTGCCTGGGCTACCGAACGCATTGCTGAGCGCCTGGAACTCGATGATGCCCAGAAGGACGCGCTCAAGAAAGTCACCGACAGTTACGTGGAAATCCGCGGTGCGCAGCCCGAATTCATGACCATGCTGTCCGGCCAGTTGAAGGAACTGGCACAGGATGAATCGCTCACCGTCGAGGAAGTCAACCAGTTGCGCGACCAGATCAAGGCGGAATTCGACCGCCGCGCCGATGCGATCGTTCCCGAATTCGTTTCCTTCTACAATACGCTGAACGACGAGCAGCGCGAGATGGTCATGGCCCGGCTCGAGCGCATGAGCGAGCACATGGAAGAGCGCCGCAACCATCGCGGAGAAGGCTGGGGCGGACATCACCGCGGCGGCCACGGCCCGCGCCACTGGTGGGGCGACGAATAATCTCCTGATCTTCTTGGTGGGGCCGAGCTCCAGGTCCAAGCCCCTCTGCCCCACCCTGGCCAACCCGCAATTGGCCCAAAGCCGGCGCTTCCCCCAGGCGCCGGCTTTTTTGTGTCCGCAACGCGCCGGATGACCTGGAGATCAAAAAACAGGCAATCCGCGATCCAATTCAGCCTAACAATTATGCGGGAAGCATAAAATATAGGCACACTTCTCCAACGACTCACAAATGCCGCTTTTTTCAACAGAATCGGCTTGCATTTGACTTTTTTTTGCTCTTTCTGACCGGAAATCATTCTTCTGGGCAGGGAGGAACGCCATGAACGCCGCCGATACGAGCTGGATTCTGACGTCAACCGCGCTGGTCTTGCTGATGACCTTGCCGGGGCTGGCGCTGTTTTATGCAGGCCTGGTGCAGGCACGAAACATCCTTTCGGTTCTGATGCAATGCATGGGCATTGCCTGCGCCGCCTCGCTGCTGTGGTTTGCCTTCGGCTATTCGCTGGCCTTCGATGCCGGCAATGCCTGGCTCGGCGGCACGTCGCGATTCTTCCTTGCCGGCATCGACCGCGAGGCGATTTCCGGCGCCCTGCCGGAGTCCCTCTTCGCCATGTTCCAGATGACCTTCGCCATCATCACCCCGGCGCTGATGGTCGGCGCCTTTGTCGAGCGCATCCGCTTCGGCGCGGTCATGCTGATCTCCTGCCTCTGGCTGCTGATCGTCTACGCGCCGGTAACCCACTGGGTATGGGGCGGCGGCTGGCTCGCCCAGCAGGGCATCATCGACTTCGCAGGCGGCATCGTCGTTCATGTCACCGCCGGCATCTCCGCAGCCGTCATTGCCGTCATCCTCGGCGCCCGCAAGGGCTTCCCCGACAGGATCATCCCGCCCCATGCACCATGGATGGTGATGGTCGGCGCCTCCCTTCTGTGGGTTGGCTGGTTCGGTTTCAACGCCGGTTCCGCCGTTGCGGCAGACCAGAATGCCGCCATGGCGATGATCGCGACCCATCTGTCGGCGGCAACTGCCTCCCTCGTCTGGCTGGTGATCGAGAAACTGCGCTTCGGCAAGCCCAGCCTGGTGGGTCTCGTCACCGGCACCATCGCCGGGCTAGCCACCGTTACCCCTGCCTCCGGCTCGGTCGGACCGCTCGGCGGCATTCTGCTCGGCCTTGCCGGCGGCATCATCTGCTATCTCGCCGTCGATCTCATCAAGCTGCGCCTTCGGGTCGATGACAGCCTCGATGTGCTGGCCGTTCACGGCGTCGGCGGCGCGACCGGCACACTGCTGGTACCCTTCCTGGCAGCCGTCGGCTACGGCGGCGCCGGTCTTGCCGATGGCGTCAGCATCGGAAACCAGTTCATGACCCAGCTTACCGGCGTTGTTGCCGTTGCCGTCTACTCTGCCGTGACAACCGCCGTGATCGTGCTCCTTACCCGGGCTGTTGTCGGCCTGCGCGTCAGCGATGAGGAGGAAATCGAGGGCCTTGACTTCACCTATCACGGTGAAACAGGCTATCGCATCTGACGCTGCCAGCCGGGAGAAACCCCATGAAGATGATCACCGCCATCATCCAGCCGCACCGGCTCGAGACCGTCCGCGAAGCCCTCAACGGGCTTGGCGTCTCCGGACTGACGGTTACCGAGGTGAAGGGCTATGGCCGCCAGAAGGGCCACACCGAAATCTATCGCGGTGCCGAATACCAGATTCACTACACGCCCAAGGTGAAGCTGGAGATCGCCGTCAGCAGCGCCGTGGCCGACGAGGTCACCGATGCCATCCGCAGTGCAGCAGGTCAGAACAAGATCGGCGACGGCAAGATATTCGTCTTCGACCTTGAAAGCGTCATTCGCATCCGCACCGGCGAAAGCGGCGAGGAGGCACTGTAGACGCTTCGGCGCCGCTTTCGGGCTTTCGAGCTGCTTGCAACCCCCGGACGCTGCCTATAGAGCAGGTGGCGAACAATCTGCGCCAACAAGTCCGGGGAAATCTTCATGCGTAAACTGCTGAAATGGCTGCTCGTCGGCATTATTATTCTTGTCGCGGCGGCAGTCATCCTGGGCCTCGTCTACCGCGACCGGGTAACCCGGCTTCTCGCCGTCAACTCCCTCTTCAGCGAAGAGAAAATCGTCGGCAATTTCTCCAACATGCAGGGCATGTTCTTCAACGCGCCCATTCCCGCCGAGGGACCGGGCGATGCGGTGGAGGAATGGCCACGCTGGCCCGCGCAGCTTCCCGCTTCATTCAAATACGAAGGCAGTGAGATTGCCGCCACGGATTTCCTCAGGGATAGCGCGACCACATCGCTTCTCGTCGTGCACAATGGCGCCATCACCTTCGAGGAATACTATCTCGGCACCAAACCGGACGACCTGCGCATTTCCTGGTCGGTGGCAAAGTCCTTCCTGTCGGCAGTCTTCGGCATTGCCGTCAGCGAAGGAAAGATCGAAAGCCTCGATGATCCCGTCACCAAATACGTACCGGCCCTCGTGGGAACGGCCTATGACGGCGTGACCATCCGAAACACGCTCAACATGTCGACCGGCGTCAAGTTCAACGAGGACTACCTCGACTTCTGGAGCGACATCAACAAGATGGGCCGCACGCTGGCGCTCGGCACCTCGATGGACGATTTCGCCGCCTCATTGAAGGAACGCGTCCGCGAACAGGGCGAAATGCGCCAGTACACCTCCATCGACACCCATGTGCTTGCCATGGTGCTGCGCGCTGCGACCGGCAGGAGCGTCATCGACCTCGTCGGTGAACAGATCGTCGGCGCCATCGGCTTCGAGAAAGCACCCTATTACCTGACCGATGGCGAGGGCATTGCCTTCGCACTCGGCGGCCTCAACCTGACGACGCGCGATTACGCCCGCTTCGGCCAGATGTTTCTCCAGCACGGCAAGTGGTATGGCGAGCAGATCGTCCCGCGCGACTGGGTCGACCAGTCCATCATCGCCACTGCGCCGGAACAATCCGCCCGTGAGGACGGTTTCGGCTACGGTTACCAGTGGTGGATCCCGCCGGGTGCTGCCGAAGGCGAATTCATGGCCCGCGGCATTTACGACCAGTACATCTACGTCAACCGCAACACCAACTCCGTCATCGTCAAGACCTCGGCCAACCGAAAGTTCCGCGAGCCGGGCAACACTGAGAGAACCCTCTCCTTCTTCCGTGCGGTTGCCGGCGTCGAGTAAACCGGCGGTAACGGGAAGACAGTTGGCACTGCAGGCGGGGTGGCAGTCGGGGCAAAGGGAGCCGGGATGCACGGCATCGAACTGAAACTGGCGCTGGTAGGCCTCGCGGGCATTGCAGCGCAGTGGATATCATGGCGCTTCAGCCTACCGGCGATCGCCCTGCTGCTGCTGACCGGGCTTGCCGCCGGGCCGCTGACCGGCCTGCTCGACCCTGTCCGCGATTTCGGTGAGGTTTACCGGCCGGTCATTTCCCTTGCCGTCGCCATCATCCTGTTCGAAGGCGGGCTGACGCTCAACCTGAAGGAAATCAGCGAGACCTCAAAGGCCGTGCGCCGCATCATCCTGATTGGCGGACCGCTGGTCTGGCTGTTTTCGACGCTGGCAGCCCACTATGCCGGCGGCCTTTCATGGCAGACGGCGATCCTGCTCGGCGCCATTCTGGTGGTCACCGGCCCGACCGTCATCATGCCGCTGTTACGCCAGGCAAGGCTGCAAAAGCGCGCCGCTTCGCTGCTGCGCTGGGAGGCGATCGTCAACGATCCCATCGGCGCATTGCTGGCAGTGCTCTCCTTCGAGATTTTTCTCGTCATCAACAATGTCCACGAGGCAGAAAACCTGCTCTTCAACGGCTTCATCGCCGCACTTCTCGCCCTGCCCGGCGCCTGGCTGTTTTCGAAATTCATCGTCTGGCTGTTCCTTCGCGGCCACATCGCTGAATATCTCAAGGCGCCCTTTCTGCTGGTCGCAGCCCTCATCGCCAATACCGTCACCAACCTGTTTCTGGAGGAAGCGGGCCTGCTGACGGTGACGGTTATGGGCATCATCCTCGCCAATTCGCGCATCGCCAGCCTGTCGGAAATGAAACGCTTCAAGGAGACCATCACCATCCTGCTGGTCTCCGGCGTCTTCATCCTGCTGACGGCCTCGCTCGATCTCGATCTGATCTATGAACTCGGCTGGCAGGCCGCGGCCTTTGTCGCCGCAATCCTGTTTGTTGCCCGGCCCGTGGCGATTTCAATCGCCACCATCGGCACCGGACTAACCTGGCAGGAACGCCTGCTGACTGCCTGGATTGCCCCGCGCGGGGTCGTTGCCGTTGCAATTGCCGGCATCTTCGGCACCGCGCTTGCCGAACAGGGCATTGCCGACGGCGAAAAGATGATCGCCTACACCTTCGCCGTCGTCGCCGCCACCATCCTGCTGCACGGCTTCAGCCTGCCTGTGCTGGCAAGGCTGCTTGATCTGAGAGCTGCCGAGCGGCCGGGCATCCTGATTGTCGGCGGTTCGCCCTGGGCGGTAGCACTGGCGGAAAAGCTGATGGCTTCCGACGTGCCGGTGATGATAGCGGATGAAAACTGGAACCATCTGAGCCGGGCGCGGGCGCGCAACATTCCGACCTATTTCGGTGACGTTCTCTCCGAACATGCCCACCACGAACTGAATATCGGCGTTTGGTCCTCACTGATCGCTGCCACCGACAACGATGCCTACAACGCCCTGGTCTGCACCGAATTCGGGCCGGAAATCGGACGTGGCAACGTGCTCCAGATCGGCGAGCGCGATACTGTGTCCAACAAGCGCGAACTCCACTTCACCCTTGGCGGCCGACCGCTGATGCGCCCCGGCATGTCGTTCAACAAGCTCAACGACCTGATTGCAGAGGGTTGGCAAATCACCTCCTCGACGCTGACCAAAGAGTTCAGCCACGAGGATTTCGTCGGCTCCCGGCTGCCGGAAAGCCACATCCTGTTCTGGTTCAAGCCGGGCGGTGCCTTCCAGTTCGCCGCCAGCAATCCCAATGCCGCGCCGGGTGAGGAGAATGTCGTCATTTCCTTCGGTCCGCCGCGCGAACGCCGCCGGCAGGCGCGTGACCCAGAACAGGACGCCTGACAGCATGCCGCAGACGCACATCCAATTCGACATACCGGCCGGCCTTGCCATCCCGCTTTCACAGGCGCTGGAAACCGCACTCGAACAGGACGGCTTCCCCGTCGCCGTGTTCGAGGCCGACGAGGAAAAGGCAATCTGGACCGTCTCCGTCTATTGCGACGGGGATAAGCGCGCGTATGTGCGCGGGGTCATCGATGCGGTGCTGGCAGAGGCCGGCATTGGCCCCGGAATTACCGAAGAAACGCTAGGAGATGAAAACTGGGTGGAAAAGACCCTGCAGGATCTGGCGCCGGTTCGCGCCGGACGGTTTGTCGTCCACGGAAGCCATGATCGCGGCACGGTTCGTGCCCATGAACACGGCATTCTGATCGACGCGGCCATGGCCTTCGGCACCGGCCACCACGGCACGACTGCCGGGTGCCTTTTCATGCTCGACCGGGCAATGAAACGGCAACGCTATGCCAATGCCCTCGATCTCGGCACCGGCACCGGTGTTCTGGCAATCGCCATTGCCAGGGCTGCACACATCCCGGTTCTGGCTACCGACATCGATCCTGTCGCAACCCGAATCGCGGTGGAAAATGCGCGCCTCAACGGCGTTTCAGCGGGGGTTTCGGCGGTCACCGCCAGCGGCTTTGCCCATCGCGCCATTACGGCACGCAAGCCCTATGACCTGATTGTCGCGAATATTCTGGCGGGTCCGCTGCAAACCATGGCGCATGACTTCGCACGCCACCTTGCTTCGAGCGGAACGGCGATCCTGTCCGGCCTGCTGCCGCACCAGAAGGCACGCATCGTCGCTGCCTATAGAGCGCAGGGCCTGCATCTCCTCTCCGCGCATTACCAGGATGGCTGGATGACGCTCGAATTTAGCAGGCCCTGACTAACTGATTGTTGGGAACGAGCTGCCCGTCACTCCCGGCATTCACGCACAGTGCCGTTTACAGATAAACGGAACTGTTGATGTGATCTTCATTGAGCCCCACCTGCTTGCGCAGTTCAGGGTCCCAGCTGCGCAGGATCGCATTGACCTGTGCGCGGGCCTGACGCTGGCGGGCTTCGATGATTCTGTTTCCGAAGTTTCTCAAAAGGGACATGGCGAGCTCCTGTTGCTTGCATTCCCTCCCACGATGAAAAAGCTAAGTGCATCGGCGCTCGCTGGCAATATGGCTGGACTCACATCTCCCTTGCATTGAGCGCATGGCTTCGTTTACTGGGCCTTAAACTTGAGGAAGTTGAAATCGTGTTCCAGTCCTTCGAAGCGCCACCGCGCTCAGCTGCCGTCGGCCGGCTTGCCAGACTCAGAAAGGCAATGGCCGATCAGAACCTCGACTGGTATCTGCTGCCCCATGGCGACGAGCACCAGAACGAATACCTTCCGCCCTGTGCCGAGCGGCTTGCCTTCCTGACCGGCTTCAGCGGATCGGCAGGTTTCTCCCTCATCGGGCGGGAGCAGGCTTTTCTGTTTGTCGACGGTCGCTACACGCTTCAGGCGGCAAGCCAGGTTGATGGCAGCGATTTTGAAATCCGCGATCTGGTGAACGAACCTCCTGCCCGGTTTGCTGCAACATTGCTGGAGATAGGTTCTATCGTCGGCTTCGATCCATGGACGATGACAATGGGTCAGGCGAAAAGCTGGCGAGAAACCTGTGCGAAGGCAGGCGCCGAACTGAAGCCGGTGCACAATCTGGTCGACCAGATCTGGCAGGACCGCCCACCCGCACCGCTCGGCAGGGCCTGGCTGCACCCCGAACGCTTTGCCGGCAGGACTGCGCAAGACAAGCTCGGCGAACTCGCCGGCAAGCTGCAAGCGGCGGGCGCCGACTGCCTGCTCGTGACCGATCCGGCCTCGATTGCCTGGACCTTCAATCTGCGCGGCAGCGATGTCGCCCACAACCCGCTTGCGCTCGCCTTCGCCATCCTCTTTGCCGATGGCCGAAAGCCGGTCGTCTTCATCGACCGCCGAAAGCTCGACGATGCAACCGAAACCGGGCTGGAAGCACTGGCGCAACTGCAGAAACCCTCCGAACTTGAAACATGGCTTGCCGAAAACGCGAAAGGCCGCAAGTTCCATTGCGACCCGCAACTGGTAGCCTCAGCACTTGCCGACTGCATCACCTCGGCAAGTGGCACCGTCATCGAAGGCCAGGATCCGGTCTCCCTGCCCCGCGCCGTGAAAAACGAGACCGAGCTTTCCGGCACCCGTACAGCCCATCTGCGCGACGGCGTTGCCATGGTGCGTTTTCTCGCCTGGCTCGACCGGCAGCAACCCGGTTTGCTCGACGAGATCGCCGCTGCTCGCCAGTTGGAAGACTTCAGGCGTCAGACAGCCACGGCGATGAACAGCGAATTGAAGGAGATTTCCTTCGACACGATTTCGGGCGCCGGCCCGCACGGTGCGATCATCCATTACCGCGTGAGCGAAGCAACCAACGCGCCCCTGGAAGCAAACAGTCTCTATCTGGTCGATTCCGGCGGCCAGTACGAGGACGGCACCACCGACATCACCCGCACCGTCGCCATCGCAACCCCGCCCGAAGGCGCCGCGCGGGATTACACCCTGGTGCTCAAGGGCCATGTCGCCATCGCCATGGCGCGCTTTCCTTCCGGCACCCGCGGCATCGATCTCGATTCCCATGCGCGGCTGCCGCTCTGGCAGGCGGGCAAGGATTTCGCCCACGGCACCGGCCACGGCATCGGTGCCTATCTCAACGTGCACGAGGGCCCGCAGTCGATCTCGAAGCGCGGCATGCAGGAATTGCTGCCCGGCATGATCCTTTCCAACGAACCCGGTTACTATCGTGAAGGCCATTACGGCATCCGGCTGGAAAACCTGGTCATTGTCGAGGACGCCTCGGAGATCGCGGATGGCGACAAGTCGATGCTCGGTTTCGAGACCATCACACTGTGCCCGTTCGACCGGCGGCTCATCGAGACTGCCCTGCTGTCAGCGGATGAAACCGCATGGCTCAACGCCTATCATGCCCGTGTCCGCGAGGCGCTCACGCCTCATCTGGACAAAGAGGACAGCGCCTGGCTCAAACAGGAAACAAAAAAACTCTGAATTTCCAAGAACTTACAATCCGAGCTGCCGAAGCACTACCAGCAGGCCGATACCAAGCATGATCACCGCAATCGGCGGCAGCCGCAGGCAGGCAAACCCGGCCACGACCATCGCGATCATTTCGGCAGGCCCCGCAGTAAGCGCAGGCGGCAGCACCAGCGTGGTGATGACGGCGGCAGGCACAGCTTCCAGCCCCGCCTGCACCGGTGCCGGAATGCGTTTGAAACGGGCAAGCACCAGATAGCCACCGGCCCGCGTTGCCAGCGTCACCAGCCCGAGGATCACGATCAGAATGGCAACCTCATGCCTTCCGTAGAACGCCATTACATCAGCCATTCGCGCTACCCTCCCCGGCAGTTGCGGCCTTCCCGCCGCCTGAAAGCGAAAGCAGGACGGCCGTGGCAATGCCGCAAAGCGCGCCGATCGAGATGTGCCATGGCGCCCCCAGCGTCTTTTCGACCACGACGGCAGCAACCGCACTGACCAGCACGACGGGTACGAAATTGCGCCGCGCCCTGAAGCCCATCAGGATTGTCAGAAAGTAGATCGGCAGGATGAAATCGAGGCCGATCAGCGCCGGGTCCTCGATCAGCGAACCGAACAGCGCGCCGATGGCGGTAGCCAGAATCCACAGCAGATAGCCGGCAATGCCGAAGGCAAAGTAATAGGTCAGCGTGATCGGCCGTCTGCCCGAGAAATTCTCGTAGCGCTTCTCAACCACCGCAAACTGCAGGTCGGTCAGCAGAAAGAAGCTCGCCAGCTTCGCAAGCGGCGGGAAATGCCCAATCTTGTTCGCCACCGCCGCCGAATAGAGGATGTGGCGGAAATTGACCGCAAACACCGCCAGCACGACCGACCAGGCCGGCACGCCAAGCCGGTAGACATCGAGAAAGACGAACTGGCTGGCACCGGCGAACATGGCCATGCTCGCCCATATCGTCATGCCGATGGAATGACCTGCTGCAATGGAGGCTGTGCCGAAAATCGTGCCGAACGCTGCAACCGGAAAGATCAGCGGTATCAGGTCGCGCAGACCGGAGAGAGCCTCCTCGCGCTGCTTATCCGCCGCCGAAACGGCGGCATGTTCATTCTGCTTCTCTGTACTCACGCCTGCCCCACCAGTTCAAGCCAGCCGTCCTCGTCGATGGTTTCGATGCCGAGTTCGCTGGCCTTCTTAAGCTTCGAGCCGGCGCCCGGGCCGGCCACCACCAGATCGGTCTTCGACGAGACGGAACCTGAAACCTTCGCGCCGAGGCGCTCGGCCATCGCCTTCGCCTCATCCCGCGTCATCTTCTCAAGCGAGCCGGTAAAGACCACCGTCTTTCCGGCAACCGGCGAATCCGACGCCGCCTGTTCGGCAGGCTGCGGGCGCACCTCCCGAAGCAGGGCATCATAGACGTCCACATTCCTCGGTTCGGCGAAGAATTCCATGAGCGCGAAAGCGACCGTTCCGCCGATGCCGTCTATGGCGATCAGTTCCTCACGCGCTTGCTCATCGCCCGCCGCCAGCTTTCTCATTGCCGCGCTGAAGGCGCCGATATCGCCATAGGCGCGCGCCAGATCCTTCGCCGTCTGTTCGCCCACATGGCGGATGCCGAGACCAAAGATGAAACGGTAAAGAGCAATGTCGCGCCGCACATCGATTGCATCGAAAAGCTTCTTCGCGCTGGTCTCGCCCCAGCCCTCCTTGTCTTTCAGTTTCTTCAGGCTCGCGCCGTCCTTTTCACGCAGCAGGAAAATGTCGACCGGCGTCTTCACCGGCAAATCTGCATCATGGAAGAAGAACTCGACCTGCTTGTCGCCGAGCCCCTCGATGTCGAAGGCATTGCGGCCAACGAAATGCTTCAGCCGTTCGACGGCCTGGGCCGGGCAAATCAGTCCGCCGGTGCAGCGCCGCACCGAGTCCTGCCGCCCGGTCTGGGGATTGGTCTCGCGAACCGCATGGCTGCCACATGCAGGGCAGATCGTCGGGAACTCGAAGGGTGTCGAATCCTTCGTCCGCTTTTCCAGATCGGTATCGAGGATTTGCGGAATGACATCGCCCGCCCGCTGGATCATCACCGTATCGCCGGCACGCAGATCCTTGCCGCCGCGGATCGGCAGGCCGTCATTCCCAATGCCCCTGATGTAATCCTCGTTGTGCAGGGTGGCGTTGGTGACCACGACACCACCCACCGTTACCGGCTCCAGCCTTGCCACCGGCGTCAGCGCTCCGGTCCGCCCGATCTGGATTTCGATTTCCTTTAGTTCCGTCCAAGCCTTCTCCGCAGGAAACTTGTGGGCGATCGCCCAGCGCGGCGAATTGGAACGCATGCCGAGGCGCGCCTGCAGCGCAAGATCGTCCACCTTGTAGACGACGCCGTCGATGTCATAGGCAAGATCGGCCCGGCCTTCCTCGATGGCGTGATAGTGTTCCAGCAGCGCTTCAAGCGCGTCAAAGCGCTGCATCAGCGGATTGGTCCTGAAACCCCATTCGGCCAGCAGCGACACCATTTCCATCTGGCTGCCGCGCGGCACGGCGCTCATCTCGCCCCAGGCATAGGCAAAAAACCGCAGCGGGCGCTGGGCAGTGATCGCACTGTCGAGCTGGCGCAGGGAACCCGCCGCCGTATTGCGCGGATTGACGTAAAGCGGCTTTCCCTCCGCTTCCAGTTTGGCATTGAGCGCCTGAAAGGCCTGTTTGGTCATGTAGACCTCGCCGCGCACTTCCACGATGTCGGGGATATCTTCTCCCGCCAGAATGCTGGGTATGTCGGCAATGGTCTTCGCATTGGCGGTGACGTTCTCGCCAACCACCCCGTCACCGCGCGTTGCCGCACTCACCAGCCGTCCGTCCTCATAGCGCAGCGACAGCGACAGCCCATCGATCTTCGGTTCCGCCGTCAGTGCCGGGCGCCCGTCGAGCTTCAGGAAGCGGGAAACCGAATCCCAGAAATCGGCCACGTCTTCATCGCTGAACGCATTGGCCAGCGACAGCATCGGCTGGGCGTGCGTAACCTTCTCGAACTTGTCGAGCGCCACGAAACCGACCCGTCGCGACGGTGAATCCTCGCGCACCAGACCGGGAAAGGCCTGCTCGATCGCCAGATTGCGCCGCCGCAACGCATCATAGGCCGCATCGCTGATCTCCGGCGCATCACCACCATGATAAAGCGCATCATGGCGCAGGATTTCCCTCGCCAGCCGTTCGAGCTCCAAAGCTGCGCTTTCCTCGGTCAGTTCTTCGACCGGAATTTGGGAAGGATCGGTTGTCATGCAGCCTGCGGGAAACGGATTGGGTTTCTGACGCCATCATGCACACAGCAAAAGGCGGTTCCAGTCAGTTATTTTGAATGGCCATCGAGTGCAAGCCGGTGTCATGCTTTCGCACCGCAACACAGGCAGATTTTTCACCCGCCTTCAGCGTGCCTCGTAAAGCAACCGCTGCAGGCGGGAAATCTTGCTCGAGGCAGCATATTCGCGGCGGTCGAAATTGCGCTGTGCCAGGGCCGTCTTGCGAATGATGGCTTCGAGCCTGACGCGCGCGAAACCGCCGAAATCCGCGCAGCCAACGGCGACATTGCCCTTCATCCGCATCAGCTCCTTCTCGAGCGCCTCGGCGCCCGCCTTGGCGATCTCGCCGTGGTTCTGCTCATGCCGCTGCAACTCCCCCCAGAAAGCGTCCCAGCGCTTGCGCATCTCCGGCGAGGCCCTGCCCCGGCCCTTCCAGTTCGGGTAGATGTAGCGGATCTTCAGATAGACATCGACGTTCTCGACAACGCATTTGCCGTTTCTGACGGCCACTTCCGGCTCACCGAAGTCGAGCTCGGTCTCCGTTGCAGCAATGGCATGGTTGAGGTTGATGCGCCCTGCCCCGCCGCGCAGCATGCTGGCGTTGAGCGCCTTTCCGTCCGCACCTGAAATCGGATAGTAGCTGGTCTTGACGCTGACCCTGACCTTGGCAGATGCAAGACAGGTGCCTGCAAGCACCACGCACAAAGCGGTGACAACGGCAGCGCAAATCTCCCTGAAAGTCATGGAGTTCTCCTCGCTCTTGCCACGACCACCCGAGGCAAGCTTTCTACACTCTCCGCCGGCAGTCAAGTATCCTCAACACCTTCCCGGGGCACTCCGGCGGACCTGCCTGTGCTCGTGACCTGACGGGACATGGTCGGCAGGCGCAGAAAGTATTCAGGCCGCCGACTGATCGATCAGTTGCTGGGCGGCAGCGCGCGCCTCGTCGGTAATCTGCGCACCTGCCAGCATGCGGGCAATCTCCTCGCGCCGGGCAGCTTGCGAAACCGCCGCAACCTGTGTTGCCGTACGCCCTTCGCCGGCCGCCTCGAGCTGCTGCTTGGTGATGACGAAATGGCTGGTGGCGCGCGCCGCAACCTGCGGCGCATGGGTTACGGAAAGAACCTGCACCTTGTCGGCCAGCCGCAACAGCCGCTTGCCGATCGCATCGGCCACCGCACCGCCAATGCCGGTATCGATCTCGTCGAATACCAGTGTCGGTGCCGAACCCTTGTCGGCAAGCGCCACCTTGAGCGCCAGCAGAAAGCGCGAGAGTTCGCCGCCGGACGCCACCTTGATCATCGGGCCGGGTTTCGTGCCCGGATTGGTCTGCACCCAGAATTCGATTGCATCGATGCCTGCCGCGCCGGCTGACGACTTGTCGGCCTCCTGACGCACCATGAACTGTGCAGCTTCAAGCTTCAGCGGCGGCAATTCCCGCATCACCATGTCGGCAAGGGCGGCTGCAGCCGCAGAGCGCTCGGCCGAAAGCCGCTCCGCACTTGCATGATAGGCCTGTTCAAGCGCCTGCAACTCCTCCTGCAATGCCTGCAGCCGGTCCTCGCCCGAAACCAGTGCCTCCAGATCGTCGGCGAGCCTGACGGCCAGTTCCGGCAGGTTTTCCACCGCAACACCGTATTTGCGCGACGCGGCACGCAGGGCAAACAGCCGCTCCTCCGCCCGTTCCAGCTCGCGCGGATCGAAATCTGCCTTGGCCAGCGCGGCCTCGATGGTCTGCTGCGCGCGATAGACCGCATCCAGTCCCTGATCGAGCTGTTCGACGGCCTCTTCCAGCATGCCGGGCACTTCCCGCGCCTTGCGCTCAAGCCGCTTGGCAAGCGCCGTCAGCACCGGAATCGGCGAAGCGTCCCCCGACAGGGTTTCCGCAGCCTCGCTGAGGTCTGTGGCGATCGCCTCCGCCTTCATCATCGTCTGCCGGCGGGCCGCCAGTTCCTCTTCCTCTCCGGGCTGGGGAGAAAGCGTGGTCAGTTCCTGCACCGCGTTGTGGAGGTAATCCGACTCACGCCGGGCATTTTCCACCGTTGCCGCTAAGGCCGCCACCTCGCGGCGCTTGTCCTGCCATTTCTTCCAGTCGCCGGAGACCAGACCAACCAGGCTGTCATGCCCGCCAAAGGCATCGAGCAGGTCGCGATGGACGGATGTCTGCAACAGGGCGCGCTCGTCGTGCTGGCCGTGCAGTTCGACCAGATTTCTGCCGATGTCGCGCATCAGCGAGACCGACACCGGTTGGTCGTTGACGAAGGCCTTGCTGCGGCCATCGGCGGACTGAACGCGCTTGAGGATGAGAAATGCTTCCGGCGCGATGCCCTGCTCTTCCAGCAGCGCCTGAACGGGATGGCTCGCGGCAAGATCGAAGGTCGCGGTCACCTGCCCCTGATCGCAGCCATTGCGCACCAGACCGCCATCGCCCCGCGCACCCAGCGCCAGCGACATGGCATCGAGCAGAATGGATTTCCCGGCGCCGGTTTCACCCGTCAGCACCGACAGGCCGCCGCCAAAGGTCAGGTCCAGCCGCTCTATGAGAACAATGTCGCGGATCGTCAGCTGAACCAGCATGGAACCCGTCAGGATCTGGCGGCGATGCTTCGGCTGATGGCCGCAAGCCAGGATTTGGCATCTTCACGCGGCTCAAGCCCGCCAGTCTGCAGCAGCTTGACGGAATCGGCATACCACCGGCTTTCGGGGAAGTTGTGCCCCAGCACGGCAGCCGCAGCCTGGGCCTCATTCGCCAGACCGATGGAATAATAGGACTCGGTCAGGCGGGCGAGCGCCTCCTCGATATGCCGCGTATCCTGGAACTTCTCCACCACATAGCGGAATCGGTTGATTGCCGCCTGGAACTCCCGCCGCTCCATGTAATAGCGTCCGGTCACCATTTCCTTGCCGGCGATCTGGTCGCGCGCAAAGCGCATCTTGGCCTTGGCATCCTCGACATATTCGCTCTCGGGATAGCGCTCCACCAAGGTGTTCATGGCATTGAAGGCCTGTGCCGTCAACGTCTGGTCGCGGGTCACATCGGGGATTTGCCGGTGATAGGACATGCCCACCAGATACTGGGCGTAGGCGGCATCCTTGTCACCTGGATACAGCGATACATAGCGCTTTCCGAACTGTGCGGTCTCGTCGTATTTCTGCTGCCGGTAGCTGATAAACGTCTGCATAATCAGCGCTTTACGGGAGTATTCCGAATAGGGGTGCTGCCGGTCCAGCTGTTCGAGCTTCTTCAGTGCCCGTCCAAGATTGCCTGCATCGATGCTCGACAGTGCCTGGTTGTAGAGTTCGTTGGCAGGAACGATTTCGTCGACAAAATCGCTGCTTGAAACCTCGCTCGACTTGCAGCCGGCAAGCGCCAGCAGCAGCACGGCCGCTACCAGCGGCAGAATGCGCGCAAACCCGGTGTCAGCCAGCGATGTGAAACGTCGTATGATCATGGGCACAAATTCGCCGAATCGTAAAAACACTGCACTGGGAAGTTCGCGGCTTTCCACGTTGAAAGCCCGCTCCGGTGCCTCTCAGCCCGTCTACTGCCCCTCAATTACCGCAACATTTGGGCAGCGTAAACATCTCACTGCGGACGCGGTAAACGGCACAACAGAAATAACGGGATTTCAGGCCGGAAAAATGTCACCCGCCTGTCAGGCGGTCAGACCAGCACCGCCGCATAGGCCGGTGCGCCGACCGCCACCAGTTCGGAATAGGCAACCCGGGTCTGGTTCATCGGCACTTCGACGAACTCGAAGGCTTCACGGTCGGAAAGCAGGGATTTCAAAACCAGGGAATTCAGCTTGTGGCCGCCGCGATAGGAGCGGTAGCAGCCGAGAATGGGAGCGCCGGAAAGTGCCAGATCGCCGATTGCATCCAGTGTCTTGTGGCGGACGAACTCATCCTTGTGGCGCAGGCCCTCGGGATTGATGATGCGGTTGTCGTCGCCGATGACGACGGAATTCTCAAGCGAGGAACCCAGCGCATAGCCGGCTGCCCAGAGGCGCTCGACATCTTTCATGAAGCCGAAAGTGCGGGCGCCACAAATTTCGTTGGCAAACACGTCGGCAGTAAGATCGGCGGCATATTTCTGGCGGCCGATCACCTCGCTGTCGAAATCGATCTCGATTTCGAAACGGGTACCGTCATGGGGCAGGATTTCCCCCCAGGAAGCGCCCATGTCGACACGGACCGGCTTCTTCACCCGGATGAAGCAGCGCGGAACCGCCAACTGCTTCAGGCCGGTCTGGCGAATGGCTTCCACATAGGGACGCGCACTGCCGTCCATGACCGGGATTTCGTTGCCTTCGACCTCGACGATGAGGTTGTCCACATTGAGACCGCGCAGGGCAGCCATCAGATGCTCGATGGTCGCTATGTAAACACCGCCCATGTTGCCAAGGACAGTGCAAAGATCGGTCGCGCCGATAGAGGTGAATTTTGCGGGGATGTCTTCGTTCTGGCCGTTTTTCGGGCAGGTCACGTTGAACACGATGCCGGTATTGGCTTCTGCCGGAAGGAGCGTCATGGTCACGGGCTGACCCGAATGAACGCCAATACCTGAAAATTCCAGTTTTTCGCGAAGTGTTGTCTGGTATCCCAGCACGACGTTCCCCATTATCCCTGCTTGGCCGGTTCCAAATAGCCAGCGGATTATTGGACCGCTTGGCTCCCCTCGATGAAACAGACCTGCTCTACATGGTGCAGACCGGCTATTGCCCTGGAATCTGCTGCAATCTGTGTACTCATCAGGGACGGAATGTCCAAATCACGCTTTCTTACCAATTGTAACGAAAAAGACGTTACGTTGCGTAAAAACCACAATAACAACAAAAGGTTAAAATAGATTAACCCCCGCCGCTAGCGACGGGGGTTCGACTTTCGTAGAGGATCGGCAGCTGCCGGCTGAAAATGCCGCCGGAAGCCCGAAAACCTTTGGAATCAGTTGGCCTGGCGCCTCAGGAAGGCCGGAATGTCCAGCTGATCGTCGTCATGCAGCGGCCGTGCCGGTGCAGGTTTCGGCGTCTGCAGGGCCTGGCGGCCTGTCTGGTCGACACTTCCCTGCGCCCGGCGCGGGGCATAGGGGTTATCCACATCTCTCGGCACGCCTGGCTGGGCAGCCGGTTCAGGCCTTGCCGAAAGCTCGACCACCGGCTCGTTCCTCACATGCGATTCGGCTGCCGCGGGCGCCTCCGGCGCTGCTTCCCTGGCGCCGAATCCGGCTTTCAGCTTCTGCAGCAGGCTGAACGGGCTGCCATCGCGATGCTCTTCGGCGGGCTGCCGCTCATGGGTCTTGCGCTCCATGACCTCGCGGGCAACCGGCGGAAAGTCCTCAACGGCGGGCATGCCGCCGGTTTCGGGCGCCTCTGCTGCCGGCGGCACATAAGGCGTGGCGACAGGCATCAGTTCGTCTTCCAGCGCCTTTTTGAACTCGTCATCCGCATCCGTGCTGTTTACCGCGGCCTGCGCCGTCATCGGCGCGATGCGCACGCCGTCACGGGCAATGCTTTCGGCAGGCTTCGGCGCACCGGCGGAGGGCAATTCGAGCGCTGCCTCGATCCTTGTTGCTCTCGACTCGGCGGCCAGGGGCGCCTGCGGCGCCGTGGCAAGCATGGAAGCGCGCGAAACCGGCTGCACACGCATGGGGATCGGAACCGGGTTTACCATTCCGGCGGAATTGTCGATGCCGGTGGCAACGACCGAAACCCGGAAGACACCGTCCAGCGATTCGTCGAATGTGGCACCGACGATGATGTTGGCTTCCGCATCGATTTCCTCGCGGATGCGGGTTGCCGCCTCATCGACCTCGAACAGCGTCATGTCGCGCCCGCCGGTGATCGAGATCAGCAGACCCTGGGCACCGCGCATCGAGGTTTCGTCCAGCAGCGGATTGGAGATTGCGGCTTCCGCCGCCTGCAGCGCCCGGCCTTCGCCGGAAGCTTCGCCGGTACCCATCATTGCCTTGCCCATCTCGCGCATTACCGATCGCACATCGGCAAAGTCGAGGTTGATGAGGCCTTCCTTGACCATCAGGTCGGTGATGCAGGCAACACCGGAATACAGCACCTGGTCGGCCATGCCGAAGGCATCGGCGAAGGTGGTCTTGTCGTTGGCGATACGGAACAGGTTCTGGTTCGGAATGACGATCAGGGTATCGACGTTTTTCTGCAGTTCGATGATACCATCCTCGGCAGTTTTCATCCGGCGGCCGCCCTCGAACTGGAACGGCTTGGTGACCACCCCGACGGTAAGAATGCCGGCCTCACGTGCAATGCGCGCAACGACGGGTGCAGCACCAGTGCCGGTGCCGCCGCCCATGCCGGCGGTGACAAAGCACATATGGGTGCCCGAAAGGTGATCCTGTATCTCGGTCATGCACTCCTCGGCAGCAGCCCTGCCGACATCCGGCTGGGAGCCGGCGCCGAGACCCTCGGTCACGTCGATGCCGAGCTGGATGACCCGCTCCGCCCGCGACATGGCAAGCGCCTGCGCATCGGTATTGGCCACGACGAACTCGACACCCTCGAGGCCGCCATTGATCATGTTGTTGACGGCATTGCCGCCACCGCCGCCGACACCGAACACGGTGATCTTCGGCTTGAGTTCCCGGATATCGGGTTTTTGAAGATTGATCGTCATTTCCTCGTCTCCATTGTTGCTCCGGAAAGACGTCTAATCTTCCAGAACCATGTCCTCCGCACCCCGCCGTGGGCGCGGAATTCCGTTACAAACTCTGCCTCAGCCACTGGCCAAGACGTTGCAGCCTGCCCCCTGTTCCCGTCATCAGGAAAGCCGGCTCTTCAAACCGGGGCGGCGTGAACTCGATCTGCGATATCTGCGGGTAGACCAGCAGGCCCACCGCGGTGGAAAAAGCCGGCCCCTTGGCTGCTTCCGGCATCCCGCGAATGCCCATGGGCCGCCCGATCCGGACGTTTTTGGAAAGAATGCGCTTGGCCGCTTCGCCAACGCCGTTGAGCTGGCAGGCCCCGCCTGTCAGAACCACGCGTTTTCCCACCGCATCGGCAAACCCCGAACGCGCCAGCCGGTCGCGGATCAGTTCCAGCGTTTCCTCGATCCTCGGCCGGATGATGCGTGTCAGGTGGGACTTAGCCACTTGCGCCGTGTTTTCCTGCTCGCCCCCCTCGATGGAGGGAACCGAAACCGTGTCGTCGCCGCGCACATCGCCGGCCAGCACCGAGCCATGCAGCACTTTCAGGCGTTCTGCATCCTCGAGCCTCGTCGACAGGCCACGCGCCAGATCCATGGTCACGTGGTGGCCGCCGACAGCAATCGCATCGCAATAGATGAAGCGGCCGTTCATGAACACCGACAGGGTCGTGGTACCGCCACCCATGTCGATACAGGCAGAGCCCATTTCGCTTTCGTCGTCGACCAGCGCCGCCAGCCCGGAGGCATAAGGCGTTGCCACCATCGCCTCGATCGAAAGATGCGCGCGGTTGATGCAAAGTTCGAGATTTCTCAGCGGCGCGTTTTCCGCCGTCAGCACATGCATGTCGACGCCCAGCACGTCGCCGATCATGCCGCAGGGATCCATGATGCCCTGTTCGCCATCGAGCGTGTAGCCGATCGGCAGCGAGTGAATGACGGAACGCTCTGGCGCCAGCGCATGCTGGGCACCGGCGCGCAGCACCCGGCCGATATCCTTCTGCGAAATTTCATGTCCGCCTACATCGACATTGGCCGAAAACGCCTCGCTGACCAGCCGGCCGGAGGAAACGTTCACGATCAGCGATTCGACCGTCAGATTGGCCATGCGCTCGGCCGCATCGACACATTTGCGGATCGCCTGCTCGGCCTGATCGAGATTGACCACCACGCCCGACTTGATGCCGCGGGAACGCTGGTGGCCGATGCCGATGACCTCGACCTTGTGGGTGCGGCCGGGCAGCACCTGGCTGTGGTCACGCGGATGCAGGGTTGCGATGATGCAGCAGATTTTCGACGTGCCCACGTCGAGAATGCTGATCACGCTCGGTTTCTTGGCCGAAAGCGGCCGGATGCCGGGAATGAAGCCGTCATTGCGGAGAAGACTCATGTGTTCCTCTCCTTCTGCGCATCGGCAAGGCGCTTGAGCTGCTCTTCGCGTCTTGCCCGCACCAGTTCGCCGCCCTCGCTCGACATGCGAACCACCATGCGGTCCGGCATGCGCATGTCGATCATCTCGACATCGCGCTCGAACAGACCCTGCTCACTCGCCATCCGCGAAAGACGTTCGAGTTCGGTTGCCTCGTCCTTTTCCGGCAGCATGACAGTAATGCCGCTCGCCAGTTCCAGGTCCCAGCGGCGTTCGCCGACACGCACCAGCGCCTTGGTCTCCGAAGAGATGCCCGGATAACGCTGCATCAGTTCCAGCATGCGGGCTGCTTCGCGCTCGGCCCCCTTGCCCACCACTAGCGGAAGGCCGCGCGGGTTGCCGTCGTAATCGGCCAGAATGCGGCCGTTCTCACCGATGATCTTCACCCCTTCGGGCGCCTGCCACAGCGCCATCGGCGGGTATTCGGTGATCTCGATGGAAATCGTGTCGGGGTAGACCCTGCTGATCACCGCATCCGATATCCAGGGATGCTTTTTCAGCGTCTTGCGGGCGGCGTCGACGTCGTATTCGAGGATGGCATGTCCCGGCGTGGCCGCGATCAGGCCAACGACATCCGAGTCCGGTGTTTCGACATTGCCGGAGATTTCGTAGCGGCTGACGGTGATGCCGAGGGATTGGGAAACGTTATTGACGATGAGACGCCCGTGGCCCGACTGATAGACGAGGACCGCGGCGGAAACAGCAACCGCCGCCAGGGCGGAGACGGCGAGGCCGCGCTTTGAAAAACGGATGCCGCCGGTCAACAGGCGCAGGAAATGGCGCACCGGCCTGCGCAGCAGCCGGGGCAGCACGATACGGCTGCCGGAAGCCGCCTGCGGCATTCCGTCAAATCCGTTCTCGAGTCCGTTCCCAAATCCGTCGTTTGGGGCTAGGGGGCCTAGCGGTTGCAACTTGCGTCCTCCACCATCCAGGTAAGGAGTTCTTCGAATGTGTGCCCTGCATGGGCGGCGATCTCGGGTACAAGGGAGGTCGGAGTCATCCCCGGCTGGGTGTTGATCTCAAGCCAGACTAGCTCGCCCGTCCCTGCCGGTCCGTCGTCGAATCTGAAGTCCGAACGGGTCACGCCCCTGCATCCGATCGCCTGATGGGCCTTCAGCGACAGTGTCTGAATCTTTTGGTAAATATTTGGTTTAATTTCTGCCGGACACTGGTGTTTTGAGCCGCCCTGAACATATTTTGCGTCATAATCGTAAAAGGCATGACCTTCCGGGATGATTTCCGTCACTCCGAGCGCCACATTGCCCATTACCGCACAGGTCAGTTCGCGCCCCGGAATGTAGCGTTCGACCATGATTCGCTCGCCATAGGGCCAGTCGGCCGAATACAGTTCCTGTGGCGGATGCGACTGGTCCTCGCGCACGATCAGGACGCCGAAGGACGACCCCTCATTGACCGGCTTGATCACATAGGGCGGCGCCATGACATGCTTGTCGGCAGCTTCCTCGCGCGTGACGATTTTCGCCTCCGCGACGGGAACACCGACCTGCCTGGCGATCGTCTTGGCCTTTTCCTTGTCCATGGCAAGCGCGGAAGCCAGGACTCCCGAATGGGTGTAGGGAAGCTGCAGCAGTTCCAGCACGCCCTGAATGGTGCCGTCCTCGCCGAACGGCCCGTGCAGGGCGTTGAAGACCGCATCCGGTTTCAGCTTCTTGAGGACATCGGCAACATCGCGGTCCATGTCGACCCGGGTGACCTTGTAGCCGGCCCGTTCAAGCCCGTCGGCGCAGGCATTGCCGGAAGAAAGCGAGACGGGGCGCTCGGACGCCCATCCCCCCATCAACACCGCCACATGCTTGGCCGTCATCCGGCTTGTCTCCGCTAACGCTACCGTGGCCCCGCACAAACCGGGACCTGAATCAGAATCCACCCGTTGCCGGTGATATCCCGGCCGGATGTTCGTTCTTCCCTGTTTGATTACTTGTCCCGGCTTTGCGCCGGTGTTGCCGCATTATTCAGGCTGCAAGCTTGTCCCCAGCTTGTTATACGCGCCTGCCGCGCCGGTCAGATGCCTTCGGGAACTTCCGCTCCGTCAGCAAATCGCCCGATGCGCTTGATTTCCCAGTCTAAACGAATTCGCGAATTTTCCAAGACCTTTCGCCGGACTGTTTCGCCCAGCATTTCCAGATCGTAGGCTGTCGCCTCCCCGGTATTGATCATGAAATTGCAGTGCATCTCGCTCATCTGTGCGCCGCCGATGCGATGGCCGCGCATGCCGGCTTCATCCACCAGCTTCCAGGCAGAATGGCCTTCGGGATTCTTGAAGGTCGAGCCGCCGGTCTTTTCCTTGACCGGCTGAACGGTTTCACGATGATGCTGCACCGCATCCATCGCCTGACGGATTTGCTCGCGGTCCTGCACTTCGCCCTCGAAAACCGCGGAAGTGAAGATCAGGTCCGGCGCAGCCGCACTGTGGCGGTAGGTATAACCCATGTCGTCATGGGAAAGCACATGCCGCCTGCCCTGCCGGTCGATGGCCGTCACCTCAACGACGCGCTGGGTCGTCTCCGTACCGTTGGCACCGGCATTCATCCGCAGCGCCCCGCCGATGCCGCCGGGAATACCGTGATAGAAGGCAAAGCCGCCAATGCCCGCTTCGAGCGCTGCGGCGGCAAGTTTCTTGTCGAGCACCGCGGCCCCCGCCCTGAGCCGTGTTCCGGAAACCTGCTCGACCGCGCCGAAGCCCTTGGCCGAGAGCCGGATCACCACGCCCTCGATGCCGCCATCGCGCACCAGCAGGTTGGAGCCGACACCGACCACGGTAACGGGAACTTCTGCCGGTAACCGGCTCAAAAACAGAGCGAGATCGTCTTCATCGGCAGGCTGAAACAGCAGGTCTGCCGGGCCGCCGACACGAAACCAGGTCAGTTTCGACATGTCGGCATCGGCCTGCAGGCGGCCGCGAATTCCGTCCGGTTCCCCCGACAGGCGCTCCAGCAATGCTTCGCCCGCGCTTGACATTACTTCTTTCCGAGCGCTTCCAGTTCGCCCGGCAGCGCATGGGCCCATTTGGTGATATCGCCGGCACCGAGGAACACAACGAAATCGCCGGGCTGGGCAATCTCGGCAACCCTGGCGGCAATTTCCGCAGGCCCCGAAATGACACTGGCATTTCGGTGGCCGGCGGCCTTCAGGCCGGCAACCAGCGTATGCTCGCTTACACCCTCGATTGGGTCCTCGCCCGCCCGGTAGACCGGCGCCACCATGACCACGTCCGCATCGTTGAAACAGGCGCAGAAATCGCCCATCAGATCACGCAGCCGGGTAAAGCGGTGCGGCTGCTTGATGGCGATCACCTTGCCGGAGGTCGCAGCCCGTGCCGCCTTCAGCACTGCCTTGATCTCGACGGGATGATGGCCGTAATCGTCGAAAATATCGACACCGTTCCAGCTTCCGGTATGGGTGAAGCGCCGCTTGACGCCGGAGAATGAGGATATCCCCTTGCGGATGCCTTCCTCGCCGACGCCCAGTTCATGGGCAATGGCAATGGCGGCCGTCGCATTCGACACGTTGTGGCGCCCGGCCATCGGAAGTTCGAGCCCGGCAATGGTCAGCGTCTCGTCCTTCTTGCGGTCGCGGATTTCGACATCGAAACGGCTTTTCGGCCCGACGATTTCCATGTTGTGGAAGCGCACATCGGCCTGCCTATTCTCGCCATAGGTCACAACCCGCCGGTCGGTGATGTTGGCGACCATGGCCTGCACTTCGGGATGGTCGATACAGCACACGCCGAAGCCGTAGAACGGCACGTTCTCGACGAAGTCGCGGAATGCCCGCTTGACCGCATCATAGTCGCCATAGTGATCGAGATGCTCGGGGTCGATGTTGGTGACCACCGCCACATCGGCGGGCAGCTTCAGGAACGTGCCGTCGGATTCATCTGCCTCGCACACCATCCAGTCGCCATCGCCAAGCCGCACATTGGTGCCGAGGTGATTGATGATGCCGCCATTGATGACGGTCGGGTCGAGCCCGCCTGCTTCCAGCAACGTGCCGACCATGGAGGTCGTCGTCGTCTTGCCATGGGTGCCGCCGATGGCGATCGCGTTCTTGAAGCGCATCAGTTCAGCCAGCATTTCCGCCCGGCGAACCAATGGAATGCGCCGTTCGCGCGCGGCCACCCGCTCGGGATTGTCCTGCTTGATGGCACTGGAGGCGACCACCACTTCCGCCTCGCCGAGATTTTCAGCCTTGTGGCCGATATGGACGGTGATGCCCTTGGCGCGCAGCCGTTCCACATTGGCGCTTTCAGCCTGATCGGAACCCTGCACCTTGTAGCCGATATTGTGTAGCACTTCGGCGATGCCGCTCATGCCGATGCCGCCAATGCCGACAAAATGAACGGTACCGATATTGGCTGTCATTTTCATGGAATAACGTCCGCAGTGAACAATCAGAATTTGAGGGCGGTGATATCGCCGCCGCTGATAACACATTCGGCGCAATCGGCAAGCCGCCTCGCCGCATCGGCAATGCCGGTCTTTTTCGCATTCGCTGCCATGCCGGCAAGCTTTTCGGGTTCATCGAGCGCCAGTTGAAGAAAGCCAGCCAGCCGGTCCGCATCGAGTTCCGACTGCTTGACCACATAGGCGCCTTCGGCTTCCGCCATGGCGATGGCATTGGCTGCCTGATCGCCGTCGAGCGAACCCGGCAGCGGTACCAGCAGGCTGGGCCTGCCGATGACGGCAAGCTCGGTGATGCTGGAAGCACCCGCCCTTGCGATGACGAAATGCGCTTTTGAAATCTCCTCCGGCATGCTGGCGAAGAAGGGCGCGATTTCCGCCTCGATGCCCAATCCGGCATAGGCTTTGCGCAGGTCAGCTTCATCCTCCTCGCGGGCCTGCTGCAGGATGGAGAACCGCCCGCGCTGCGCGTCGCTCAGCTTCCCGAGCGCCGGCGGCAATGCCTCGCTGAAAAACCGCGCGCCCTGGCTGCCGCCGAAAATGACCAGGCGCAGCCGGTCGGATGCCTTGCGTTTCGGATAAGCCGCATCCTTGACTGCGGAGACCATCGGGCGAACCGGATTGCCGGTTTCGAGCGTTGGCGTATCGGCTGCCTTGCCGACCTGGCGAAAGCCGGTGGCGATAAGCTGCACCCGTGACGCAAGCAGCCGGTTTGCACGGCCCAGAATGGCGTTCTGCTCATGGACAATGCCGGGCACGCCTGCCGCAGTTGCCGCAACCATCGGCGGCAAGGTCGGATAGCCGCCGAAGCCGATCGCCGCCAGCGGCCTGATCTGCCGGATCAGCTTCGCCGATTGCCGATACCCCCTGAACAGCGTCCAGGCCGTGCGCAAAACGGTCAGCGGATTTTTCGACGCCAGGGTCGCCGAGGGAACCACATGAATGCCGCCTGCGGGAAAGCCGGCCGTGAACCGTTCGGCGCGCTTGTCGGTCACCAGTACCGGCGTGTAACCGCGGGCCACCAGTTCATGCGCCAGCGCTTCGGCCGGAAACAGATGCCCGCCGGTTCCCCCGGCCGCCAGCAGGATCGGCTTCTGCAAAATCTAAGCTCCCCGCGCCGGTGAGTAGGGCCTGAGATCGAGACCGGTCTGCGGCCCGCGCAGGCTTTCCGGCCGCCGCCGCGTCAGCGCCAGCGCAAAACCCATGGTGATCGACATGGCGATCAGCGACGAACCGCCATAGGAGATGAACGGCAGCGTCATGCCCTTGGCAGGCACCAGTTGCAGTGTCACCATCATGTTGATCATCGACTGAACGGCAAACAGCATGGCAAGCCCGCTGGCTGCCAGCCGGATGTAGATGTCGCGCTCGCGCAATGCCGTGTTGAGGATGCGCACCACGACGAAGGCGAACACACTGACCAGCAGGATGGTTGCGATGATGCCGAATTCCTCCGAGGCAACCGCAAAGGTGAAATCGGTATGGCTGTCCGGCAGATAACGCTTCACCGTTCCCTCGCCCGCGCCCTGGCCCAGCCAGCCGCCCGAAATGATCGCCTCGCGGGCCGTCTCGACCTGAAAGTTGTCGCCGCTTCCCGTCCAGAACCGGTCGATGCGTCCGGCGACATGGGGAAAGAAGAAATAGGCGGCGACGATACCGGACACCGCCAGTCCTCCCAGAACCGTGATCCATGCCCAGGGCATACCGGCAAGGAAGAACATGCCGCCCCACACCGTGCCGACCAGCAGCGTCTGGCCGAAATCGGGCTGGGCGATCAGCAACGCCGCGACAATGCCAAACAGGATGATGGCAAACAGGTTGCCCGGAATTTCCGGCCGCCTTGTGTTTTCAGCGAACAGCCAGGCTGAAATGATCACGAATGCCGGCTTGACGAATTCCGAAGGCTGCAGCGAGAAGCCCGCAAGCGATATCCAGCGCCGCGAGCCCTTGACGTCGGCGCCGAGAAACAGCGTTGCCAGCAACAGCGGAATGGAGATCGCAAACAGGATCAGCGCCGCGCGGCGCACCTGCTTGGGCGTCAGGAAGGAAAGTCCTATCAGGAGCGCCAGCGACGGGACGAGATAGACCGCGTGGCGGATGGTGAAATGGGTCGCCTCAAGCCCGATGCGCTCGGCCACCGGCGGACTGGCGGCAAAGGACAGCAGGAAACCGCACAATACCAGAAGCATGATCATTCCCAGCAGGAAGTGATCGACGGTCCGCCACCATTCGGCGAGCTGTGACCTGTCCGCACGGCTGATCATGGTGCCAACTCCTTCATGGTTCTAAAGCCTTTAAGTGATTTGGCCGCCTGGCGAAAGGCCTCGCCGCGAACCTCGAAATTGGGAAACTGGTCGAAGCTGGCACATGCGGGCGACAGCAGCACGACCGGCTCGTCGAGTCCGGATGCCGCCGCATCCCTTGCCGCGCTTGCAACTGCCTGGCCGATCGTGCCCGATATCTCATAGGGTACTGCAACCCCCAGCGTTGCTGCAAACTGTGGTGCCGCCTCGCCGACGAGATAGGCCCTGGCGACACGCCCGAACCAGGGATGAAGCGGCTCGATCCCGCCTTCCTTTGCAAGTCCGCCCGCTATCCAGAAGATGTTGCGGTAAGAGGAAAGCGCCTTCGCCGCCGCATCGGCGTTGGTGCCCTTGGAATCGTTGACGAACAGCACGTCACCGAGCTTGCCCACCGGCTCCATGCGGTGGATGAGGCCGGGAAAGCTTTCAAGTCCCTGGCGCAGTTCTGCGGCGGAAAGACCGGCCTGCTCGCCTGCCGCCCAGGCGGCGGCTGCATTTTGGCCGTTGTGGGCACCGCGCAGTGCCGGAGCCCCCGACATGTCGAACAGCTTCTCGCGGTTGCCGGACGTTGCCCGCCAAAGACACCCCTCGGCAAAGAAGATGCCGTCATCGATGGCGCCCTCGGCCGAGATCGCGATCACCGCATGGCCCGATGCTCTTAGCTCACTGGCAATGGCTGCCGAGTGGCTGTCATCAACACCGACGATGGCCGTGGCTCCATTGGCCACCAGCCGCCTCTTGATCGCCGCGTAGTTTTCCATCGTGCCGTGCCGGTCCAGATGATCCGGCGAAAGGTTGAGCAGAATGCCGACACTTGGGTCGAGCGTCGGCGCAAGATCGATCTGATAGGAAGAACATTCGACCACATAGATCTTGTCCGGCGCCGGCTCGTCGAGCAACAGCACCGCCGTGCCGATATTGCCGCCCATCTGGACGTCGCGGCCCGCCGACGCAAAAAGATGGGCGATCAGCGCCGTGGTCGTCGATTTGCCGTTCGTCCCGGTGATGGCGATAAGGGCGCAACCGGGACTTTTCGCCCGTCGCTCGCGGCAGAACAGTTCCACATCGCCGATGACCGACTTGCCGGCACTGGATGCCAGTTCCACCGTCCAGTGCGGTTTGGGATGCGTCAGCGGCACGCCTGGTGCCAGTACCAGTTCGTCGATGCCGGAAAAGTCGGTTTGCCGCAGATCGCCGGTCGGCAGTCCCTCGGCTGCAGCCTTCCCGACACTCGCCGGATTGTCGTCGAAACACACGAGGTCCGCGCCGCCGGCAAGCAGCGATCTTGCCGTCACCAGACCGGACCCGCCAAGCCCGAACAGGGCGATCCGCCTTCCCTTTGCCGTGTCCGCCGCGATCACGTCTTTTGTCCAGCTACCTCAGTTTCAGGGTTGAAAGGCCGACCATCGCCAGGATTACCGCGATGATCCAGAACCGGATGACCACCTGGCTCTCGGTCCAGCCCTTTTTCTCGAAATGGTGATGGATGGGCGCCATGCGGAATACCCGCTTTCCCGTCAGCTTGAAGGAAACCACCTGGATGATGACCGACATCGCCTCGACCACGAAAAGCCCGCCGATGATGGCCAGAACGATCTCGTGCTTGGTGGCGACCGCGATGGCGCCAATCATGCCGCCCAGCGCAAGCGAGCCCGTATCGCCCATGAAGATCGCCGCTGGCGGCGCGTTGAACCACAAAAAGCCGAGCCCCGCCCCGATCACCGCTCCGCACAACACCGCTATCTCGCCGGTGCCCAGTACGAAGTGGATCTGCAGATAGTTGGCAAAGATCGCGTTGCCGGAAAGATAGGCGATCACCCCGAAGGAGGCGGCTGCGATCATCACCGGCACGATTGCCAGGCCGTCAAGCCCGTCCGTCAGGTTGACGGCATTGCCCGCCCCGACGATGACGAAGGCGCCGAAGGCGACGAAGAAAACACCGAGGTCGATCAGCACGTCCTTGAAGAAGGGCATTGTCAGCGAGGACGAGAAAGGCTGCTCGCCATTTGCCATGATGGCGAAACAGGCAATGACGGCGATCAGGAACTCGAGCGCCAGCCTTACCCTGCCGGAAAAGCCCTTGTGGCTGGCGCTCGTCACCTTCAGATAGTCGTCGTAAAATCCAATCAGCCCGAAACCGAGCATGACGGTCAGCACCACGATGACATAGGCGCTGCCGAGATTGGCCCAGATCATCGACGATACCAGGATGCCGACGATGATGATCAGCCCGCCCATGGTCGGCGTACCGGCCTTGGCGAAATGGGTTTCCGGTCCGTCGGAGCGGATCGGCTGTCCCTTGCCCTGGCGCAGCCGCAGCGCGGCGATGATGGCGGGGCCGAAAAGGAAGACGAACAACGCCGAGGTCACCAGTGCTCCGGCGGTTCTGAATGTTATGTAGCGGAAAAGGTTGAACCCGGAAAAGGTCGCCGCATATTCCTGGTAAAGATAGTAGAGCATGGTTCTGCTTCCCCTTTCCGGCGTTCACCGGCCGTATGGCACCCGGGCGCTAGCTAGCCTGCACCTTGCCGCCGGCTGCCTTGCCTTCGCCGGAGTATTTTCCGACGAGCGCTGCCACCAGTTCCCCGAATCTCAATCCGTTGGAAGCCTTTACCATGACTACATCGCCCGGTCGCAAGATTTCAGCGAGCTTTGTTTCGGCTTCCTTCCAGCTGCTGAAATGGCCGGCTGACTTCCTCTTACCGAGAACTTGGGAAAGCCGCGCAATGTCTTCGCCGACCGTAAGCGTAAGCTGGACGTTGTTTTCCTCGATCGGCGCGGCAAGTTCGCGGTGCAGTTTTTCGCTCGCCTTGCCCAGTTCCAGCATGTCGCCCAGAACGGCGATCCGGCGTCCCCGCGCGCCCGGTTCGGTCTGGCCGAGCGCCGCGATCGCCGCCCGCATCGAGGCGGGATTGGCGTTGTAGCTTTCATCGATCAGCGTGAAGCGTGCCTTGCCGTGCTTCAGCACGTGACGCTCGCCCCTGCCCTTGCCGGTGCGGATCGAAGCGCAGGCTTCCAGCGACTTTTCCATGTCGGCGCCGGCAAGATGCGCCGCGCCGAGCACTGCCAGCAGGTTCGACAACAGGTGTTCGCCCGGCACGTTGAGCACGCCCCGGTGCACCTTGCCCTGAACGGCAACCTCGAAATGCGAAGCGCCCTCTTCCACCGAAACGCTTTTCAGCCGGTAATCGCTGCCGCGCTTGCGTCCGAACGTCCGCAGATGCTCGAGGCCTGCCGCTGCGGCGAGATCGCTCAACAGCCTGAAGCGCTTGTCGTCATGGTTGACGAGACCGTAGCCTCCGGCCACGACACCTTCGAAAATCTCTGCCTTGGCACGCGCGATGGCGTCAATGCTGTCGAAGGCGCCGAGATGGGCCGCCGCAACATTGGTGATCACCGCCACATGCGGACGTACCAGCTTGACCAGCGGCCGGATTTCATCGGGATGATTCATGCCGATCTCGAAGACGCCGAAACGCGTTTCCGCCGGCATTCGGGCAAGCGTGAGCGGCACGCCCCAGTGATTGTTGAAGGAGGCGACGGAAGCATGCACCGAGCCCGACGCAGCGAGCACGGTGCGCATCATCTCCTTGGTGGTGGTCTTGCCGACGCTGCCCGTCACCGCGATGATCCGCGCCTTGCTTCTGGCGCGGGCCGCCGAGGCAAGCTGGCGCATCGCCTCCAGTACATCGCGCACCACGACCAGCGGAATGCGGATACCGCCAAGCGCCACCAGCTTTTCCTCCGCCACCACGGCAAGCGCGGCTCCGCCCTTCATCGCCGCCGTCACGTAGTCATGACCGTCCATTCGGTCGCCCTTGATGGCGAAAAACGCATCGCCCGGCTGCAGCGTCCGGGTGTCGATGGAAATGCCGGTTATGCCTTCCGGCATCGCACCGACAGGACGGCCTGCGGTTGCGGCCAGAAGCGCATCGCTCTCCCAAAGCAGGTTCATGCTGCCTTGCCCCCGGCGGCAGCCAGTGTATTTCGCAACACTTCGTGGTCGCTGAAGGGATGGGTGACGCCGCCGATGGTCTGGCCGGTCTCGTGTCCCTTGCCGGCAACGACGAGGCAATCCCCCTTGCCGAGCATGGCGACCGCCTCGCCAATGGCCTGTGCCCGGTCGCCGATTTCCGTTGCTCCCCTGGCAGCAGCCATGATCTGCGCACGGATCGTTGCCGGTTCCTCGCTGCGCGGATTGTCGTCGGTAACGATGACCGTATCTGCCAGACGGCTGGCGATCTCGCCCATGATCGGCCGCTTGCCGGGGTCGCGGTCGCCGCCGCAGCCGAAGACGCAGACAAGTTTTCCGGTGGTGAAGGGACGCAGCGACGTCAGCACGTTTTCAAGCGCATCGGGCTTGTGGGCGTAATCCACGTAGCAGGGGGCATGGCTCGCCGAATAGCCGACCAGTTCCAGCCTGCCGGAAGCCCCTTTCAGCGTGTGCAGCCGTTCCATCACCGCCGGCGCATCGCTGTCTGTGGCGATGGCAAGCCCGGCGGAAACCAGCGCATTGGCAATCTGGAAATCGCCTGCCAGCGGAAACTCCACCCGGTAGTGGGTATCGCCATGGCGGATTTCGGCGATCTGTCCGAACCGTTCATGCTCGACGCGCTTCAGCGCAAGATAGTCGCCATGGCGTCCGACGGTCAGCACATCATGACCGGCGGCCCGGGCAACAGCCTCGACCTTTTCACTCCACGGATCGTCGGCAAAGATGATCGCCGGAGACCCCTTCGGCAGCAGGTCGGCGAAAAGCCGCATCTTAGCATTGAAATAGTGTTCGACGGTGGGATGATAGTCCATGTGGTCGCGGCCGAGATTGGTGAAGGCCGCAGCCGCCAGCTTCACCCCGTCGAGCCGGTACTGGTCGAGCC
>JAMLIH010000079.1 GCA_023954255.1 Phyllobacteriaceae bacterium | reverse complement strand
CCCGAGCGCGATCCCCAGTTGTTCCTTACCGGATCGCCGTGGGTGCCCGACGCGCGCCTAGCATTGCCGCGCTGGGCGCGCTGCCAGCCGGGCGAGGAGTAGGACGAGGTGAAGGGATCGGAGGTATCGAAGCGCGACGCGCCATAACCCCCGCCAACCCGGTGCGAGCCATATCCGCCATAGCTGCCGGAAGGTTCCAGCACTTCCACATGCGCTTCCGGCAATTCGTCGATGAAGCGTGAGGGGATCGAATTCTGCCACAGCCCGTGCACGCGGCGATTGGAGGTGAAATAGATCGTGCAGCGCTCCCGTGCCCGTGTGATGCCGACATAGGCAAGCCGTCGCTCTTCCTCCAGTCCGGAGCGCCCGCCCTCATCGAGGGAGCGCTGATGGGGAAACAGCCCTTCCTCCCAGCCGGGCAGGAAGACCGTGTCGAATTCCAGCCCCTTGGCCGAATGCAGCGTCATCAGCGAAACGGCATCGAGTTCCTCGTTCTGCTCGGCATCCATCACCAGCGAGACATGTTCGAGAAAGCCGCGCATGTTCTCGAACTCCTCCATGGAGCGGATGAGTTCCTTGAGGTTGTCGAGACGGCCCGGCGCTTCGGGCGTGCGGTCGTTCTGCCACATCTCGGTATAGCCGGACTCGTCCAGAATGGTCTCGGCCAGCTCGGTATGGGGTGCCGCGTCGAGCTGGTCCTCCCAGCGCGAGAAATCGTCCATCAACCCGGCAAGCACCGCCCGCACCTTCGGCTTGAATTCCTCCGTCTGAACCAGTTCGCGCACGGCCGACGACAGTGGAATGCCCTTCTTGCGGGCGTGGTCGTGGACAATGCGGAGCGTCGCCTCGCCGATGCCGCGCTTTGGCGTGTTGACGATGCGCTCGAAGGCGAGATCGTCGGCCGGTTGGCAGACCACACGGAAGTAGGCCATGGCATCGCGGATCTCCATGCGCTCGTAGAAGCGCGGTCCGCCGATCACCCGGTAATTCAGGCCGAGGGTGACGAAGCGGTCCTCGAACTCGCGCATCTGGAAGGAGGCGCGCACCAGGATCGCCATGTCGTTGAGCGCATGACCCTGGCGTTGCAACTGCTCGATCTGCTCACCCACCTGGCGGGCTTCTTCCTCGGAATCCCAGCAGGCGGCGATCATCACCTTCCGATCATCCGGATCGGCGGCATCGGTGAACAGTGTCTTGCCGAGGCGGCCTTCATTGTGGCTGATCAAATGGGAGGCAGCCCCCAGAATGTGCGCGGTCGAACGGTAGTTTCGTTCCAGCCGGATGACCCTGGCGCCGGGAAAATCCTTCTCGAAGCGCAGGATGTTGTCGACCTCCGCCCCGCGCCAGCCATAGATCGACTGGTCGTCATCGCCGACGCAGCAGATATTGGGGTGTTCACCCTCACCCTGAGCCTGTCGAAGGGTGGGGGTGTTTGCTTCGCCCTGTCCTTCGACAAGCTGAGGATGAGGCGAAGCCCTCCTTTGCGCCAGCAGTCTCAACCACAGATACTGCGCGACGTTGGTGTCCTGGTATTCGTCCACCAGCATGAAGCGGAAGCGGTTCTGGTATTCCGCCAGCACATCCGGGTTTTCCCGGAACAGGCGGATGTTCTCGACCAGCAGGTCGCCGAAGTCGACGGCGTTGAGAACCTTCAGCCGGTCCTGATAGAGCCGGTAGAGTTCGCGGCCCCTTCCGTCGGCAAAGGAGCGGGCATCGCCCTCGGAAATCTGCTCCGGCAAAAGCCCCTTGTTCTTCCACTGGTCGATGAGACCGGCAAACACCCGTGGCGGCCAGCGCTTGTCATCGATGCCCTCGGCACGGATGAGCTGCTTCAGCAACCGGATCTGGTCGTCGGTGTCGAGAATGGTGAAGGAGGATTTCAGCCCGACGAGTTCTGCATGGCGGCGCAGGATCTTGGCGGCAATGGAGTGGAAGGTGCCGAGCCAGGGCATGCCCTCGACCTGCTCGCCCACATAGCGCCCGATGCGCTCCTTCATCTCGCGGGCAGCCTTGTTGGTGAAGGTGACGGCGAGAATTTGCGACGGCCATGCCTGTCCGGTCGCAAGAATATGGGCAATGCGCGTCGTCAGCACCCTTGTCTTGCCGGTGCCGGCACCTGCCAGGACCAGAACCGGCCCTTCAAGCGTTTCCACCGCCGTGCGCTGCTCAGGGTTGAGTCCCTCGAGATAGCTGGCCGGCTTTGCCTGGCGTGAGGCAAGCGCGCGCGCTGCAATCCCTCCCGGCTGTCCGCCGGCAGGGGCATCGGCTGCGCTTCTTGCAGGCGTGATCTGGTGAAGAGGTTTCGTGGGTTCCGGCATCTGCCGGAATGTAGCGATTCGGAACGAAATTGAAAGTGGCGGACAGGCGCTTTAGAGCGTGTCATGCTTAGATGGAATCGTTTGAACGCAGGGAGTTTGGTCTTCGGCCAGGAGGGAAAAGCGACGCAGTGCAGGCACTGTTAGCTTTTTCCGACGAAGACCGAAGGCCAAAGAACCAAGTTCACACGATTGCAGAAAGAGCATGTTTCCCAAATGCTCGAACTCCCTGCTGTGGTGTCTTTTCCGCCCTGACTTCGTCGAAATCCTCGACCATAGCTAAGGCTATGCTCTGCGGTGTTCTCCTCGTCGGATGCGAAAATCCATCCATTCAAACCGCTCCCAGCTAAGCATGACACGCTCTACCGCCACACCCGCGTCTCGCCGGCGCGCATCACGGTTGCCTTCAGGCCCGCTGCGCGGCCTGCATCCAGAAAGCGCTGCTTCTGGTCGATGGACTTGTCCTGTGACAGCGGGAAGGTGCCCCAATGCATCGCAATCGCCTCGCGCGCGCCGGAGGCAACGGCAAGCTCCATCGCTTCGGTCGGATTGACGTGAAACGGCTTTTCGAAATCCCGGGGTGACCAGGCACCCGCCGGCACCATTGCGATGTCCGCAGGGCCGGCGCGGCGGCTGATTTCCCCGAAGAAATCGCCAGCCCCAGTATCGCCGGCGAAATACAGGCGATGGCGGCCTAGATCGAGGCGGTAACCGCTCCAGTGGGAGAAATTGATCGGCCAGGGCAGCCGCCGGACCCCGTGAACGGCGGAAACGGCGGTAATCCGGTTGCTTTTGAGAAGCTGCGTTTCATACCAGGGCAGTTCCAGCACCTGTGCCGGTCCGTAGCCCATGCTGGCGGCAATCGGCGCGGTGCCTGCCGGCACGATCAGCAGGGCGCCGGGAAACCGCTTGCGCAGATCGATGAGTGTCTGCCTGTCCATGTGGTCGTAATCGGCATGCGAAACGATGATGGCATCGAGATGTTCGATGATTGCCGGATCGGGCCGAACCGGCGCCATGCGGCGGATGCCGAAGGGGGCAGGGCCGCTCTTTTCCGAAAAGATCGGATCGGTCAGGATTGCAACTCCATTGGCGCGGATGAGAAAGCTGGCATGGCCGAACCAGGTGATCGCCAGCCCGCCCCGGGCGGCTGCATCTCCGCCTGCTGCAAACTGGCGGCGGGCCTCCGCCGGATCCAGAACATGGCCGGGCGGCAGCGGGTTGTCGCGTGCAAAGACGCCTTTCGACAATTTCTTCAGGTGATCGGCCCAGGGCTTTGCGCCGGGGTATTCGGTATGGCGTGCGCCGGCATTGGTGTAACGCCAGCCGGGCGCCCGGTCCCAGGCGAGCGGCGCTGAGGGGGTTGCAGACGGTGCGGGACCGGCAGACATCGGTTGACCGGGAAGGGAAGTGCAGCCGGCAAGCAGCAGGCAGGCAATCGTAAGCCAGGCCAAGACGATGCTTCGCGGATTTCCCGGTGCAAGCTCCAGCACGTTCCCCAGCCCTTCACGCCCCCGTCTGAGCCTTATACCGCTTTGATCGGACAAGGAAAGGCTTGCCTGCCCACTGCCGGTGTCTCTTCACCGGATATCCCCCGGCAGGAATCCACGTCAGGAATTGTACATCCTTAACGCGCAATTAACCTTTGCGGCGCAGTCTTCAAGCCGCCCCGAATGGTTATTGGCAGGGACCAAACCATGAAACATGTTCTCAAGTCCGCCCGCCGGCGCGCCTGCGCGCGCCATTATGCCATAGCTGCGTTCATGGCGCTTGCTGTTGCTGCGCCTGCATCGAGCCCGATGGCAGCGCCCTATGTGGTTCTGGTTGCCGATGGCAAGGCCCCCAATTTGCCCCATCCCCATGCCGGCGAGGTTGATCCCGTCATCACCGGAAAGACCGTCGATGCCGGCCAGCGGGCCGAATGGGAGAAGAAACGCAAGAAGTTTCTCGAATGTGGTCTGTGCGGCAAGGAGCAGGCTTTCCCAGACGAGCTTGCGGACGGCCTCTGAGCCTATTCGCCTTCGGGTCTATTCGGAACGCTGGATGCTGGCGACAATCGAGCGGCTGTCGAGGATGTCTTCCCAGCGGCCGGAGTGACGCGCCGCTACCCGCTTGAGAAACTTGTAGCCGGTCTTGTCCCAGCGGCGCACTTCATCAGCCAGATTGTCGAGCACGAAGTCGCCCTTGTCGGTGCGCACGGTCAGCACCGCATGGCCCTCGCCGTTGGGCTGCAGCACCACGGTTGCCAGCAGGGCCGAAGCAGGCCAGCCCTGATCCATCAGCGTCTTGCGCTTCATCAGAACATAGTCCTCGCAGTCGCCGTAGAAGGTCGACTGGTCGGGCAGGTGCCAGTATTCCTCGATGCCGTAGATTTCCTGGTCGCTGCGCGGTTCCATCGCCTGGTTGGAGGCAATGTTGGCCGAAAGCATCTGCTGCCAGCGTTCGCGGGTCAGCTTCACCGGCTTTGACGACCAGCTTTGGATGGAACAGTCCTGCCGGTGGTGGCGGCAGTATTCGTAGTGACCGATGGGCTGGGTGGTAAGCTGGCCGACATGCTGGAAGGGGTCTCCTGCAAGGGCCGCGCCATGCGCCAGCAGGAGTGCCGGCAAAGCGGCAACAAAAGCCGCTGCGCCCGGGCGAAAATTCCGGCCTGGCGGCGGCCGAAGTCCTGCCTGCCTGCCTGTCCCCGCTCCAAAACCGGGTGAAAGGCGTTTCCCTTTACGCAACACTGCCGGAACCCCGCAACGGTTAACCCTTCATTAACCAAGCCGATGTCCGGAAAAGAGTCAATCAACGACGGCTGGGATGGTTAATCCGCACCGTTGTGGGGCTGTGGATGGTGTTGGATAAGTTCGGGTTTCGGCACAATTTCAACTTGGCAAATCGCAGGAAGCGGGTCGCACGCCACCTCCCGCGATTACCATCCCCTCAAGCCGCGCATTTCCCTAGCAGGCCGGTTCCGTGCCGGCCTTGACGCAAATCAATCACGATGCTGCCTTTTTGCCGTGCTGCAACAAGTGGGGCAGGCTGGTACTGCCGGGCATCTGCGCCGCGCGGCGAGGAAGTTTTGCATGCGAAAGACCGGAAGAATGATGCGGTGGACGAAAGGCCTGCTTCTTGTGTTGCTGGCCGTATTCCTGTTTCCCGCGGCGCTTTCCGCCGGCTGGTGGCTGGCGCTCGACCGTCCCGGATCGTGGCGGGAAGCGGACTGGTCGTCCGCCGGCATTCTGCCGACCGCCGCAAGCGAGCGCGAAGCCGTCATTCACGTCATGGCCGCCCGCACCGGCGGGCTGAAGGGCGCGCTGTCGACCCATAGCTGGATCGTTGCCAAGCGGGCAGGGGCTTCTGCCTATGACCGCTACGACAAGGTCGGCTGGGGCAATCCGGTGCGCCGCAATGCCTATGCGGCGGACGCCCGCTGGTATTCCAACACGCCGTTCATCGTCAAAACCGTGCGCGGTGAGAGGGCCGCTCGCCTCATTCCCAAGGTCGAGGCGGCAATTGCCGCCTATCCCCACTCGGCCCGCGGCGGATACCGCATCTGGCCGGGGCCGAACTCGAATTCCTTCGTTGCCCACGTGTTGCGGCAGGTGCCGGAACTCGACGCGACGCTGCCGTCGACGGCGGTCGGACGGGATTATCTCGCCGACGGAAGCCGGTGGGGCCGATTCTGGCATGTCGATGCGGACGGCCTCGATGCCAAGCTCAGCTTCGGCGGTCTTGCCGGCATTTCGGCGGGCATGCGCAGCGGGCTTGAGGTAAACCTTCTCGGCCTCGTTGCCGGCGTGGATGTCCGCCATCCGGCAATCAAGCTGCCGGGCTTCGGCCGGCTCGGGTTTGCCGCCACCGCGCTTGCCGGCGAGTGAAATCGCGTCCGGCGCAAGGAGGGCATGCCGCACCCTCTGCCCGGATTTGCGCGGGATTCCGACCTAGTTTTCAGCATATAATTTGGTATCAAACTAAATAGCTATTGAGTTTCTGATAATAATTTGAAATCAAATTATATCTGGGCTAAACTGGTGTAAATCACTGCCTGAAGAGGCGTTTCATGCGCACCAGCGAAGCCGAGGCATTGTACCGCTTTTACCGTTCCGCCGACCAGGCTGCGCGGCTGATGCGGCTTTCCGCCGGCAGGCTTCTGCCGGGTGATCTGACCTTCGCCCAGTTCGAATTGCTCGATCTGCTCCTGCAACAGGCGCGGGCCGCAGACGAGGGTGCTGGGGCAGGGCTCACCCCGATGGCGGCAGCAGACATGCTCGGCCTGACACGGGGGTCGCTGACCAGCCTGCTCAATCAACTCATCGCCGGTAGGCTCGCGCTCACCCGCACGGATGCCCGGGACCGCCGCTCGAAGCACATTGAAATCACAGACAAGGGCAGGGTGCTCCACCGCCAGGCCATGATTGAACTGTCGGGCCTTACCAGCGCCATGTTGACGGTCTTTTCCCGCGAGCGGTTTTCCGGTGTCCAGGGCGTGCTGGACGAGTTCGTGCGCTGGCTCGAGACAGAGGGCCGCTTGCAAAGCCGGGCCGGGCGGTCAAAATAGGCGCTCCCGCCTCATTCAGCCGATTCCAGACTTTCCGGAGCCTTCACATGCGATACAACCCGCTTGGAACCACGGACACGCGCGTCTCCGAACTGTGCCTCGGCACCATGACCTGGGGTTCCCAGAACAGTGAAGCCGAGGCGCATGAGCAGCTCGACCATGCCGTCGGCGAGGGGGTGAACTTTTTCGACACGGCGGAAATGTATCCCACCACGCCGCGCCTTGCCGAGACCACCGGGCTGACGGAGAAGATCGTCGGTAACTGGCTGAAAGGCAGGGCGGATCGCGACAGGCTGGTGGTCGCCACCAAGGTAACCGGCGAGGGCAACAAGGACATTCGCGGCGGCGCCCGCGTAACCGGCGCGATCCTGCGCCAGGCGCTGGAAGCGAGCCTGCAGCGGCTTCAGACCGACTACATCGATCTCTACCAGCTTCACTGGCCCAATCGCGGGTCCTACCATTTCCGCAAATACTGGGACTGGGATCCCCACGACCTTGAATTGGGCGATGTGGATGGCGAAATCGCCGACATGCTGGGCGAGGTGCAGAAGCTGCAGGCCGAGGGCAAGCTGAGGCACTTTGGCCTTTCCAACGAGACGGCATGGGGCACACGCAAGTGGGTTGAAGCCTCGGAACGGCACGGCTTGCCGAGGGTCGTGTCCATACAGAACGAGTATTCGCTGATCTGCCGCATCTTCGACCTCGATCTTGCCGAAGTGGCCGTGCACGAAAAGGTTGGCCTGCTGGCCTATTCGCCGCTTGGTGCCAGCGCGCTTTCCGGCAAATATCTCGATGGCGCCATTCCCGCCGGTTCGCGCCGCTCCATGCAGCCCAATCTAAACGGCCGCTACACCACCCAGGCCGAACAGGCGATTGCCCGGTATTCGGAAGTGGCTGCAAGGCATGGCCTCGATCTGGCGCAGATGGCGCTCGCCTTCTGCCTGACGCGGCCGTTCATGACATCGGTCATCATCGGTGCCACTTCGATGCAGCAGCTCAAGACCAATCTGGCTGCCGCGAATGTGGAACTCGGCGACGATGTCATGGCGGATATCCTCAAGGTCTTCCGCGATCTTCCGCGGCCGATGTAGCCGCAGCCTTTCGCTCCGGCCGTCCGCCGGATCGATGTACGCATCGAAGTAGGCAATGGACCCTGCCGTTTTCCCTTTCTATACTTCATGACTGCGATGGCGCCTTCCGGGCGCCGGTGCATGACAAGAGGCATGAGAAGGGAGGGGGCGTGAAAAGGATAGCGCGCCTGTTGCGCAGGCCCTTGCTGGTTCAGGGGCTGTTGTTCTGCCTGCTGCTGGCATTGTCTGCCGCTGCCTTCTGGTTTGCCACCACCCGCGCCACGCGGCTCGCCGAAACCGGCATTCGCGATGCCGCCGGCGAAACCCTGGGCCTTCAGGCCGAAACCATCGTCAGCCAGCTCGACAAGCAGCGTTTCGTACCCGTGGTGCTGGCGCGGCGCCGTGAAGTGACCAACCTGGTATCCGGCAGCCCGCTTCTGCCTCAGGACCCCGCACTCAGATCGGTGCTGGAGGACACCACATGGCTTTCCGGCAGCCTCGATATCGCGATCGCCGACCCCGATGGCCGTATCCTGGCTGGCGTGACCGGACTGATAACCGAAACCATTGCCGATTCGCCCGGACTGAGCGTGCCGACGGGGCAGGGCAGGCTGGGCAGGTCTTCGGTCAAGCTGGCCAACGGCAAGCGCGCCTACGGTTTTTCATCCTCTATCCGCATCGGCAGCCGGCATGCCGGCTCGGTGATCGTGCTTGCCCCCATCGAGGCAATCGAAAGGGCCTGGACACTTTCCGGCAAGCCGGTTTTCGCCACCGACAGCCGGCAGGAGATCGTGGCGCGCGACCTTCAGGCCATCGAGTTCTCCAACGACGAGGGCCTGATGGCGATGCTGCATCCGGCAAGTCTGGCCGCGGAAATCGAACGCGACGGCGAACGCTACGCACTGTTTACCCGTGCGATCAATCCGGTCGGATGGCGGCTTCATGTTCTGGAAAACCTGCGGCCCATCGCAGAAGCCCGCAATCAGGCAGCACTGATCAGCCTTCTCGGCGCTGCATTGCTGATGGTGGCTGCAATGGGACTGGCCAACCGCTGGCTCAATCGCATTCGCCAGATCAGGCTGGAACGCGCCAATGCCATCCGTCTCGAGCGCACGGTGCGCGAGCGTACCCGCGAATTGTCGCTGGCCAACGAACGCCTGCGCAAGACCCAGCAGGAACTTGTCCAGGCAGGCAAGCTCGCCGCCCTTGGCCAGATGTCGGCGGCCCTCAGCCACGAGTTCAACCAGCCACTGGCGGCAATCCGCTCCTACGCCGACAATGCGGCACAATATCTCAAGCGGGGGCGGACAACGGAAGCCGAGGACAACGTTACCCGCATTGCCGCACTGACAGCCCGCATGGCGGCGATCAGCAAGGATTTGCAGAACTTTGCCCGCAGACCGCAGGAACGCACGATGGCAGTCGACCTGCGGGACGTCATCGACGGCGCGCTGGAACTGACGGCAGGCCGAATTGCGGAAAGCCGCGCTTCAGTTGTTGTGGATCTTTCCGACGAGCCCCTGCTGGTACGTGCCGGCATGAACCGGTTGCAGCAGGTGGTGATCAACCTGCTGACCAATGCACTCGATGCGATGGCGCAGCCGGCCGGCGAAACGGGGTCGGGCCCGGCAAGGAAAAGCCGCCGCGGCGGCAAAACGCCCGCTGATCTGGAAATTACCGCCCATCGCCGGGACGAGAGAATTTTCCTGCTTGTACGCGATCACGGTCCGGGCTTTACCGCGGAAGTGGCGGAAAAGATGTTCGATCCCTTCTACACCACCAAGGCCGTCAACCAGGGCCTCGGCCTCGGCCTTTCGATTTCCTACAACATCATCCGCGATTTCGGCGGCAAGCTGACCGCCAGGAACCATCCCGACGGCGGAGCGGAATTCGGCATCGAACTGGAAGCCTGGCCGGCAGATGCGGCGGATAGCGGGGCCCGGCCGGGGCTCCGCCAGACGGTAGCCGCCCAATGACCACCGACCCCGCCATCTCCGGACATCCCGGCAACAGCCAGCAAGCCGGGCGTCAACCGGCGGAAGGCCGTCTCCTGTTTCTGGACGATGAGGAGGACATCCGCATCGCAACCCGTCAGGCATTCGATCTCGATGGTCTCGACCTCGAATGCTTCGATACGGCCGAAAAGATCCTGGCCGAGATCACACCCGGCTTTTCGGGCGTGATCATTACCGACATCCGCATGCCGGGCATGGACGGCATCTCGCTCCTCGGCCGGGTACTGGAAATCGACCCCGATGTGCCGGTTATCCTGGTGACGGGCCATGGCGATATCCAGTTGGCGGTGGAGGCCATGCGCAGTGGTGCCTATGATTTCATCGAAAAGCCGTTCACCACCGCACATCTGATCGCCGTGGCCAGAAAGGCGCTGGAGAAGCGGGCGCTGACCCTGGAAGTTCGCCGATTGCGCTCCGGCGCCCGGGGAACGGACGAACTCGAGGCGATCCTGCCGGGGCGCTCGGAGATCATGCGCGAGACGCGAAAACAGATCAGGGCGGCGGCACAGGCCGGCATGGACCTGCTGATCGTCGGCGAAACCGGCACGGGCAAGGACCTTACCGCCCGTGCCATTCACCGCTTCAGCGAGCGGGCTGAAAGGCCCTTTGTCTCCATCAACTGCGGCGCCATCCCAGCCGATCACTTCGAAAGCGAACTGTTCGGCCACGAGGTTGGCGCCTTTCCCGGCGCACTCAGGGCACGATACGGCAGGCTGGAACATGCACGCGGCGGCACGGTCTTCCTCGACGAGGTCGAAAGCATGCCGTTCGAACTGCAGATCAAGTTCCTGCAGGTTCTCCAGGACCGATCGATCAGCCGGCTGGGCTCCAATGAAACCATCGAACTCGATGTCCGTTTCATCGCCGCCTCCAAGGTCGATCTCGCCAAGGAGGTTGCGGCGGGCCGCTTTCGTCAGGACCTGTTGTTCCGTCTCAACGCGATGACGATACGTCTGCCCGAACTGGCCGCCCGTCCGGGCGACATACCCCTCCTGTTTTCAGGACTGGTGGTTGAGGCGGCAAACCGCCACCATGTGGAACCGCGCGCCGTCCCGCCCGCCTTGCTGGCCGGATTGCCGTCGCGTCCCTGGCCCGGCAATGTGCGCGAACTGAAGAACGTTGCCGAACGCTTTGCCCTGGGTCTGGACCTGTTCGGAGAAGGCGCGGCAGCGCTTGGCGAGATCACCGGCGACACGCTCGCCGAACAGATGGCCAGGCACGAGCGCAAGCTGATCGCCTCCAGCCTTGCCGCTCATGGCGGCAGCCTGAAGCCGGTTTACGAGAGCCTCGGCATTTCCCGCAAATCGCTTTACGAGAAGATGCAGCGCCACGGCCTGTCCAGGGAAGATTATCTGGACAAGGAGTAGGAATCGCACCGCGAGACGTGCGATTTCGCCCGATAACCGCTTCCTTTCAGTGCCGAGACGCCGGACCGGCGAAACCGGCGGGTGGAAAACGACACACGCCGGGCGGGCGATGTTACCGTTTCCACCCATTCTTCTTGGCAGGACACCGATTGGTCACATTTGCCTTTCAGGAATCCTTGACGCGCGGCATCCGCTTGGGCTCTTTGCCGCCAGCCTGGTCCATCCGGGCCTGGAGGACACTTTATCAACGGGAGGTACATCCATGAAATTCCTCAAAACCTTTGCCATTGCAGCCGGCCTGCTGACCACCACCGCTTTCGGTGCCGCTGCCAACTGCGACGATGGCGAAATGGTCATCAAGTTCAGCCATGTGGTTGCAGCCACCGGCCACCCCAAGGGCGATGCCGCGACCATGCTGGCCGAGCGTGTGAACAACGAGATGAACGGCAAGGCCTGTATGGAGGTCTTCCCCAACTCGACACTCTATGATGATGACAAGGTGCTTGAAGCACTGCTGCTCGGCGACGTACAGCTCGCAGCCCCCTCGCTGTCGAAATTCGAGGCCTATACGCTGAAATATCGCCTGTTCGACCTGCCGTTCCTGTTTGCAAGCCTGAAGGCGGTTGATGCCTTCACCACCTCGGATGCCGGCAAGGACCTGCTGAAGGTGATGGAAGACAAGGGCTACACCGGCCTTGGCTACTGGTCCTCGGGTCTCAAGCAGTTCTCTGCCAACAAGCCGCTGGTTGCACCGGCTGATGCTGCCGGCCTCAAGTTCCGTGTCCAGACTTCCGACGTGGCCGTTGCCATGATCGAAGCGATGGGCGCTTCCGCCCAGAAACTGGCCTTCAAGGAGGTCTATGGCGCCCTGCAGACCGGTGTTGTCGACGGACAGGAGAACTCCTGGTCGAACATCTACACCCAGAAATTCTTCGAGGTGCAGGACGGCATCACCGAAACCAACCACCAGCTGCTCGCCTATCTGCTGGTCACCTCCACCGAATGGCTCAACGGGCTTGATGCCGACATTCGTGACCAGTTTGTCGCCATCGTCGATGACGTAACCATGAAGGCGAACGGCCAGGTTGCCGACAAGGAAGCGCAGAACCGTCAGAACATTCTCGACGCCGGCGGCACGATCCGCGAACTGAACGCCGAACAGCGTCAGGCCTGGGTCGACGTCATGAAGCCGGTCTGGGAAAAGTTTGAAGGTGACATCGGCAAGGACCTCATCGAGGCAGCCGCAGCCTCCAACGCTTCGAACTGACCTTCATCTCCGGGAGCGGGCAGACTGCCCGCTCCCCTTTGCGCCTGCTGCCCGTCCGGACGGCAAACGCAAAGGGCTGGAGTTTTCGCGCCTGCACATCTGTTGCTGGCTGCGGAGCCGGTCTATACTTGCAACAAGAATGATCAGGCTTGCATGCCTTGCCGCCCGGGAGGAGGGCTGCAGGGTGAAGCAACAGCAGCGCCGTGCGGCGCGGGGAGGGGATCATGAGCCAGTTTTGGCCCTATCTGGCAATTGCGGTCATCATTGCCTTGTTCTGGCTGTGGGAAAGATACAGTCCGGAAGCGGTTACCCGGTTCGAGGAAAACGTGATCGCCATTCTGCTTGCGTCGATCACCCTGGTTTCCTTCATCCAGGTCATCGCCCGCTACGGTTTCAATACCGGCTGGGGCGGAGCGCTGGAATTCACCCGCATCCTGTTTGCCTGGCTGATCCTGTTCGGCATGAGTTACGGCGTCAAGATCGGCTCCCATCTCGGCGTCGATGCCTTCATTCGCGTTCTGCCGCCCGGCCTGTTCAGGATAGTGGCCATATTCGGTGCGCTGTGCGCCTTCCTCTATGCGGCGATGCTGCTCTCGGCGACCTGGATCGAGTTTTTCGGCGCCAATTCAAAGGGCGGAGCGGTCGACTACTGGACCAGAATGTTCAAGCTCGGCATCGGCCTTGATGACCTGCGCTATCCCGAATGGGTGCAGGAGAGCCTGGGCGTGCAGGAGCGTGTACAGCGCTGGATCGCCTATCTGATCCTGCCGGTGGGGCTTGCCCTGTTCGGCTACCGGGCGCTGCAGGCGATGGTCCAGATATGGCGCGGAGAGCGTGAACTGATCATCGCCGGCCACGAGGCGGAAGATCTCGTCGCCGAGAACAAAGACGTGCTGAAGGACTGAGGGGGGAAACATGGAAACGGCAATTCTCTTCATTCTGGTTCTCGGCCTGCTCTTTCTCGGCGTGCCGGTGGCGGTTTCCCTCGGGCTTTCCTCGATCATCGTCATCGCCTTTTTCTCGTCCGACTCCATGTCGTCGGTGGCCTTGCAGCTTTTTACCGCCTCTCAGAACTATACGCTGCTGGCGATCCCCTTCTTCATTCTGGCCTCGGCCTTCATGTCGACCGGCGGTGTCGCCAAGCGCATCATCCGCTTTGCTATCGCCACCGTGGGGCACTTCCGGGGCGGGCTTGCCATGGCTTCGGTTCTCGCCTGCATGCTGTTTGCAGCCCTTTCAGGCTCCTCGCCCGCAACCGTGGTCGCCATCGGCACCATCGCCATCGCCGGCATGCGCCAGGTCGGCTATTCCAAGGAATTCGCCGCCGGGCTGATTGCCAATGCCGGCACGCTCGGCATCCTGATCCCGCCATCGATCGTCATGGTGGTCTATTCGGCTGCAACCGATGTTTCCGTCGGTCGCATGTTTCTTGCCGGTGTCGTGCCGGGCATCGTTGCCGGCCTGATGCTGATGACGGCAATTTACGTGGTAGCCCGCATGAAGAACCTGCCGGCGGAGCCCTGGAAGGGTTTCGGCGAGATACTGCAGGGCGGCAAGGAGGCCGGCTGGGGCCTGTTTTTGATCATCATCATCCTTGGCGGCATCTATGGCGGCGTGTTCACGCCGACGGAAGCCGCCGCCGTTGCCGCCGTCTATGCCTTCTTCATCGCGCTGTTCATCTATCGCGACATGGGCCCGATGAAGAACAGCGACTGGGTTGTGGATGGTGACGGCCAGGAGGCCCGCCTGGGCTTCAAGTCGATCGTCTACATGGTTTCCTTCTTCTTCGTGTGGATGGTGCTCTCCTTCTTCGTGACATCGGAATGGGAAGGGGTAACCTTTGGCGGCAGGGCGCTGTGGGGCGCGGCGTTTTCCATTGCCGCCGGCATCCTCTACGCGCTCTGGCGCGGCGGCAGCGCCGGCCGGATTCCGGCCATGTGGGCGGCCAGCCTGCCGGTTTTCGGGCGCAATTTTGCGCTCATGGCGCGCAATTTCTTCCCCGCTCTCTTCGATCCGGACACCCGCAAGGTGATGGTCGATGCCTCGAAAACGACGATCATGCTGATGTTCATCATCGTCAATGCGCTGCTGTTTGCCCATGTGCTGACTTCCGAGCGCATTCCGCAGGCGATCACCGAGGTCATGCTCGACTACGGCTTTACCTGGTTCACCTTCCTGATTGCGGTCAACATCCTGCTTCTGATCGGTGGGCAGTTCATGGAGCCGTCCGGCCTGCTTCTGATCGTGGCGCCGGTAGTCTTCCCGATTGCCATCGAACTGGGCGTCGATCCGGTCCATCTCGGCATCATCATGGTGGTCAACATGGAAATCGGCATGATCACCCCGCCGATCGGCCTCAACCTGTTCGTCACTTCAGGGATAACGGGTATGAGCCTGGTGCGAGTCGTGAAGGCGGCGCTGCCCTTTGTTGCCGTGCTGTTCGCCTTCCTGATTCTCGTCACCTATGTCGAACCGCTCTCCACCTGGCTGCCCTACAGCCTGATGGGGCCGGAAATCGTAACGCGATAAGGGAATTAGCCTGGTCAGGCGGGATGTTTGCATCCCCTTGACCTGATTCGCCGGCTCGAAACTTCGGTTGCATGCCCGTTGTCAGCGATAACTCGGTGAAAAAAGCCCGGAAATGTGGTGGAATCAGCATCCGAAGCACTGCCTTACGCCTGTGGAAGCGCCGGATTTGATGCCTCCTAGCGGTGCTGATTCCCGCTTTGGGAAGCGGG
>JAMLIH010000078.1 GCA_023954255.1 Phyllobacteriaceae bacterium | reverse complement strand
TAGGCGAAATCCAATGGCGTGGCACCGCGCGGCAGCTTCACCACCTCGCCCTTGGGGGTGAAGCAGAACACCTGGTCGGAATACATCTCGAGCTTCACGTGCTCGAGGAAATCGTCGTCCTCGGAGGAGCCGAACCGCTCGGTGAGGGCGGCGAGCCAGTCGACCGGATCGACGGCGAAGGGGTTTTCGGCGCGCACGCCGTCGCGGTAGGACCAATGCGCCGCGACCCCGGCCTCGGCCACCTCGTGCATCTGCCGGGTGCGGATCTGCACCTCGACGCGCTTGCCGTCGCGGCCCGAAACGCTGGTGTGGATCGAGCGGTAGCCGTTCGACTTGGGCTGGGAGATGTAATCCTTGAACCGGCCCGGCACCGCCCGCCAGCGCTGGTGGATCACGCCGAGCACCCGGTAGCAGTCCATCTCGCTGTGGGTGATGATGCGAAAGCCGTAGATGTCGGACAACCGCGAAAACGGCTGGTCCTTCTCCTGCATCTTGCGCCAGATCGAATAGGGTTTCTTGGCCCGGCCGAAGACATCGGCCTCGATCCCGGCCTTGTCGAGTTCCTTGCGGATATCGGTGGTGATCTTGTTGATCACGTCGCCCGATTCCCGCTGCAGCCGGATGAAGCGGCGGATGATCGAGGCCCGGGCATCGGGGTTGAGCACGTGGAAGGCGAGGTCTTCGAGCTCCTCGCGCATCCACTGCATGCCCATGCGGCCCGCAAGCGGCGCGTAGATATCCATCGTCTCGCGGCTTTTCTGCGCCTGTTTCTCGGGCCGCATGTGCCGGATGGTGCGCATGTTGTGCAGCCGGTCGGCGATCTTGACCAGGATCACCCGCAGGTCCTTCGACATCGCCATGAACAGCTTGCGGAAGTTTTCCGCCTGTTTCGCGGCGGTGGAGGAGAGCTGCAGGTTGGTGAGCTTGGTCACCCCGTCGACCAGCTCCGCCACGTCGCGGCCGAAATGCTTTTCGACGTCCTGGTAGGTCGACTTGGTGTCTTCGATCGTGTCGTGCAGAAGTGCCGTGATGATCGTCGCGTCATCGAGCCGCTGTTCGGCGAGCACATGGGCCACCGCGACCGGGTGGGTGAAATAGGGCTCGCCCGACTGGCGGTACTGCCCTTCGTGCATCTTCATGCCGTAGTAAAAGGCCTCGCGGATCTTCTCGGCATTGGATTTCGGGTTGTAGGCCCGAACCTGCGCGATGAGTTCCTCGGGGTCGAGCTCGGGAAGCTGGGGCGCAGGTTGTCCGGGCAAGGTGGCCTTACCCCTGACCCTGGGCTTCCATCAGCGCGCGCAGGAGGTTTTCCTCGGTCATGTCGTCGGTGGCCGGTTTGTCGGCGGCCTCGGCGCCCATGAGCAGGGCCATCTGGTCCTCTTCCGGCTCGTCGACCTCGATCTGGGTCTGCTGGCTTTCGATCATCCGTTCGGTCAGATCGTCGGCGGTCTGGGTTTCGTCGGCAATCTCGCGCAGCGCCACGACCGGGTTCTTGTCGTTGTCGCGGTCGACGGTGATGGCAGCGCCCTGCGACACCTGGCGGGCGCGGTGGCTGGCAAGCAGGACCAAGTCGAAGCGGTTGTCGACCTTGTCAATGCAATCTTCAACCGTAACTCGGGCCATGGGTTGCCCCTTTCATTCAAACGGTCCGTTTCGGGAATTGGTCCGCGCTGTACCGCAGCAGTCGGGCAAAATCAAGGAAAACCGCACCTGCACACAGCTTCGCAGGCGCAGCATCTTGACGCCAACGGAATTGCGACACATTTGGATCGCATACAACGCCGAGCGGACGTGGCAATCCTCCCCCGCCAACACCGCGCCCGGTTCGGGCCCGGTGCGGATGTCCTGCCCTCCGCCCTTTCATAATGCGATTGCGCAAGGACCATTGAGACATGTTCGATCCCCGCGAGAAGATCGCCCTGTTCATCGACGGCGCCAACCTCTATGCGGCGTCGAAGGCACTCGGTTTCGACATCGACTACCGCAAGCTGCTGTCGTCGTTCCAGAAGCGCGGCTACCTGCTGCGCGCCTATTATTACACGGCGCTGATCGAGGACCAGGAATATTCCTCCATCCGCCCGCTGATCGACTGGCTCGACTACAACGGCTACCGGGTTGTGACGAAGCCGACCAAGGAGTTCACCGACGCTTCGGGCCGCCGCAAGGTCAAGGGCAACATGGACCTTGAACTGGCCATCGATGCGCTGGAACTGGCAAGCACGGTCGACCACTTCGTGCTGTTTTCCGGCGACGGCGATTTCCGCTATCTGGTGGAGGTGCTGCAGCGCAAGGGCCGCAAGGTGTCGGTGGCCTCGACCGTCACCACCCAGCCGCCGATGATCGCCGACGACCTGCGCCGCCAGGCCGATCACTTCATCGAGCTTGCCAGTCTTGAAAACGAGATCGGACGCGCTGCCTCCGAACGCCCCGCTCCCCGCCATCACGATGACGAGGATGAAGATGAGGACGACGAGGACTATTGACCGGCGGGAGCCGCAAGCCGTCAACTCCCTTCGCTAATCTGTTGATGGCATGATCCGGCATTTGCATGTCGCCGGGTGGCCTGATTTGCTGCGCAGCATGCGCGTTCCAACCGATACAATGCCGCCTGTCCCCGACCCGCCGCACGATTGCCCGCTGTGTCCACGGCTGGTGGCGTTTCGCCAGCACTGGCGTGAACGGGAGCCGGACTGGCACAACGGACCGGTCGACACCTGGTCGGCAGGCAGCGACGAAGATGTCAGGTTGCTGGTCATCGGCCTTGCACCGGGACTTCGCGGCGCCAACCGCACCGCCCGGCCGTTCACCGGAGACTATGCCGGCGATCTGCTCTATGCCACGCTGCTCAGCTTCGGTTTTGCCGAGGGCACATACTGCGCCGACCCGGACGACGGCATGCAACTCAAGCAGTGCGCGATCACCAATGCCGTGCGTTGCGTACCGCCCGAAAACAAGCCGGTCGGTGCCGAGATCAACCACTGCCGGCCGTTTCTACTGGCAACGCTTGAACGGTTCCCCAACCTCAAGGCGCTGGTGACGCTCGGCAAGATCGCCCATGACACAACGACGCGGGCGCTGGGCGGGCGGGTTGCCGCACACCCCTTCCGCCATGGCGGGAAGACAGAACTCGCCGGATACCGGATTTTCTCCAGCTATCACTGCTCGCGCTACAATACGAACACCGGCAGGCTGACGCCGCAGATGTTTGCGGCAGTCTTTGCCGAGGCTGCCGGCTTCGTCAGGTCCTGATCTGCTTGGAAATCACCACCGAGGCGATCGCCGCGATCACGGCTCCAGCTCCGGCCGCTGCGTAGAAGTGGTACGGTTCCGACATGTTCATGGTGAGCAGCGCCACCACGATGATCCCGGTGATGGTGGTAAAAGCCATGATGAAAATCATTAAGGCGAGACGGTTCATGATTGCCTCCTGAAGTTACGAAGGCAAACATTCACGAATTGCCATGGAATTCCTTGATCGGGATCAAATGGCGCGGCAGCAAGCCGGTTCTTCAGGCTGTATTTCTGCCCTGCCCTGCCCCGCGCATCAGGTGGACCAGCATTTCCGTTTCACTGCCGATCCCGGCAGCAGTTCCAGCCAAGCCATCGGCTGCAGCGAGACGCACCTCATCCGTCTTGTTCTGGGAGAGTTTCCAGGTGCCATCGATGGATGCAACGTCCATGGCGACGGGCACGATCTGGCGCAGCATGCGCCGATAGATTTCCTGATCCATCTTGGCAATGGTCCAGGGTTTTTTCGGCTTCAGCCGTGTTTCGAAGTTCTCCGACAGGCGCTCAAGGACGGGATGGAGTTCTTCATCCGGCAGGCGTTTGAGCATGCCGCGCAGATGAACGGCGACATAGTTCCAGGTCGGCACCTGGTCTTCGACACCATACCAGTCGGGCGAGATGTAGGCATCGCCGCCTGAAACGGCCACGGCTGCAGGTTGCGGCTTGCCAAGCAGTCGAAGGATCGGATTGGAACGAACCAGATGCGCTTCAAGATACGTGCCGTCTTCCGAAAGACTGAACGGGATGTGGCTGAGCAAGGGACCTTCTTCGCCGTTTACCGCCAGGATACCGAAGCTGCGCTGACGGGCAAAGGCAATGTTTCTTTCCTCTGTTTCCTTCCTGAAAATCGGATTTGGATGCATTCTCTAAACCCTCAAAGCTCTGTGGCGCCCTTGCCAGCAAGAATACGGTCGCGGAACTTGAGGATTCGAGCGACCCGCGTTTCGGATTTTTTCGCCGAAGCCAGATTGATCACGTAACTCTTCTGTCTGCCGGGAGTCAGCCTGTTGAAGGCTTCGGCAAGCTCGGGATCGCCATCGAGAGCATCGATCAACTCGGAAGGCAGTTCCAGGGGACTGTCTTCGCGTTCCGGCAATATCCCGGCTTCGGCATAAGCGATCGCTTCCTGCAGATAGGACACGATCACGGGCTCGGACTGCAACACCTGTGTTGCGCCGGCAAAGCTGATCATGTTGGCGTGTTGCGTGTTTTCGCCCTGTCTTTCGAGTACGGACCGAGGATCCTTCATCAGCGCAGCATTGAAGAACGTCAGGCGAAAATCACCGCGAAATGCACCAATGATGGCTATGTTGCGGCCAGCGGCCATGTAGCACGGATGGCCCCATTTCACTGTCTCGGCAAGACCGGCCGAGAGACAGATCCGGCGTAATTCAGCCAAACCTGCGGACCATTTCCGGGTAGAGCAGTCAGGCGTTGCGAAGCGTGCGCAGCGGCCACAACCCTTTTCGAAAAAGTCCTCGATTTCAGAAATCACGACCGGATATCAACCCTTTTCTCTGAGAAGCCTGCCCTGTTCGCGTTTCCAGTCGCGTTCCTTGGAAACCTGGCGCTTGTCATGGGCCTTGCGGCCCTTGGCGAGCGCGATCTGCAGCTTGGCGCGGCCGCGCTCGTTGAAATAGAGCCTGTTGGGTACGATCGTCATGCCATCGCGGGCGACGGCCTGGGACAGCCTCGCCATTTCGCGCTTGTTGAGCAGCAGCTTGCGCTTGCGGCGCGGCTCGTGATTGTTGCGGTTGCCTTCAAGATATTCAGGAATGTAGGAATTGATCAGCCAGATCTCGCCGCCTTCCTCGCTGGCATAGCTCTCGGCGATGTTGGCCTTGCCGTTGCGCAGCGACTTTACCTCCGTGCCGGTCAGCACCAGGCCAGCCTCCAGCGTCTCCACGAACTCGTAGTTGTGGCGCGCCTTGCGGTTGTCGGCAATCAGCTTGCCGTTGGTATTGTCTTTCTTCTTCTTGGCCATGGCCATTCTTATCCGCGAAGCGGGTGTCAAAGCAAAGCGGAATGCGCGTGCACCCCGCCCTGCCCGTTTCCGGTGAAACGTGAAATGATTTAGTTCAGCAGGCCGGCATGGGCCATTGCCGCGTCGATTGCCTGCGCGGTGGCAGCTTCCACCGTGGTCAGCGGCGAGCGCACCACATTTTCGACCCTGCCGAGCTTCGACAAGGCATATTTGGCGCCGGCGAGGCCGGGCTCGATGAAAATCGCCTTGTGCAGCGGCATGAGCCGGTCCTGGTAGTCGAGCGCGGTCGCGAAGTCGCCTGCCAGTGTTGCCTGCTGGAACTCTGAGCAGAGGCGCGGCGCGACATTGGCCGTCACCGAGATGGCGCCGACGCCGCCCTGGGCGTTGAAGCCGATTGCCGTCGCATCCTCGCCGGAAAGCTGGATGAAGTCCTTGCCGCAGGTCATGCGCTGTTCGCTAACCCGGTCGAGCTTGGCGGTCGCATCCTTGACGCCAACGATGTTGGCGAAATCCTTTGCCAGCCGGCCCATGGTTTCCGGCGTCATGTCGATCACGGAGCGCGGCGGGATGTTGTAGATGATTACCGGCAGGCTTACCGCCTCGGCGACCGCCTTGAAATGCTCATACAGGCCACGCTGGGTCGGCTTGTTGTAATAGGGCGTGACCACCAGAACACCGTCTGCGCCGACTTTCTCGGCATGTCTGGCAAGGCGTACCGATTCAGCGGTGTTGTTGGAACCGGCACCGGCAATGACCGGCACGCGCTTGTTGGCGACCTCGACGCAGATCGCCACGACGCGGTCATGCTCCTCATGGCTCAGCGTCGGCGATTCGCCGGTGGTACCCACCGGAACCAGGCCATTGCTGCCCTCGGCAATCTGCCATTCGACGAATTCACGAAGGGCCTTCTCATCCACCTGGCCCTTGCTGTCGAACGGTGTGACGAGCGCGGTGAACGATCCCCTGAACATGATTTTCACTCCATAACGTGCAGGTGTTGCAATGCGGGCGGAATGGCCCTGCTGCGGAAACCGCGCGACCATACCCATGCACCCGGCAAACGGCAAGCGGAAGCTGCAAACAGGGTGAAGGGAGGCGGCGTTTGCCGGATCGGACGGTATCTTTCGCCGGAGCTTGGAAAACCCGGCCTGCAGTTGTATTGAAAGCGGCGAATGCCGCCGCCTCACAAGCGGGGGCGGAAAGGCAATGATCGGTCCGGGTAAAGATGCAACACTGGCGGGAACTAACCTATTCGGCCTTTGACGGGCTCAAGCTTGCAGGGCGCTGCTACGGCTGGGAAAACGCCAAAGCAGTTCCCGTCGTTTGCCTTTCTGGCCTGTCGCGCAATTCGCGCGACTTTCACGAGCTTGCCATGTATCTGTCGCGCGAGGCTGAAACAAAACGGCGCGTGCTGACGCTCGACTATCGCGGCCGGGGCCGTTCGCAATACGATGCGAACTGGCAGAATTACAATCCGGCCATCGAAGCCGATGATGCGATCCAGGGAATGGTCGCCGCCGGGCTGCAGCATGCCCACTTCATCGGCACGTCGCGCGGCGGTCTCATCTGCATGCTGCTCGCCGCCATGCGGCCGGGCATCATGCAATCGGTCATCCTCAACGACATCGGGCCGGAAATTGCCGGCGCGGGCCTCGTGCGCATCAAGAAGACGCTCGAGGCGGCCCATTCGGCAAGGGACTGGGCCGACGCCACCGAGCGGCTCAAACTCGCCGGCGAGCGCGATTTTCCAACGCGCAGTCCGGCGGACTGGGAGCGCCATGCGCGGATGATCTACCGCGAAAACGACAAGGGCAAACCGGGGCTGCTGAGGGATTTCGATCCGAAACTCAACAAGACGCTGGCCGAAATCGATCTCGATTCTCCCCTGCCAACCATGTGGGCGCAGTTTGCCGGGCTGGCCAAGCATCCGCTGATGCTGATCCGGGGAAAAAACACCGACCTGCTCGATGAATCGACAGTGCGAAAGATGGCGGAGATGCATCCCGGCATGGAGCGGATCGAGGTTCCCGATGCCGGCCACGTGCCCGACCTTGGCGAGAGACCGATCGCGGAACGCGTTGCCGCCTTTCTCGACAAGAACGACGGGCACTGATAACCGCGATGCAACAAGAAACGGGCCTGCCGGTTTCCCGGCAGGCCCGCTTTTTTCGTTGCTCCGGCAGAGCCTATTTCTTCCGCACGATTCCGGTTCGGCGGCTCGTGCCCACCTTGCCGGCCTCGACGCGCCGGGCATGTTCCGTCATGCCGCCGGAAGCTAGGATCCCGGCCTCTTTCACCCAGTTCTCCCGCTGCGGACGACCTGGGAAACCGAGCTCGTTGCCGATCCAGGTTTCATGTGCCCCGCTCCACTGGGCGATCTGGTCGAAATGGTAGATGCCGAGCGCAAACAGCTTCTTCTCGATTGCCGTGCCGACGCCATCGATCAGGGTGAGATTGTCACCCTTGCCGCCGCGCGGTTTGGCAATGGTCGGCGGTTTGCTGCCGATGTCGCTGCTCGCCGCCTTGCCGGTTGAGGAGAGAACCTCGCCCTTGGCTACCCGTTTGGAGAAAGCCGTTTCCCCACCCTTGGCAAGGATGGCCGCCTGCTTGACCCACTCCTCGCGCTCGATGCGGCCAGGGAAGGCAAGACGCTCGCCGATTTCGGCCTGATCCTTTTTGCTCCACTTGGCGACCTGGGCAAAGGTGGAAACACCGATGGCGTTGAGGCGGGCCTCGTTCTGCCGGCCGACCCCCTTGATCCGCTTCAGATCGTCCCTGGCGGCCGGAGCCTTGGGCGCCGGTTTCGGTTTGGGCTTGGAGACACGCTTTCTTGCCGGTGCCGGTTTCGGCTGAGCTGCCACCGGCATCGGCACGGGTGGCGGGGGTGGCGGCGCCGGCGGAGTTACGCGCGCTGCGACCGGCGCCGCGACCGGCGCGGCAGGCATGGTTTCAGCCTTTGGTGCGGCAGCAAACCACTGATGCAGCAGACAGCCGGCAATGCAGCCCAGAATGTAGGCGATGGCCAGCAGCAGCAGTGTCTGAAGAACAAGCATGGTCATGACATTTTCTCCTGTTTTTCAGACGCTTACACGGGCTTCTTCTCGGATGTTACCCATCCGACGATCAGCCCGATAACGAATGCGATGACAAGAAACAGGAAAAGCTGTTCGATGAGGTACCACATGGCATTCCCCTTTCTATCGGATGACGGTGAATTCGATGCGGCGGTTGCGGGCCTTGCCCTCTTCCGTCGCATTGTCCGCTATCGGTTTGGTTTCTCCATAGCCCACGGCTTTCAGCCTGCCGACGAAAACCCCGTTGTGGACGAGGTAGAAGCGCACGGCATTCGCCCGGTCTTCGCTGAGGTCCTGGTTGTAATCGTCAGAGCCGTCGGAGTCGGTGTGACCACCAACCTCGATCGTTACCGTCGGGCATCGCTTTACCAGGAAGGACAGCCGGTCCAGCAGGGCGTAGGAGTCCTCGTGGATGATGTCCTTGGCGGTTTCAAACCGGATGGAGTTTCCGGCCAGTGAATCCACAAGCGCCTGCTGGCATTGATCGGGATCAAGCGCTGTCGCCGTTTCCACCTTGCGCACCGAGATATCGTGCTTGCCGATGAACCCCGGCGGCAGCGCGTTTTCAACCCTCGTCCTGATCTCGCTCGCGGCCTGATCCGACAAAGCCTCGCCCGTAACCATCAGGTCGGTTCCGGTGATCTGTGCCTTGCCGTTTATCAGGCGGCTTGCCGTCTGAATGGCAACGGAGGCCGCCGCAGCCAGTCCGCGCGGCGCACCGGCGCCAATGGCAAGCGCGTTGGTGACGGGTTGGCCGGTTCCAAGCGATGCGCTGATCTGCTCGGCATTGGCAACACCGAATGCCTCATCCGGCTGGTAACCTGAAAGCGCCGGTGCAGAACCTTCCATGTTCTCGAAGTTCCAGACATAGGGCCTGATGATCGGCAGGTCGACCTTGCTGGTCCCCAGCGAAACGCCTGCCGGCAGCGCATTGGCCAGATCGCTTTCGATCGCGCTCTTGGCACCGGCGTCCTTGGCCATGCCGGCAATCGAGAAGACGGTATCCCTCAGGGATGCCGTGCCATTGAGCAGACTGCCCGCCTTTGAAATGGCGAAACGGCCGGCATCGAGCCAGGACATGCCGCCCGGCGTGCCGCTGGCAAGCTGCAGCCGGTCGGTGACGTTGTCGGAAACCGCGCGCGCGGCCTCCAGCAGGGCTGAACGGCTGTCCTCATCGGGAACATAACCCGTCAACACCATGCCTTCCGGTGATGTCTCGGCAGCAAGGGTATAGGGCGTTACAGCCGGAGGGGTGATGCTGCTGGAAGCGAGTTTGCCGCCACCGGGAAGGCTTCCCGCGAGCGCCGAGACAATGGAGCCGAAATCATCGGCCGTTGCCGCCAACCCTTCGACCGACAGATCGGAATTGACCAGTGATGCGCTGCCGGAAACGAGGCCCTTCAACTGCGATATTCCAAATGTAGAGAGGTCAGAAAACCCGTCCGGCGCGCCACGGTTGAGGGCAAGCTGGTCATCGACCTCCCCGCCACCCGAAGCCCTGGCTGCCTCAACGATGCCGCTTCGAACCTGCTCGCTGGGCACGCTGCCCGAAAGCACGATCCTGCCGCCTTCTTCCTTGACGGCTGAGAGCGTGAAAGGATCGGCGATCGGCAACAATGTGGTTTCCGACTTCGCCACCCGGACGTCATAGGCGTCCTCGGCAATCTGAAGCGCTTCAGCGGCCGCCTCTTCCGACGGGGCTACCCCGGTCAGGGTGAGGTCGCGCCCATCGAGCGCCACCTGTGCCCAGCCATGGTTTGCCGAAAGGCCGTCAAGGGCCTTCGATTGCAAGTCCTGCTCAATTGCGCCGGAACGCATCAGCATGGCGAGTGCTGTCAACAACACCGTCGCCAGAATGCCCGGCCAAATCCATTTCTTCCAGTTGCACATGGGAACACCTCACCCGCTGCATCAGGACGCCCACGCTTTGTGCAAACGCGGCAACGCCAAAACCAACTGACCCTGGTAGCGCGTCCGGATCACGCTGCCTGCGCCGAAATCCGGACCGCCCAGTCAAACATGCAGCACAGCCATATGGTGCGGCCTGCACCGTGCCTGTGCCCATTCAAACATCACGGGAAGAAAGGTTCTGCCGCTGCGGTTGCAGCCCGTATAAAGCCCCTTGCCGGAGACCTGCACGCCGCGCAGCCGTTCCGGCCGGTGGCCGGTTCAACAAGGTACGATGCTATCCAACCCACGAACTGAGCACCGAAAAACCGCGCGGGAGTGTCTTCCCTCCCCAAACCCGGCCATCGGACACGATTCAACTGCAAATATCAAGAGGAATTACGTAGCGTAATGCTTGGCTGTGTCTTTTTCCGGCATCAACACACGCTGCAAGCAAGCAGGATTGGCATGGTTCCAAATGGACATCCAATGTTCTAGATTGTATCGATCCGCCGAAACTCACAATCCAGGCCAAGACAGGACCTTGTTTGATGCTGAATGTCGATCCGGCAAAACTCTCCACTCCACAGCGCCTGCAGTTGATGCGGCAGATGGAAGGCATTCTGAAGAACGATCCGAAAAACCCGGAGCTGTGGTGCAATATCGGCGTGCTTCATGCCGCCGACGAACGCTGGGATGAAGCGCAGAAATACTACAAGAAGGCGCTGAGCTTTCGCAAAAACGATCCGGAAATCCTCAAGCGCACGGTTGAGGCCTTCCACCAAACCGCAGAGAGCTCATCGAAGCCAGGAAATATGCACGCAAGCTGCTGGATGTGGCGCCGAGAGACCCTGATTCCTATCTGATTTACTCCGATGTCCTGTTGAAAATGGGCGCTGCCGACAAGTCCATAGAATTGCTCGAGCGGGCGCTGAAATTCATGCCCAGCCACCTCATGCTGCTTAACCAGCTTGCGGAGAGCTACAAGAGTGCCGGCAAGATATCCGAAGCTGACGAAGCTTATGAACGCATCATCGAGATCGACCCTTACGATGCTGAAGCGCTGTACCGGCGCTGCCACAATCACAAGTTCACCAAGGAGGAAGCCGATGCCATCGAGCCGAGGCTTCTGACCTCTCTCGAGCGCCAGCAGCAAGACGAGCACCAGGCCTCCGTGCTTTACAGTGCCGGCAAAGTTTTCCAGGACTGTGGTGAATACGAGAAGGCCTTCGAATACCTGAAGAAAGCCAATGAACTACGAATTCCGGCGTCGAGCAAAAGGGTGTTCAACGAGATTGCCAATGCAAAAGCCGGTTTCACAAAGGCGTTCATGGCTGCAAGGCAAGAGAAAGGATACGGTCTGGAGACCGATCAGCCGATTTTCATTCTCGGCTTGCCGCGTTCGGGCACAACACTGACGGAGAGCATATGCGGCGCCCACTCCCGGATAACTGCCGGCGACGAACAACCCTACATGGGCGGCCTCACCAAACCACTTGGCATCCAGTCCGACAATACTTCGCTGTTTGTCTCGCGCATCGAAGGCATCACGCCTGCACAAAGCCGGGAAATGGCCGAGCACTACCTTGAAATGACCAAGATCGCGCATGGCACCACACCGCACTTCACCGACAAGATGCCGCACAATTTTATCCGTATCGGCCTGATCAAGCTGCTGTTTCCCAATGCCAGGATCATCCATTGCATGCGCAACCCGCTTGACAATGCCGTGTCGCTTTATTCCAATTCCATGCGCCCGTTCCACAACCAGTACAAATCCAACCTCAAAACCCTTGGCCTCTATTACATTCAGTACCGCAGTTTGATGCAGCACTGGCATGACCTGTTTCCTGGCGCCATTCTGGACGTCTACTACGAAGACATGGTGGTCAATACGGAACTGGTCGCCCGCAAGATGATCGACTATCTGGGACTTGAGTGGGAAGATGGAGTCATGGACCGTGAAGGTTCTCAGCGCTCGGTCAGAACCCTGTCTGCGTGGCAGGTGCGCCAGCCGGTCTACACTTCGTCCAGCGGCCGCTGGCGAAACTACGAAAGCCAGTTGCAGCCCCTGATCGATGTCATCGGCTCACAGGTGGCCGAGTACGACAGGATGCTGGAAGCGCTTTCCGGAGAAACCGGCGAATGATCAGCCCGCCACAAGCTGCCGGCATGAACCCCATGCAGCGGGTGTCTGCCATGGGACAGATACAGGCTGCGCTCAAACGCGACAGGAAAAACACCGACGCTCTTTTGAGCGCTGCCTCGATCCATCAGGCAAATCGCGAATGGCCGCAGGCAATCGGTTACCTTCTGAAGGTTCTGCCGCAGCACAGGAACGATGCCAATCTGCACGTCTGGCTCGCCAAACTCAACGCCGAAGCCCGGGATTTCAAGCAGGCCAAGCTGTATTCGCTCAAAGCGGTTGAATTACAGCCGACCCATGCAGCCGGCTGGCAACTGCGTGGCCAGATACTAGAAAACAGTGGCGACCCCCAAGGCGCAATCGACGCCTTCGAGCGGGCGCTCGCACTCACGCCGAACGATGCGGAACTGGTGTTTCAGATCGGCAATTGCCACACTTACATCGGCGACCACGACAAGGCGCTTCAATGCTACCGAAAAACGCTTGAGATGCGGCCGACCCATCCGCTTGCGATCTACGGCATCTCCAACATTCACCGTTTCAAGCCCGAGGAGGTTCCGGAGTATCTCAGACAGGTGGATGCGGCAATTGCCGGCGCTTCGAACGCGCCATCCTACCAAACTGCGGCACTTCATTTCGGTGCTGGCAAGGCGCTGCAGGATGCAGGCGAATTCGATCGCGCTTTCGAGCGTTATCTTGCCGCCAACGCAATCGGGAAGCCTGCCGAGCCCCTTCCCATCGAGCGAGCTTTCGAGAGCAATCGACGGGTCTTTACCAAAGCGTTCATGGAGCCGCGGGCCAAGTGGGGTGATAGCCAAGCTCGCCCGATTTTCATCGTCGGCATGCCGCGTTCGGGAACGACACTGGTTGAAAGCCTGGTGGCAGCCCATTCGGCGGTATCTCCCGGCGGTGAAATGCCCATGATGGACGACATTGCCGGCAAGCTGGGCATGTTGCACACCCCTACTACCGACTTTCTAAACAAAATGATGACCCTGACACGGGCCGATATCACAAAAATGGCCATCGGCTACCTGTCAGGCGCCCACCAGATCGCCGGCGCCGGACGGCGTTTCACCGACAAGCTGCCGCATAACTTCATGAATGTCGGGCTGATCTTTCTGTTTTTCCCCAATGCCAAGATCATCCATTGCCGCCGGCATCCCGTTGACACCTGCGTGTCGATCTTCACCAACGGCATGACCCCTGCACACAACCACTACAAGACCGATCTCGCGGTGCTTGGCCGCTACTACCGGCATTATCTTGAACTGATGGATTACTGGGATGAGCTGTTTCCCGGGAGAATCCACCATGTCCATTATGAAGACGTGGTCAGCAACACCGAGTTGTGTGCCCGCGCCATGATCGGCCATCTTGGCCTTGACTGGGAAGATGGCGTGCTTTCGCGTCAGAATTCCCAGAAGTCGGTCAAGACGCTTTCAGCCTGGCAGGTCCGCCAGCCCGTCTACAGTTCCTCGATGGGCAAATGGCGGCGTTTCGAGAAGAAGGTCGACCCCCTGCTCGATGCCCTGGGCGACAGCATCGGTCACTATGAGGAAGAACTGAAAAGCCTGGAAAAATCCGGATGAAACGGTTTGGTTTCGGGCATGCCGGACGGATTGCAGCTATACTGCTGTTTGTAGCCGTTTCCGGCATATCCCTTGCACGGGACCGGCAAACCGCTTTCAGCGAATATGCCTACAACAACGAAAATCCGGCCTACGCGGCCCGGAGTGGCCCGCAGATCGTCATCCATCGCTATGTCAGCCCCTACCTCCAGCGCGGCTCGTTCGAACCCTTCGCTGCCCTGGCAGAGACCGACGGCTTCAAAGTGCAGTGGCTCGACGGCCCGATAACAGCGGAGGTACTGGCGGAAACTGACGTTCTGGCCATCGTCAATGCGTATTCACGCTCGGGCCAGGGCGACTATCGCCGTTACTCAACCATGGATGTTCCTTCGATCTACAGCGAGGCGGAACTCGATCTCATCGTTTCCTGGGTGGAAAAAGGCGGTTCGCTGCTGCTGCTTGCCGACCACTCCCCTTTTGCCGGTGGTACGATCGCGCTGGCCGGCCGGTTTGGCGCCATCTACATGACCGGCCACGCGCTACGCAGCGACTCGATCAGCGAAAACAAGCATGTGCATATCGATTTCCGTCGAACTCCGGACGGCCATGGTCAAGGGAAGCTCAACAGCCATCCGATTGTCGACGGAGAACTCGGAATAGGCAGGATCGAACACTTCTACGCCTTTGGCGGCCAGGCGATCATACCGCCGCAAGAGGCTACCAACCTGCTGCAAATCCCGAACGGATTCGAGGCCATCCTTACCTTTCGCCTGACGGAAGAATTCTACTCGGCGCCCCGCATCGACGCGAGCGGACTCTCCCAGGGAATGGCGATGACAGTAGGGCAAGGACGGGTTGCAATCTTCGGTGAGGCCGGCGGGTTTACTACCCAGCGCATCGACGATGACGAACCGTTCGGCCTTGCAGATCCTGCTGCGGACCAGAATGCAGAGTTTGTCCTGTCGACCCTGCGCTGGCTGGCAGGTTACCAGCAGCAGAAATAGGCTGCCGGCAGCAATCTTCCGGTTTTGTATTGCCGCGCTTTACCTTGAGCCGAAGGCAACAGGTTTTGCCTGCTCATCGGGATACGACTACGCTGCCGCAACCTCCAGCCCGACCGAATGCGACCCAACACGGCTTGCGACGCCCGCAGCTCTATCTTGCAGGCTGTCGTAATCTGACTGGAGGTCAGAACAATGAAAATCAAGAGCATGCTTCTTGGTTCCGCAGCTGCGATGGTAGCTGTCTCCGGTGCCCAGGCTGCAGACGCGATCGTCGTCGAGCCGGAGCCGGTGGAATATGTTCGCGTCTGCGACATGTATGGTGCCGGCTGGTTCTATATCCCGGGCGACGCCAACAACACCTGCCTGAAATTCGGCGGCTACGTGCAGGCTGAATACTGGGTGAAGCACGATCACGATGACGATGAGGTTTCCGATCACGCTGCTCGTGTCCGCGCCCGGCTTCAGGTGGAGGCCAACAACGAAACCCCATACGGCACGCTACATTCGTCGATTTGGTGGATGAGGGAAGTTTTTGATTCGTATACAGGAACTGATCCTGAACCACATGATGAGTTCTCCTCGAGTGAGGGCTTCTATGAGGACGATTTCCTGCTTCGTGCCACCATCAGCCTGGCCGGTTTCCGAGTTGGTTACGACGCAACCGACGGTACGATCTGGAACACCTATGGCGGATACGGCTTTTATACGGCTATAAACAATGGCGGTTACGGCTTCGAGACCGCCATTTTCCTCGAGTATAATGGTTCGTTTGGCGACAACTTCAACTACGGCATCGGCATTGTCGATGCTGGTGGATCCGGCGCGCCGGGTCAGCCGGACATTCATGTTGGTATGAGCACTTCCATGGGCAGCCTGTCCATCGGTGCGGCTGTTGCCTATGACTCGTCTGAAAGCGCTTTTGCCTACCGTGTCCGCGGCGATCTGGATCTGTCCAGCTTCGTACCGGGCGGCAGCCTGGGTGCCTGGTGGCGTGCAGACCATGGTGACACCGACTACGTGAAGGGTCACCAGTGGGGTGTAACCGCCAAGATGAACCTGATGGACAATCTGCAGCTTTTCGCCGGCTATTCTGATTACGCGGATCAGGATGATGTTAGCGACCCTGATGACAACGGCGGTGCACTTTGGACCGCTGGTGTTAAATGGGACGTTGCGCCTGGCCTCTTCATTCAGGCAGAGCACTCGAAGG
>JAMLIH010000077.1 GCA_023954255.1 Phyllobacteriaceae bacterium | reverse complement strand
GGACGCGAAGTGCCGGCGCTCTACAACGGCATGGCGACGGCGGCGGACTGGATGTCCGGCGCGTCCTTCGTGGCGCTCGCCGGCGGCGTCTATTTCGGCGGCTATCCGTATCTCGGATACATCGTCGGCTGGACCGGCGGCTACGTGCTCGTCAACTCGCTGATGGCGCCGTACCTGCGCAAGTTCGGCTGCTACACGGTGCCGGACTTCATCGGCACCCGCTACGGCGGCAACCTCGCCCGCTTCTGCGCGGTCGTGGTGCTCGTGGTCGCCTCGTTCACCTATGTGACGGCGCAGATCAACGCGACGGGAACGATTGCAGCGCAGACGCTTGGCGTTCCGTTCGAGATCGGTGTTTATCTCGGCCTGCTCGGCATCTTCATCTGCTCCATGCTTGGCGGCATGCGCGGCGTGACCTGGACCCAGGTGGCCCAGTACATCGTGCTGATCGTTGCCTATCTGCTGCCGCTGATCTGGATGTCCAACCGTCTTGGCTACGGCATCATCCCGCACTTCTCCTACGGTGACGCTGTTCACCGGATTGGGGAGCTGGAAGCCCAGTACGGCCTCAGCAAGGCAGCCGAGAACATCGCAGGTGTGTCCGTTCTGACCACCCCGGCAAACGCGCCGGAAGGGGCCGGATGGAAAATGGTTACCCTGGCAATCGCCATGATGACCGGTACGGCCTCGCTGCCGCACATCCTGATGCGCTACTTCACCACGCCGTCCGTACGTGCAGCTCGCAAGTCGGTCGCCTGGTCGCTGTTCTTCATCCTGCTGCTCTACCTGTCGGCTCCGGCTCTGGCCACGCTGACCAAGATCAACCTTCTCGATCCCAACATGCCGACTTCTGTTATCGGCAAGTCGTTCGAGGAAGTATCGAATCTTGCATGGGTGAAGCACTGGTCGTCGGTGGGCATGCTCGCCGTTGCCGACCAGTCGGGTGACGGCATCGTCCAGTTGAACGAGTTCTTCATGCGTCCCGACATCGTGGTTCTGGCTACGCCGGAAATTGCGGGTCTGCCCTATGTCATCTCCGGCCTGGTTGCCGCAGGTGGCCTGGCGGCTGCCATGTCGACCGCTGACGGACTGCTGCTGGCAATCGCCAACGCACTGTCGCATGATCTCTATTACTCGATCATCGACCCGAAAGCCGACACCAAGAAGCGCCTGATTGTTGCGCGTGTGCTGCTGATCTTCATCGGTCTGGCCGCAGCCTTCATCGCTTCGCTGAAACTGACGGGTATCCTCGGCGCCGTGGCATGGGCATTCTGCTTTGCCAACTCCGGCCTGTTCTTCCCGCTGGTTCTCGGCATCTGGTGGAAGCGCGCGAACACCGCCGGTGCCATTGCCGGTATGGTTGCGGGCTTCGGCGTCGGTTCCTGGTACCTGTATCAGGTCTATGCCGGCGGCATGACCCCATGGATGGAAATCGACCATCTGCGCTTCGGCATCATCGGCATGCCGGTCAGCCTGATCGCCATGGTCGTAGTGTCGCTGCTGACGCCTGCTCCGTCCAAGGAGATCCAGGACATGGTCGACGAGGTTCGTATTCCTTCGGGCAAAACGATCCTTGGCTCGCACTAAGCGATTGTGAAAGACAAAGGAGGGCGGGGTTCCAACCCCGCCCTTTTTCTTTGAACGGATTTTGTCTATGGCGAAGCGTCGGTATTTCCGGAGTTAGGTATGAACACGTTTCCGATTGAGGCTCTTCCGGTTTGGGCCGTAGCGATCGACTATATTCTCGGCCTCGTCATGTGGACGCTGATCGGGCGCGCTGCCATGCGGATATTCATGCCCGATGACAGCCCGTTCTTCTTCATGCGGTTTTTCGTGCGGGTGACCGATCCGGTCATCAAGGCGTTCAAGTGGGTCACGCCGCCTTTCCTCGTCGATGTTCTCAAGCCGCTTTATGTCGCCTGGTTCTTTTTCATGGCACGGTTCTATCTGATGCCGTGGCTGCTCGGCTATTCGGTCATGGGCATGCTGTCCTTCCCGCTCGAGGGCGAGGCAGCCTATTTCATCTGGAAGATACTGACGCCCGGCTGGTAGGCCTCAGGCTGGCCAGACCACGGCGAGCCGGGCATAATCGCGGTAGAGTTTTTCGAACTCCATCGTCGCGTTGCCGGCGAGATCGCCGAGTACAGCTTCGAGATCAGCCCTCGGCTCGACATGGAATTTCGCCAGCCAGACACGCAAAAGGCTGCCGAACACTTTTGGCATGTCCTCCTGACAGCCGAAATCGGCGATGTGCAGGCTGCCGCCCGGCGCGACCGCGGCAAGGCCGGCCGCAATGGCTGCCGGCCAGTCGGGAATCATCGACAGGCTGTAGGAAAAGAACACGCGATCGAACTTCGCGACCCCGAACATGGCCTGCGGGTCGAAAGCCTCGGCATCGCCCTGCGCAAGCCGGATGCGGGACGACAGCCCCGCCTTCTTGATCGAGCGGCGGGCTGTCGTCAGCATCTCGGCCGAGATGTCGAAACCGTAAAGCTGAGCATCGGGATAGGAGCGGGCGGCGAGAACGAGGTTGCGCCCGGTGCCGCAGGCGATTTCCAGAACCCTGCCACCCGGCGGGACATCGAGCCCGGCGATCAGCGGGTCGCGCCCGAGCAGATAGTATTTGCGGCTGAGGTCATAGATATGGCGCTGTCTGGCATAGACCGCATCCATCAGCCTTCCATGACTGCCGGGATTGTTCTTGCCGGCAACAGGTGTCTCTTCAGCACTTGCCGAGGTTGTGACCGTCAGGTTCCGCGGAACGATCGTCATGAACGCAGGACCTTCAGGCGAGGGTGTAGAGGTGGAAGCCGCCATAGATCGCCGAGCGGTCGGCTCGGCTCATTTCCAGGCTTTCTGCTTCGTGGTAGCGCCAGCGGTCGAGGATTTCCGGCACGACCCGACCGGGCAACAGGCTCGGCTCTGCTGCAGTGCGGAAGACAACGCGCGCGCCAGGCCGAGCCGTGCGGGTGATTTCGCCCCACAGTTCATTGAGCTGGGTGTCGGTCATCCAGTCCTGGGCATCGAGCAGCACGTAGCAATCCTGACTCTCAGCGGGCTGGGTTGCGAGGAAGTCGGTGAAGGACTCGTTGAGAACCGTCACCCTTCCCGCGCGTTCGCGGATGGTCTGGAAGTGACGGGCCTGCAGATAGGGTGGCAGGGGGCCGCTTTCGCCATCCTTTTTGTCATCATCGGTTTCGGCATAACCGCGGCCGAAGGCCTGCCAGGCAAAATAGTTTTCCGACAGGGGGAAATCGCAGGCGAGTTTTTCAAGCCGCTGGCGCAGCACGAGCGACATGTCGCCACCGCCTGACGCCGCCAGCGCCTCGTATTGTGCGGGCGGAATGCCCAGACCGAACAGGGAGGCGCGCTGCGAGGTTGCCCAGCGGATCAGCCGCTTGTCGAACAGCGGCGCGAGCGCGGTATCGAAGAATGTGCGCTGCTCCTCGATGGAACGGGCAGCGAGAAGATCGCCGGGATTGATGCCGTAAAGGCGGGCAATCCGGTGGGCGGCTCCGATGAACCATCCGAGCAGTCCGTGATGATAGAGGTCGCGCGAGAACAGCGTGATGCGGCGGCGCCCGGCCAAGCCGCGTTTTTCCCAGTAGGCACGGCTTTCATCGTCCAACTGCTCCTTCACGAACCGCTCATAGGCGGCGAGATTGGCCTTTTCGTCCGCCTTGCCGAAGAAGCGGTAGAAGGCATCATGGCCCGGCAATTCGCGTACGGCGGCAAGTTTCAGCCGGGTCAGTGCCACATGGGCATGGTTGAGGTCGACTGCCGTCACCTTTGCCGGATCGGCGGTGAGATAGGAAAGAATGTTGCAACCGCCGGACGCAATGGCGACGATCCTGTCTTCGGGCCTGATTGCCAGAGCCTTCATGTCGATTTCCGGGTCTTCCCAGATTTGCGGGTAGACCAGTCCCTTGAACAGCCAGGTAAAGAGGCGCTCCGACATGCCATTGGCGCTGAGCCGCTTGTTCTGATGCACGGCACTGGCAAGCAATCTGGTATTGGGGGCGGATTTGACGCTCATTTGCGACCTCCTTTGGACCGTGTCCAGGCTTCGGCGAATCGTTGCCACTGGATAGAAACCGGCCGTGTAGGTTTGATGACAGCGATTTCCCGGTTTTCCTTGCGCTGCGACTTGGACTAAGAACGCGGGCATGACCAAGACGCTGATGTTTCAGGGAACCGGATCGGATGTAGGCAAGACCGTGCTCGTTGCCGGGCTTTGCCGCGCGCTGAAAAGGCGCGGGCTTTCGGTCGTGCCGTTCAAGCCGCAGAACATGTCGAACAATGCTGCCGTTGCCGAGCCGGAAGCCGATGGCAGCGGCGGCGGCGAACTGGGCCGCGCGCAATGGCTGCAAGCGCTGGCCTGCGGCGTGCCGGCCTCGGTGCACATGAATCCGGTCCTGCTGAAGCCGCAATCGGAAACCGGCAGCCAGATCGTCGTGCAGGGGAAGGTGACCGGCAGCGCACGGGCGCGCGATTATGCGGCGATGAAGCCGAAGCTGCTTGAATCGGTCATGGACAGTTTTTCGCGGTGTTCAGCCCGTGCCGATTTCGTTCTGGTTGAAGGGGCGGGTTCACCCGCCGAGATCAACCTCAGGGCAGGCGACATTGCCAATATGGGGTTTGCCGAGCGTGCAGGCGTGCCGGTGATGCTGGTGGGCGATATCGACCGGGGCGGGGTGATCGCCTCCATCGTCGGCACGCACACCATCCTGCCGGAGGCCGACCGGGAGAGGATTGCCGGTTACCTGATCAACAAGTTCCGGGGCGATGTTTCGCTGTTCGATGCCGGGCTTGAGGCGATCACCCGGTTTACCGGCTGGCCATCCTTCGGCGTGCTGCCGCATCTTGATTGCGTGCGGCGTCTGCCGGCGGAAGACAGCGTGGTGCTGGAGCGATTGGCTGCAAGCAACAGTGGCGGGCTCAGGATCGTCGTGCCTGTTCTGGGAAAGATCGCCAATTTCGACGATCTCGATCCGCTGGGAGCCGAACCGGGGGTTGAACTCGTCTATCTGAAAAGGGGCGAGACTTTTCCCGACGATGCGGCGCTGGTGATCCTGCCGGGATCGAAATCAACCATTGCCGACCGAATCGAGTTCGGCAGGAACGGCTGGGATGAGGGATTGCGGAATCATGTTGCCCGGGGCGGGCAGGTGATCGGCATTTGCGGCGGCTATCAGATGCTGGGACGCAGGATTGCCGATCCCGGCGGCATCGAGGGTGATGTTCGGGAGGTCGAGGGGCTTGGCCTGCTTGACATTGAAACGGTTCTTGCCGGAGAGAAGACGGTACGCAACAGCGAGCCGCGGCTTGCCGCCAACGGCTTGCCGCTTTCGGGTTATGAAATCCACATGGGCCAGACCAAGGGCGCTGACTGCCTGCGGTCGATGATCGAGACCGTTCACGGACCGGACGGGGCAATTTCGCCCGATGGCAGGGTGATGGGGTGCTATCTGCATGGCCTGTTTTCTTCCGATGCCTACCGCAACCATCTGCTGGGCGGTTTCGGCGTCGAAGGCGGAGGAAATTACCGGCAGACAGTCGAAGACGCGCTGGACGAACTGGCGGAAGCCATGGAGACCCATCTGGATGTGGAAGGGCTGCTGGCAGCTGCCAGAACCGTGCGGATTTGATACGGGCGATGTCGCAAATCGATTGACGCTTCGCCTCAAGGCGCGGTAATCATCAGACACCAACCGGTTCCCGTACATGGCCAAAGGCCACGGGATCAAAAGGGAACAGGATGGAGTGGACCCAATCCGGGCGCTCCAAACCTGGCCGACCCCGCGACTGTATTGCGGCGAGGGTGTTTCGAAAGCCACTGGACATTGCGTTTTGTGCAGGCGTCCGGGAAGGCGAGACAACCGCCAGAGCCGTGAGCCAGGAGACCTGCCAGTTGGAACGGCGGACGGCGCGATTTGCCTGCCGCATTGCAATTGGAGCAACACGGAGGTTGTCATGCTCAATACACAAACTACCACGCTTTCCCTTTCCGCTTCGCAGCGGATCGTAACGGCGGTGTTTGCCGCGCTGATGGGCGGATTCCTGCTCTATGGCGCTGCTTTCGCCCATTCCGACCTGCTGCACAATGCGGCTCACGACACGCGCCACGCGATCGTCGCTCCCTGCCACTGAGCGAACCCATGCTGACAAGAATTCTGATGGCCGCGATTTTCGCGGGCATGGCTGCAGGCGTATTCGCCACAGCCGTGCAATCCTGGCGTGTCGTTCCCCTGATCCTTGAAGCCGAGCGTTATGAGAACGCCGTCGACACGGGTGCCGGGCATACGCATTCGCATGGTGAAACTGCCGAAAGCGGGACGGCCATGGCCGAGCCGCAAGAGCCCTGGGCGCCTGAAGACGGTGCCGAGCGCACCCTTTACACGGCGCTCGCAAACATCGTGGTGGGGGTTGCCTATTCGTTGCTGCTGACGGCGGCCATCCTTGCGCTCAACCAGTCGATCACCCCGGTGACCGGCCTGTTGTGGGGTGCTGCCGGGTTTGCCGTCTTCGTGCTGGCGCCGAATTTCGGCCTGCCGCCGGAATTGCCGGGCATGCCGGCGGGCGATCTGGTTCAGCGCCAGCTCTGGTGGCTGGTAACGGTGCTTTGCACGGCGGGCGGACTCTATCTCTTCGCCTTCCGCAGAACCCTGCCGCTGATGCTGCTTGGCGTGGCGTTGATCGTGGCGCCGCATGTCTGGGGCGCGCCGCAGCCGATCGAGCATGAATCGGCGGTTCCGGCGAATCTTGCCGCCGAATTCGTGATCTCGACGATCGTCGCCTCGGCGCTGTTCTGGCTGTTTCTGGGCGGGGTGCTTGGCTACCTGTTCCAGCGGGCATCCCGGCAGGAATCGGCCAGCGTCTGATCATGGCAAGTGACGGAACCCTGCCGAAAAGCATGCTGGTCCTCGGCGGCGCGCGCTCGGGCAAGAGCCGCTTCGCCGAGGAGCAGGTGCTGACCAGCGGGCTGTCGCCATTCTATCTCGCCACGGGCAGAGCGCTGGATGACGAGATGCGCGAGCGCATCGACAGGCATCGCGAACAGCGTGGCAAGGCATGGGAGACCGTGGAGGAACCACTGGCGCTTGCCGATGCCGTGCTGCAGACGGCGCTGCCCGGCCGCATCCTGCTGGTCGATTGCCTGACGCTTTGGATCACCAATCTGATGATGGCACAGGCCGATGTTCTACGCGAATGCGAAAGCCTGGTTGCGGCGCTCGACAGTGTCCAGGCGCCGATCGTGTTCGTCAGCAATGAGACAGGGCTCGGCATTGTGCCGGAAGATGCGATGACGCGGCGGTTCCGCGATCTTGCCGGCATCGTCAACCAGCGCATGGCGAAACGCTGCGAAACGGTCTGGTTCGTTGCCGCCGGCCTGCCTTTGAAACTCAAACCGCAGGTGTGAACCTGCAAGGACGGGACGATGTCCGCAACCGACAGTCAGAAAATTCCTGCAACCGTGATCACCGGCTTTCTCGGTGCCGGCAAGACCACGCTGATCCGCAATCTCTTGCAAACGGCGAACGGCAAGCGCATCGCGCTGATCATCAACGAGTTCGGTGATCTCGGCGTCGATGGCGAGGTGCTGAAGGGCTGCGGCGAGGAGACCTGTTCGGAAGACGATATCGTCGAACTTACCAATGGCTGCATCTGCTGCACGGTAGCCGACGATTTCGTGCCGACCATGACGGCGCTGCTCGAGCGCGAGCGCAGACCCGACCACATCGTCATCGAAACGTCCGGCCTGGCACTGCCTCAGCCGCTGGTCAGCGCGTTCAACTGGCCGGAAATCCGCGAACGGGTGACAGTCGACGGTGTGGTGACGGTGGTCGATGCCCGGGCGGTGGCCGATGGCCGCTTTGCTTCCGATGTCGACAAGGTCAACGCCCAGCGGGAAGCCGACGAGGCGCTCGACCATGAAAGCCCGCTGGAGGAACTGTTCGAGGACCAGATCACCTGCGCCGACATGATCATTCTCAACAAGGCGGACCTTGTCGAAGAAGCGGCACTCGACCGGCTGCAGGGCGAGGTGGAAGCCGAGGTCAAGCGCGCGGTAAAGGTGGTGCGCGCTGCCAATGGCTCATTGCCTGCTTCCGTGCTGCTGGGGCTCGGCTCTGCTACCGAACTGGAAGTGCACAACCGCAAGTCCCATCACGAATTGGAGCATGAGGCTTTCCACGCCGAACATGGCGAGGATGCCGAGCATCATCACGACCATGACGATTTCGAGAGTTTCGTCGTCGCCCTGCCGGAGGTTGCTGACTCCAAGGGCGTGGCGGCAAGCCTCGCGCCGGTGATCGAGGCGCATGACGTTCTGCGGCTGAAGGGCTTTCTGGCCATCCGGGATAAGCCGATGCGGCTGGTGATTCAGGCCGTCGGCAACCGTATCGATACCTATTTCGACCGGGAGTGGAAGGACGGCGAAGCCCGCGAAAGCCGGCTGGTGGTGATCGGCCTTGAGGGAATCGACAGTCAGGCCATCGGCGAGGCGGTGAAGGCCGCACTCAAGTAGCGGGCGTCGGCGATGCACCTGCTGCTGGCCCAGAAAGGCGCGATCCAGGAAGGCGAGGAGGCTGTCGATCTGGGCCAGACCCCGGGCGAGATCGTCTTTCTTTCGGCAGCCGACACGGAGCTTGCCAGTCTGGCGGATGCTGCCTCGGCTGGGGAAATGACCGGGCTCCGGCTTGCCAACTGGATGCAGCTATCCCACCCGTTGTCGATCGACGTCTATGCCCGCGAGATCGTGGCAAGGGCGAAGCTCGTTGTCGTGCGGCTGCTGGGCGGGCGTCGCTACTGGGAATATGGCGTTGAAACGCTGCATTCGGTGGCGCTGGAAAACGGCGTTCAGCTTGCCTTCCTGCCGGGGGACGACAAGCCCGACCCGGAACTGGTTGCCGCCTCAACCATCGCGCCCGCCGATGTGGAGCGGCTATGGGGCTATTTGTTGGAAGGCGGGGCGCAGAACAGTGCGGGTTTTCTTGCCTATTGCCGTCATCTGACCGGTGAGGAAGAGGAGCCGCCGTCCGAGGCGGTTCCCCTGCTGAAGGCCGGGCTATGGCACCCCGATACGGGTATTGCCGATCTCGGTGCGTTGCGGGCCAACTGGCGGGCCGGCCGGCCGGTTGCAGCGATCTGCTTTTACCGTGCGCTGGTGCAGTCGGGCAGTTTGCAACCCATCGAGGCGCTGGTACGGGCGCTGGAAGCGCGTGGCCTCAACGTGCTGCCAATCTTCCTTTCCTCGCTGAAGGATGAAGTCAGTCAGGAAACCGTGCGCCATGTCTTCGGCGAAGCGGCGCCTTCGGTGGTGCTTGCGGCCACAGGCTTCGCGGTTTCCTCGCCGACGGGCGGTGCAAGCGGCACGGTGCTGGACGAGACCGGCGCGGTGGTGTTGCAGATCGTGCTTTCCGGCGGTTCGCTGGACGCCTGGCGGCAATCGGATCAGGGGCTTTCGGCGCGCGATCTCGCCATGAACGTGGCGCTGCCGGAGGTCGATGGGCGGGTATTGTCGCGGGCTGTTGCGTTCAAGACGGCGAGCCGGTTCGACGAGCGGGTGGAAGCCAATATCGTGCGGCACGAGGCGGAGCCTTCGCGCATCGGCTTTGTCGCCGATCTGGCCGCCAACTGGGCGAAGCTGCGCGGTACGCCTGCAAGCAACCGGAAGGTTGCGATCATCCTCGCCAACTATCCCAACCGGGACGGGCGGCTTGGCAATGGTGTTGGCCTCGATACCCCGGCAGGTACGGTGAAGGTGCTGCAGGCGCTTGCGGGCGCCGGCTATTCGGCAGGCGATCTGCCAGCCGATGGCAATGTGCTGATGCGGCACCTTCAGGACGGGCCGACCAATGCCGGCAATGACGGGCGGGAGATCCGTGTCGTGCTGCCACTCGCCGACTACGAAGTCTTTTTTGCGAACCTGCCGGAGAAGGTGCGCGAGGAAATTTCCGGCCGCTGGGGCGATCCGGCAGATGATCCCTATTTCATCGTGGAACGCGACGGTTTTGCCCTGCCGCTGTCGGTCAGCGGCAATGTCGCCATCGGCATCCAGCCGGCGCGCGGTTACAACATCGATCCGACCGAATCCTATCATTCGCCGGACCTCGTGCCCCCGCACGGCTATCTTGCCTTCTATTGCTGGCTGCGTGGCACGTTCGGGGCCCAGGCCATCGTGCACATGGGCAAGCACGGCAATCTGGAATGGCTGCCCGGCAAGGCGCTGGCGCTGGCGGAAACCTGTTATCCCGAAGCGGTGCTCGGGCCGTTGCCGCATCTTTACCCGTTCATCGTCAACGATCCCGGTGAGGGCAGCCAGGCCAAGCGGCGGACTTCCGCCGTCATCATCGACCATCTGACGCCGCCGCTGACTCGGGCGGAAAGCTACGGGCCGCTGCGCGATCTCGAAGCACTGGTCGATGAATATTACGATGCGGCGGGCAATGATCCGCGCCGGCTGCGGCTTTTGAAAAAGCAGATTCTCGACCTGATCGCCGATATCGGGCTTGATGCCGATGCAGGCATTGCCGAGGGCGATGGCGAGGATGTGAAGCTTGAAAAGCTTGACGGCTATCTGTGCGAACTGAAGGAGATGCAGATCCGCGACGGGCTGCACATTTTCGGTGAAGCGCCAGAGAACCGGCTGCTGACCGATCTGGCCGTTGCGCTGGTACGCGTGCCTCGCGGTGACGGGCAGGGGGCAAATGCCAGCCTGCAACGGGCGATGGCAGCAGATTTTGCGTTGCCTTTCGACCCCCTCGATTGCGACATGGCAAAGCCCTGGGAAGGCTCGAAGCCGGACGCGCTAGCAGAGGTTTCGGACGCGCCTTGGCGCAGCCAGGGTGATACGGTGGAGCGCATCGAATTGCTGGCGGCAAAGCTCGTTTGCGGTGAGGCGGAATGTGCAGCCGGGTGGGAGAACACCGCAGCGGTTCTCGCCTATGTTCGCGAGCGTGTTCTGCCGGATATTGCAGCCTGCGGCGAAAGTGAGATCGCCGGTCTGCTGGCCGGTCTCGACGGGCATTTCGTCAAGCCCGGACCATCCGGTGCGCCATCACGCGGGCGCAATGACGTGCTGCCGACGGGGCGCAACTTCTTTTCCGTCGACAGCCGTGCGGTGCCGACCCAGACTGCATGGCAGTTGGGCAGGAAGTCGGCGGAACTCCTGATTACCCGCTACCGGCAGGATAACGGCGAGTGGCCGACTTCCTTCGGCCTGTCGGCCTGGGGAACCTCCAACATGCGCACCGGCGGCGACGACATCGCCCAGGCGCTGGCGCTGATCGGGGCAAAACCTGTCTGGGACAATCTCTCGCGCCGGGTGACCGGCTACGAGATCATCACGCTGGCCGAGCTTGGCAGACCCAGGGTCGATGTAACGCTGCGCATTTCCGGCTTCTTCCGCGATGCGTTTCCCGCCCAGATCGAACTGTTCGACAAGGCAATCCGCGCGGTGGGTGCGCTGGAAGAAAGCGAGAAGGATAATCCGGTTGCTGCCCGGATGCGCAGGGAAGCGGCAGATCTCGAAAGCAAGGGATTATCGCCGGAGGAGGCTCGCCATCAGGCGGGCTACCGCATTTTCGGCTCCAAGCCGGGCGCCTATGGTGCAGGCCTGCAGGCGCTGATCGACGAGAAGGGCTGGCAGGATCGCGGCGATCTCGCCAAGGCCTATCTTGCCTGGGGCGGCTACGCCTATGGGGCGAAGGATGCCGGCACCGAGCGGCGCGAACGCTTCACGGAGCGCCTCGCCGGGATGGAAGCCGTCATCCACAATCAGGACAACCGCGAGCATGACCTGCTCGATTCCGACGACTACTACCAGTTCGAGGGTGGCATGACGGCAGCGGTGGAGCATGTCTCCGGCAAACTGCCGAAGGTCTACCACAACGATCATTCCCGGCCTGAGCGCCCGGTGGTTCGTGCGCTGGAGGAAGAGATTGCCCGGGTGGTGCGCGCCCGTGTCGTCAATCCGAAATGGATCGCGGGCGTGATGCGCCACGGTTACAAGGGCGCCTTCGAGATGGTGGCCACGGTCGACTACCTGTTTGCCTTTTCGGCCACCACGGGTGCTGTCGCCAACCATCATTTCGAACTCGTCTATGAGGCCTATCTTGCCGACGATGCCGTTCGGGAGTTTCTCGAACAGTCAAACCCCGCCGGATTGAAGGAAATGGCGGAGCGATTTCTTGAGGCCGAGGAACGCGGCTTGTGGACACCACGCTCCAATTCGGCGAAGTTTCTGCTGGAAGCCCTGGCTGTCGGGAAGGAAGCGGCGAGATGAGTGTGAAACCCCTGCTTAACGCGTTCCGCGACTATCTGTCCTTGCGCGACGAGCCTGTCATACGCGAATGGCTGGACGGGTTCGACTGGAACCTTTCCGAGCGCAACCTGGTGCCGAAGACCTATTCGGCCTGCGGGTTTCTAACCGCGGCACAGGAACATGCCGGACGGGCGGAGGCCGCCCTGCTTTCCCGGCTGATCGATTGTTCCGGCCAGGTGCAGTGGCAGCAGATGTATACGGCTGAGGATTTCGGCCAGAGCTTTCTCGACAACTATACCCATATGGAACTGATCGGGCCGGAAGGCCACTTCATGAGTGACGAGATTGCGGCCGGGTTGGTTATCTACGGGCCGGGGCTCGATTATCCCGATCACTGGCACATAGCCGAGGAAATCTACATTCCGCTGACGAGTGACGGCTTGTGGAGTGCGGACGGCGCGCCGCTTGCGGCCCGCAAGGCGGGCAGTTTCATTTTCCACGAATCGAACATGCGGCATGCGATCAGGGCCGGCGGTGCGCCGCTGGTTGCCCTGTGGGTATGGTGCAATGGCGATCTGCGCCAGAAGGCAGACTATTGAGGAGCAGGCATGGCTGAGAAATCCGAACGCGTGAAAAGCATGAGCGAGCAGGAACTCGACGCGCGCCACGCGGAGAAAATGAAGAAGAAGAAGGCGGCGCGCGACAAGATCATTGCCACCAAGACGATCGAGAAGGGGCTGGTGATCGTTCATACCGGCAAGGGCAAGGGCAAGTCGACGGCAGCCTTTGGCATGATCTTCCGCGCCATCGGCAACGGCATGCGGGTGGGTGTCGTGCAGTTCGTCAAGGGCAAATGGGGCACCGGCGAGCGCAAGGTGCTGGAAGCCTTTCCCGATCAGGTGGAAATGGCGACCATGGGCGAGGGCTTTACCTGGGAGACCCAGGACCGTCAGCGCGACATCACGGCAGCCCGCCAGGCCTGGGAAAAGGCCAAGGCGATGATCCTGGACGAGAAGCTCGACATGGTGCTGCTCGACGAACTCAACATTGTGCTGCGCTACGACTATCTTGATGTTGAGGAGATCATCGAATTTCTCAGGGGCAAGCCGAAGATGAAGCATGTCATCATCACCGGACGAAACGCCAAGGAGGAGCTGATCGAGTTTGCCGATCTGGTCACCGAGATGGAGATGATCAAACATCCGTTCCGTTCCGGTGTTAAGGCGCAGGTAGGTGTGGAGTATTGAGGGGGCAATAGCGATGGGCCTTTCGGGAAACTGGCAATTCTGGGCATTGCTGTCGGCGGGTTTTGCCGCGCTGACGGCGATCTTCGCAAAGGTCGGCATCGAGTGGATCGACAGCGATTACGCGACCTTCATCCGCACGCTCGTCATTCTGGCCATGATCAGCCTGTTTCTCGCCATTTCCGGCAAATGGCAGAACCCGTCGGTGCTTCCCGGCCGGGCGTGGCTGTTTCTGATCCTGTCGGGCATTGCCACCGGGCTTTCATGGCTTGCCTATTTCCGGGCGCTGCAATTGGGGGATGCGGCGCGGGTTGCGCCCATCGACAAGCTGTCGATCGTGCTGGTGGCGATTTTCGGGGTGGTTTTTCTGCACGAGAAGCTGGGCTGGGCAAACTGGCTTGGGGTGGCGATGATCGCAGGCGGCGCCGTGCTGCTTTCGGTACGCATCTGAATTCCGGACGTGCCTGCTGCGACGGGTGGCTGCATTGTAATTGCCATCAAGCTCCTGCATGATTTTCCCGATGGCAATCTAATTGGGAATCAGCAGCTGTGGCGGAAACCTTTCTAGAAAAATTCAGCCGGTTCATGGGCAGCAACCCCTCGCTCGGCAAAGTGGCGGACGACCTGCAACTGACATCCGAACTGATCCTGCTGGTGAGGATGATTTTTGCTGATGGCGAATTGAAGCCGGAAGAGCTCGATGCCTTCAAGCGCATTTGCGCCAGCGCCTTCAACCTGAATGAAGACGACATCCCCGGCGTGCTGCAATATCTGAAGGATTTCGGCTACGAAACGACAGCCTGGGATGCGGCGGCAATGTTTGCCGAGCATGACCGGGAGCGCAAGAAGGCGCTGCTGCTGCACCTTCTTAGGATTGCGAAATCCGATGGCCATCTCGACAGGAGCGAGGCGGAGCTGATTCGAAAAACCGCAGGTGTTCTGGGCCTGACGGCCGAGGATATTGCCACAGGCGGCAATCGCTGAGCGGGGCTTGCCGGATTGGCGCCGCAGCGTCGCAATTGGACCTGCGGCAGTCGGGAATCCGTTTGACCTTGCCGGAGGGCATCGGTAGGTTGCCTGCGATGACGGTGCCTTGTTTCCGCAAAGCGGGACGAAGGGGCTGAAACCGATTCCGGTGCGGTTGACCCAATCAGGGGACCAAGCCCGGAGCTGTCAGAAAAAGAGCGGCCCGCCCTGGTGGCGGCCTTTTCCTGTTTTTCTCACAATCCGGTTTCTTCCTTATGCCGTCGGGCACGAACAGGCGGGAGCAAACCATGCGCGCATTTCTATCGCTGATCCTTCTTTCAGGCTGGGTTGGCCAGGCACATGCCCATCTCGGTCATGTGGGTGAAGTGGCGGGCCACAGCCACTGGGTGGCAGTGGGGGCTGCCGTTACCGCTGCCGTGATTGCCGCCTGGCTCGGCAAGCGCAAGCTCGATGCCGAAGAGACCGAGGCCGAGCAGGCCATGGAGGAAGAGGGCGAGGCGGCAGGCGCGGAAGCATGAAACAGATGTCCAGTGCTCGTTCCATCATCGCCAACCTGCCTAAGGATACCGGCATCATGATCTGCGGCCATGGCAGCCGCAATCAGAATGCCGCAAAGGAATTCGCCACGCTTTCCCAGGCACTGAAGGCGCGGTATCCGGAAGTGCCGATCGAATACGGCTATCTGGAGTTCTGCAATCCGGTGATTCACTCCGGTCTCGACCGGTTGAAGGAGAAGGGCGTCAAGCGCGTGCTCGCCGTGCCCGGCATGCTGTTTGCCGCAGGACACGCCAAGAACGACATTCCCTCGGTGCTCAACACCTATGGGGCGCAGAACCCGGATATCAGAATAGAATACGGCCGGGAGCTGGGCGTCGACCTGAAGATGATCCGCGCCGCCGGGGAACGCATCGAGCAGGCAATTACGGCCGCCGGAGGCGATGTCGCCCGCCACGAAACCCTGCTGATGGTGGTCGGTCGCGGGGCATCCGATCCCGATGCCAATTCCAACGTCGCCAAGGTGATGCGCATGTTGTGGGAAGGCATGGGTTTCGGCTGGGCGGAGACCTGCTATTCGGGCGTAACCTTTCCGCTGGTCGAGCCTGGCCTCGAACATGCGGCGAAGCTCGGCTACAAGCGCATCATCGTTTTTCCGTATTTCCTCTTCACCGGCGTTCTGGTGAAGCGGATCTATTCCTTCACGGACGAAGTGGCGGCGCGTCACCCCGGAATTGAATTCGTCAAGGCAGGCTATCTCTCCAATCATGATCTCGTTCTCGATACCTTCGAGGAGCGGCTTCAGGAGATTATCGACGGCAAGGCAGTGATGAACTGCCAGATGTGCAAGTACCGCGAGCAGGTGCTTGGCTTCGAAGACGAAATCGGACTGCCGCAGGCAAGCCATCACCACCATGTCGAGGGCATTGGCGGCGGGCTTGAGAATTGCCCGTGCAACGGCGATTGCGATGCCTCCTGCCGCGACGAGGAATTCTGCCGCAAACACGGCCTGCCCTGGACGCCCTTGCACAGTCACGATCATGACGATGCGGGGCATGGGCATCATACGCACGGCCATGACCACTCCCATGATCATGACCATTCCCACGGGCATGATCACGGCCACCATCACCACGGCGATCATGACCACGGTCACGGCAGCGATGGCGGCCACCATCATCACCCATACCCGCAAGCCGATCATCCGCTCGGTCCGCGTTCAATGACCAGGAAGTGAGCGAGATGCCTTTCGATTACATCAAAGACCCGGCCGAGATTTACCGCAAATCCTTTGAGATCATTGCAAGCGAGGTCGAACTCGACCGGTTGCCGCAGCCGATGGCACATGTTGCCACGCGCATTATCCATGCCTGCGGTATGGTCGATGTCATGAAGGACTTCGCTTTTACGCCCGGTGCAGCGATGTCGGGTATCGAGGCGCTGAAGCGCGGTGCGCCGATCTACTGCGACGTGGAGATGGTTCGTTCGGGCATT
>JAMLIH010000076.1 GCA_023954255.1 Phyllobacteriaceae bacterium | reverse complement strand
CGAGTGGCTGGCCGATCAGACCGGGCCGAGCAATGTTGAAATCGTGGACTATCACTGAGGAAGGAGATCAGGCCATGTTTATGAGAGCCGTACATCCCGGCGAAGTCCTGAAGGACGAGTTGGAAGAGCTGGGCGTATCGCCGACCGAGTTTGCGCGGCAGATCGACGTGCCGCCAAACCGTGTCAGCCAGATTATCGCCGGAAAGCGCGCCGTCACCGGCGATACCGCGCTGCGCTTCGGGCATTGGTTTGGCACCGATCCGCAGTTCTGGCTCAACCTGCAAAGCGCCTTTGAAATCCGCGTCGCGGAAGATAGGGCCGGGCGGGAGATCGCGCGGCTGCCGGTGCGGGCCGGAGCGTCGGGGCCTAACGCCCCGAACGCTGCCTAAGGTCTGACCCGTGCGTATCACCCGGCTCCACATTCAGAATTTCCGCTGCATTAAAGACCTCGCCATCGACCTTGGCGAGACCACCGTCTTTATCGGGCAGAACAACGCCGGGAAAACCGCGATCATTGATTCTGTCCGCATCGTTCTGACAAGGCGGTGGGGGCAGCGCGGCACGGGCTTCACTGAGAACGACGTTCACCGGCCCGACCCCGATGGAGATCCCCGCGCGCTCCCGCCTGTGACCATCACGCTGATCATGGAAGAGGGCGAGCCCGGAGAGTGGGACCCTGACATGGTCGCTGCGCTCAACGACATCCGGCGCGAGCTGGGGAGCGGCAAAGGCCGCGGCCCGCACTGGCTGATTTTCAATGACGAGGCGCACCACGCCTACCGTCGCGGCGACGCGGAGGCTGACGACCAGTCACTCGACGAGGACAAGGACCTCGCAAAGAAGAACGAGCGGGAAGCGACAATCTGGATTGAAGGGCTCGACCGGATCAACAAGCTCGCGGGCGGCAGCCGTAGGCGTGGCATCAATCTCTGCATCGACCTATCCGCGACGCCCTTCTACATTCAAGGCTCCGGCAACGAGGTCGGCAAGCCGTTCCCGTGGGTCGTGTCCGATTTTGGCTTGCTCGACGCGATCGAATCCGGGCTGGTCAAAATCCCGCAGCTCCCCGCGCGGGACGTGACGGGTGCCGAAGAGGCCGCCTATTTCAACATCTGGAGATGGGTGCAAGCAAAGGCGAAGGAAGAGGGCTACGGCACCAACCTGACCCCCGAAATCGTGATGAACTATGCCAGCGCGCCGATCAATCTTCTGGCGGCGGAGTGGCATCAGCGATTCGTAGAATGGGAGCAGTTCTCGAAGCAGCAACACAAGCACCCTGTGCCGCCGGTGTTCATCGTGGTCTGCCGTGACACCGCCGTCGCGAAAGAGGTTCATGCTTGGCTGGCGAACGGGAATGACGGCTACGGCGTGTCGCCGCCATGGTTCCGCAACACGCCGGGCCAGGAAGTGACGGTCCGCATCGACTCCAAAGTCATCGAAGACATCGAGGAAGGCGGCACCAAGGATGAGACGCGCCGGTTGCGCTTCATCCTCGACACCGTGGGCAAGGCCGAGTGGCCGGGCGGCAAGGTGCCGGAGGATTGGTCGGAACTGGTACGCAAGCACAATGATAAGGTCGAGAGCGACGACAATGACGGCGCGCTGAAATGGATCGACGAGCGCATCCCGCCCGGCAGGGACGTGCGCTGTATCGTCTCTGTAGCCATGCTCGCAGAGGGCTGGGACGCCAACACTGTCACCCACATCGTCGGACTGCGCCCGTTCGGTTCGCAACTTCTATGCGAGCAGGTCGTGGGCCGCGCGCTGCGCCGCAAGAGCTACGCGCTGAACGAAGACACCCAGATGTTCGCCGAAGAGACGGCCAAGGTCTTCGGCGTGCCGTTCGAGTTGATCCCGTTCAAGGTCGCTCCGGCGGGGCCGACGCCGCCGCAGCCAGACCCCAACCATATCTATTCCGTGCCGGAGAAGGCGGCATTCGAGATCACCTTTCCGATCGTGACTGGCTATCATCAGTCCGGTCAGTTCGAGGTCTTCGTCGATTGGGATCAAGTCGCCAAGGTGACCATCGATCCGATGAAGATTCCGCAGATCGTTGAGTTGACCCCGCTCACGACCCCGGATGGCGCTCTTGCGGCCTACGGTCCCGGCGAGAAGCCGGTTCTCTCACTGAAAGACTGGCGGGCGATGTTCCGCGATCAGCAGGTGGCGTTCCGGCTGGCGCGGGAAATCTGCACGCGCTGGCAGGCCGACAACGGAGCGGCAGCCGTCCCGATACAGCAGCTCTTCCCGAAGGTCGCGTTTGCGGCCAAGCGGTTTCTGGCCGAGAAACTGGATCGAAAGGGCGGTAGCCAGCCCTGCGACGTGCTTCTGGTCGGCGAGTACATGCAGGCTGCGATCGGTTCTCTTCTTGAGGCGATCAAGAAGGGATCTTCGACCGCCCAATCCGAAGTCGCCGTTGTGCCGCAGGGGGCCGCCGGTCGGGGAAGCACGCTGTTCGTGGATTTCCACACGACCAAGCCGATCTATCCGGTGACACGCTGCCATCTCAACGCGATGGTCGCCGACACCCAGAAGTGGGAGCAGAGCTCGGCCTTCCTTCTCGACAGCCATCCCGGCGTGAAAAAATGGGTGAAGAACGATCGGCTGGGTTTCTTCATTCCCTACCGCAATCGAGGACTTCCGGCGCGCTATATCCCGGACTTCCTTCTCGTCACTGACACGGATCAGAACGTGGTTGTGGAGATCAAGGGGCAGGTGACCGACGGCGCGGACGCCAAAGCCAAAGCCGCGCAACGGTGGACAGCGGCCGTCAACCGTCTGGGGCAAAACGGCACTTGGCACTACCTTCTGGTCACCGATCCCGGACGCATAGGCGACATGCTCAACCTATTCACGGAAGCCCAATGGGATGAAGGGCCATTCGAGTTGAGATAGTCATCAAAGCGGCACGCTTCGGGAGCCCATTTTCCAGCAGCAGAGCCCGATCAACCGCCCTCGCGGTGCCGGCGTTCGTCCCAGCACACTGCGAAGCTGCGGCTTGTGTGCTTTGCCCGTGTAGACGGATATGCTGGCACTTCGTCGCTATTTTAAGCCGTTTGTGTCGACCGTTGCGACCGCCCTTCCCTTTCGGCCAACCACTCTTACCTCGATCTCACGATGCTCCGGTTCTTCGGCTATTTCCGACACGATCCGGTGGGCCATCGCGATCGCTCGAGCGTCGTCATCGTGCGGTTCTCCTTTTCGATCCAGGTACTCCTCCTCGCCGCTGTAGATGTGGAAGTAATAGCGGGGCATTCATCCTCCTTCGGGGCCAAGCTGCATCAATCAGAAGCCGGGTTGACCTTGAGAAATACACGGTCATCCCAAGACGAGATGTTCCAGCGATACGCTCCGCCGAAGGACCCGGGCGTTTCGTCGGCGTTGGTCTGGATGACTGTGCCGGACACGGTCACGGTCAACGTTCCGTTGGGCACAATGGCGATCTGATCGAGTTCGGCGCGGGCTCGTTCCGGAATCTCTGGCGTACTGACTTCAATGGTTCCGTCGTCCATGCGCCGAATGCTCAGGAAGTTATCGGCTTGCGACTTCGCCCGCGTATTCGGCACGCCGATTGCGGACCCGCTTGCGTCCAGCTCGCCGGTGAGATTGACGACGAGATCAAAGCGCCCTTCCCCGGCATAGGTGAAGCGCTCAAAGCCGGGCATTCGAGCGGCCTTGCGCTCTTCCGCCCGCATCCGGTCCTCTTCCTGTTCTGTGAGCACGTGGCCGTCGGCAAGCGCTTTAGCGACGCGGGGATCAGCGAGGCGGGTTTCGACACGCATGTCGTACTCGTACCCCTCGAGCACGATGTTGGCGTCGATGGTTTCCGGCACGAGGCAACCGGTCAGAAGCACTCCAACCGCAATGGCCGCGGCGGCATTGCGGGCGAGCGAAAACAGCCTGGCCATCAGCGATAGGCTCCCGGGAAAATGATGTCCTGCTCGACGATGATGTTGAACCCATAACCTGGGCGGATGGTGAGGGTCGGCTGGACATTGAGATTGCGGGAGATGGTCTGGTCCGCTACCCGGCCGAAGCTTTCCGCGAAATTGCGCCGTGCGGCATCCGAGGCGGTGTCCTGCGTCGCAAGCGTCGAGCTTTCTGGCACCGCCATGTCGATGCCGGTGCCGATCAGGGCGATGAGGATCGCGGAGCCGAATGTCTGCAGGAATTTGTTATCGACTTGATCGCGGAAGCCGCCATAGCCTTGCGCGTCGACGCCGGCCATGCCGCCGATCTGCAGTGTCGATCCATTCGGGAAAATGAGATCAGTCCAGATCACCAGCACCCGGCTTTGCCCGAACGAGACATTGGAATCGTACCGGCCAAAGAGCTTGGCCCCTTGCGGCACCAACAGCCGATGGCCGGTCGCACTGTCATAGACGTTCTGGCTGACCTGGGCGGTGATCCGGCCGGGGAGGTCGGAGTTGATACCGGTCACGAGCGTTGCCGGGATCACCGAACCGCGTTTGAGCTCAAAGGGCGACTGCTGCGGCACGACGCGGTTCGGCAGATAACCGAGATCGGCAATGCTCTGATTGAAGAAGTCAGTCTTGCCGGCCTGGTTGTTCGGGTCGGCCTGTTGCCCGGCGCCGCCGGCGCGCAGCGCAGCCGCATAAAGATCGGCCATGCCGGCGCGATCGCCAGGCGCGCCCTGCCCCGTCGTCGCCTGTTGCGTTCCCGCTTGTGCCGCTTGCCCTACGTTACCGATATTGACCGCAATCGGGCTATCGTAGGCAGCATCGTCGGCCTGGAGCCTGGCCATACGCTGCTGATGCAGCAAGCGAAACATCTGCTCGTCCTGTTCCCTTTGCAGCCGCTCACGCCAGTCGGCTTCACTTTCGACCGGCGCCGTCTGTTGCTGTTGCTGTGTTGTCGGCTGGCGCGGGAAAGGATTGGTGGATTGTGGCTCCTTCTCCACCTGTTCGACCGGCTGCACCACCTGAATCTGCTGCGCGGGGCGCGGCTCCTCGATCACGCCGTCCGAAACGCCGCGCTTGAGCTGGTCGGCGAAATCGGTCGCCGGCGCGCCGGTCGAGGTATCGAGCGTGCCCCCACTCCGGTTGAGGCCGCGGATCGAGAGGCCCCAAATGATAACGCCGAAGAAAAGGACGACCAGGCCGATGAAGAGAAAGACCGGCAGCTTGTTCAAGCGCCGGATTTTGGGCTTCTCGTCGCCGCCTTCGGCGCCGGGAGAGAGATCGAGCGAACTCATGGCTCCCCCCTCAGGTCGTACGCTGCATGACAGACAGCGGGCTTGTCGGTGTCGCGCCGGTCGCCGACATCGCATAGGAGCGGGTCAGCTCCACCGACGGCGTCGAAATCCGGGTCATGACGGCGCCCTCGAACGTGTCGATGACATAGGCGAGCGGGATCATCGTGTCGCCGGAGGCCTCCTGGTTCGAAGCAACGGCATAGCCCCAGCCGCGCAGCGACTCTTCGAGCGCGAGGCCGAATGCGGAATCGTCGGGCTTGATGACGATCGTCCCGGTGCCCGGGCCAACATGCTCGGCGAGCTTGGAGACCATGTCGCCGGCGACGGCCGCAGCCGCGGCCGGCGAGAGATTGGCGGCATCGGCACTGACGGTCGGCGTGAAGTATCCTCCGCCCGTGGTGGTGCATCCGGTTGTTGCGCCGGTGAGAAGAACGAGTGCCAGAACACGGGAAAGTCGGTGGATGGCGCGCATGATCAGCCCCTCCTCGAAATGGTGATCTTCTGCTGGCGGGAGCCGACGCCGGAAAGCAGCACGGCGCGATCGAACACATAGTCCACGATCATCATCGTGCCGTTGAGCCGGTAATTGACGATACGGTTTTCGCCGCCCGAGACGACGAACAGCACCGGCGCATCGCCGCTCATCATCTGGCCGGGGAACTGAATGTAGGTCTTGGCGCCATCGGTGTAGACGCGGGTCGGGCGCCAGCGGGCTTGTCCGCTGATAGTGAAATTGAAGCTCAGGTTTTCGGCCGGGACGCCGGCGCCGGGGATGATGCTCGCCTCGACGCGCGCGTTGAGGGCATCGAACTTGGCCTGCACGTCCTCGGGATATTCGAAGGCAACGCGGGCCATGTAGTCGCGATGATGCGACCTGAGCCGGATGTGGTAGGTGCGCCGCGATGTCGTCACCACCATGGACGTCTCGAGCCCGGGTTCCGAAGGCTTGACGATCAGGTGGATTTTCTGGCCTTCGGCCGAGCCGGAGGTTGCCGGCTCGACCTTCCAGCGAACCGTGTCGCCCACCAGCACGTCACGCACGGCTTCTCCGGCCTGCAGCTCGATTTCGCAGAGCTGGAGGGGCGAGCAAACGACGGACGGCTGCGTTTGGCCGTAGAGGTAAATGACCTTGCCGTCCGGCCCCCGCGTCATCACCGCGGCCGTGCCCTGCCACTGAGTGGAAAGTCCGGTTCCCCGCGCTTCGTTGCCGCTGAGGCCCTGCTGATCGGCCGCAACGGCGACATTGAGGGCGAACGTGCCCAGCAACAGGGTTGCCGCACACACGCCCGCGTGCATTTTCTTGAGGTTGAACATTACTCTTACTCCGCGAGCGTTTCTCAAAGCTGGGCTGTCCAATCGAAATCCTTGAGGTAGAGGCCGATCGGGTTCAGACGAATGACCGCCTCGTCCTGGGGCGGCGAAAGAGTCACGGTGGCGATGCCGCGAAAGCGGCGGGTGCGTAGTTCCTTGCCCGCGCGGTCACGCTCGATCTCGCTCCAGTCGACCTGGTAGCTCTGGTTCGAGAGGGCGACGACGTTGTTGACCTCGATCGAGACCGTCATGGTGCGGGCGCGATCGAAAGGCGAATTGTTGCGGAACCAGTTGTTGACCTTCTCGGTCGCCGGGTCCTGCTGCTTCAGCATCGCGTAGGTGCGGTCGATATATCCCTTCTGCACGGTCGCATCCGGGGTGATCGACCGGAAATTCGACACCCAGGCGCCGAGCATCGAGCGCACAACGCGCTCGTCGGCATATTCGATCTGCGCGGGGAAGCCGGCCAGGACAGCCGCCCCGAGCTTGTCGACCTCGACCACATAGGGAACGAGCTTGACTTGTGTCGACTGATAGAGGGCATAGCCGAACCCGATCACCGCCATGCTCATCGAAAGCAGGCCGACGGTGCGCCAGGCCGAGGCCGCGCGCATGTAGCTGCCGTAGCGCTCGTTCCACTCATAGCGGGCGGCCAGATACGGATTGTCGGGGTATTTTCGCTTCGCCATCTAGCCTCGCCTGATACGGCCGGCCGACCTCACGAGTCGGCGTCCATCTTTTTGTTTGAACTTCTGGAACTGGTGCCCGGATTGGTGCCTTGCCGCAGCTTGTCGTTGGCAAGGCCGAGGGTCGAACCCATCTTGGCGCCGGGGATGCCCATCAACTTGTCGGTCGCCGCGGAGCCGACCGCGCCACCCGCGGCTTTCAACCCGGCCATTGCAGCCGCGCCACGCGATGCGCCGGCTTGCGATGCCGCCGAGGCGGCAGCCATCCCACCTTTGACGACGCCGGCGCCGCCGGCCGCCATGCCAGCACCGACCGCCGCGAACCCGGCAACCTGGCCACCGCTGCGGATGGCTTCCATGCCGTTGCCGACGGAAACGCCCTGGACGACGCCCTGAATGATGTTCGGCACGTACATGGAGATCATGAAGACGACGACCGAAATGCCCGCGATCGTCAGGGTAGTGAGGAATTGATCGTCGGAAGCCGTATCGTTCGAAAGGCCGATTAGCACCTCGGAGCCGATGCGCGCGATCATCACGAGGCCCATCAGCTTCATGCCGACTGAGAAGGCGTAAACGAGGTAGCGGACCGCGAAATCCTTGGTAAAGGACGAGCCACCAAGGCCAAGCATGATCATGCCGGCGAGCAGACCGACATACATTTCGACCAGAACGGCCACGAAGATCGCCGCTACGAGGGCAAAGCAGATGACAACGACGATCATCGCGAAGACCGAGGCCATGGCGAGGGCATTGTCCTCCCAAAGGCCGAACCGGGCATTTTCTGAGAGTTCGGATGCTACTTTGACGCCGGCATTAAAGACGTCGGCCGGCGAAGCCGACCCGCCATCCGCGCCGAGCTGAAACAGGCTATCGACAACCGACTTGGCCAAGTCCGGACCCTGCTGCAGAACAAAGAGGAAGAAGCCGATGAAGAGGCTTCTCCGCACAAGCTCTGCAAACCATGTGTCAAGCGACGGAGCCTGGATCGCGAGCCAGATCGCCGCGATACCCACTTCTATGCCGGCCAGTATCCAAAACAGCGAGGTTGCCGCATTGATGACGGTGTCCTGCCAGCCCTGCGCTGCGCTGGCGACCTGATTTTCGAGATCGGTCAGGATCGAACCGTCCTGCGCAAAGGCCGGATCGACCATGGCAAGCCCGGCGATCATCAGCCCAGCCAATCTCAATAGCATCGAAGCGCGCATGACTCAGTTGTCGCCCCAGCGGGGCGCTATCTGCTGGCCTCCCGAGGTGGGGTAGTCGTCGGGATTGGCGTTGAAAAAGTCCTTTGCCCGCTCGGCGGCTGCCTCGCGTCCCGCCGCTTCTTGCTCGGCAAGTTCGACTTGGCGCTGGAGGAGCGCTTTCACTTCCGGATCGGTGCTCGGGATGAACACATAGGACGCCGCGCCGCCTGCAAGGGCGGCAACGATCGCGATCACGACGACGATGGGGAGTTTGAGCGTTGCCATGGGGTCACCACCGAGGCTGCATTTGTTGGCCGCCGGAGGTGGACGGTGCGGTAGAGCCGAAAAAGGCGTCGCGGCGAGCCTGAGCGAGATCCTTTTCAGCCTGCTCCGACTGATACCAGGTGCCCATCATGGTCATCTGCTGAGAAACGAGACCGCGAAGCTTCTGCATCTGCTCGACCTGTTGGGTCGCGATCTGATGCCCGACCTGCAAGGCCTTCATCTGGCCATCAGCCGACTCCGATTGGGAGCGTAGTTGCGCCATGGTGGATTCTTCGGTTGAGAACTGATCGGCCGTGAGGCCAGCCGCCGCCAGCGTTCCACCGATTGTGTCACGGTTGGTGTCCGACCAGGACTGATAGCTCGACGAGAAATCCTGCCCGTTCGGAAGACCGTTCTGGAAATCGGCGTAGCTGTCGAAACGCTGCTTGAGCACATCGTCGAGGTTTCCCATCGAGAAGGCCATGCCCTGGCCCTGCTGCACGATGCCTTGCAGGTTGGCGAGGTCCTGTTGAGCCTGTCCCCACACGTGATCGGGAAGCTGCATGGTGTTCTGCAGCATGTTCTCGTAGATTCGAATCTGGTTTGCGATCTGCTCCACCTGGTTGGAGATCTGCGTCACCTGATTTGCGATCTGCTCGGCGTTCTGCCCGCCGAGCGCGATCAGCTCCCCATTGTTGAGGATCTGCGTGAACTCGGTCGCGCCGGTGAGCGCCCCGCTGGCTTGGGCCGGCGCGGCAGGGCTGACAGCGATCAGGACGCTTGCGAGAGAACTACGCAAGAAGAGCTTCGGCATTTTCGATACCTCTATGCTTGAGCCAGTGGACGGGCCATTCGTCGCCATGGTGGACGCGCAGCTCATCGACGCGCTTGATGGCGGCCTTGTCCGACGCGCCGACGAAAGACAGGGTGATGGGCCCGAGGGCCATGTCGAACAGACGCCGGCCGTCAGGCGAAGCGACGTAATATTCACGCTTTGGCAGAGCGGTCGCGACGATCTCGATTTGCCGCTCGTTGAAGCCGATGCGCTCATAGAACTCGCGCGTGCCGCTTTCGCGCGCTGCGCCGTTCGGCAGGCAAATCTTGGTCGGACAGCTTTCCTTGAGCACGTCGATGATGCCGGACTTTTCCGCGTCCGAGATTGACTGCGTTGCCAGAACGACGGCGCAATTGGCCTTGCGCAGCACCTTCAGCCATTCGCGGATCTTCTCGCGGAAGGCCGGATGGCCGAGCATCAGCCAGGCCTCATCGAGGATGATGAGGCTGGGGGCGCCGGTCAGGCGCTTTTCGATGCGACGGAAGAGGTAGAGCAGCACCGGCACCAGGTTGCGGTCGCCGAGGTTCATCAATTCCTCGATCTCGAATGTCTGGAAATCCGAGAGGGTCAGGCCATCCCGCTCGGCATCGAGCAGATGCCCCATGGGACCATCGACGGTGTAGTGGCGCAGCGCGTCCTTGATCTCCCGCACCTGCACACCCGACACGAAATCTGAGATCGACCGGCGCGTCGAGGCGGCCATAAGCTCGATCTGCCTGGCGATCGCATTGCGATGGTCGGGCGTCACTTTCACACCCTGCAGCTCGACAAGGGTTTCCAGCCATCCGGCCGCCCAGGCCTTGTCGCCATCATCTTCCAATTGGGAAAGCGGGCAGAAGGTTAGCGCCCCCCCTGCCCCGACATCATAGTGATCGCCGCCGACGGCGACCGTCAGCGGGTACATCGACTTGCCCTTGTCGAAGGCGAAGAGCTGGGCTTGTCTGTAGCGGCGGAACTGCGCGGCGATCAGCGCTAGCAGCGTCGACTTGCCCGATCCGGTCGGACCGAAGATCAGGGTATGACCCACGTCGCCAGAATGGAGGTTCAGACGGAACGGCGATGATCCGCTTGCAACCTGCATCAGCGGCGGCGAGCCGTCGGGATAGAACGGGCACGGCGCCACCGGTGAGCCCGACCACACCGAGTTGAGCGGCACCAGATCGGCAAGGTTGCGGGTATTGACCAGCGGTTCGCGGATGTTGGCGTACCAGTTGCCGGGCACACTCCCAAGAAAAGCCTCGGTTGCGTTCAGCGTTTCGATGCGCGCGGCAAAGCCTTCGGCCTGGATCAGCCGGCGCACGCCTTCGGTCTTTTCGCGAAGACGAGCTTCATCGTCGTCGAACATGACGATGACCGGCGTATAGTAGCCATAGGCGACGAGCTGTGAATTGGCCTCGGCAATGGCGTCTTCGGTCTCCGCCACCATCAGCGCCGCGTCCTGGTCGATCGCGCCCGAATTGGTCTGAAATAGCTGGTCCATGAACGGCCGCACCTTTTGCAGCCACTTCTTGCGCGTGCGCTCGAGCCTTTGGCGGGCCTCGATCGGATCGAGGAAGACGAAGCGGCTCGACCAGCGATAGGTGAGCGGCATCAGGTCCAGAGAATTGAGAATGCCCGGCCAGCTTTCGGCCGGAAAGCCGTCGATCGCCACGACCGCCAGATAGCGGTTGTCGACCAGTGGCGAGAGACCGTGATGGAACTCGGCCGTGACGACGAAATCGAGATACATCGGAATGTCGGGAAGGCGGACCGGATGGTTTTCGCCGACGATGCAGAAGCGGGCGAATTGCAGCAGATCATCATATTTGGCGATGCGGCTGCCGCCGCGTTCCATGGTCTCCTGTGTGACCATGCGGCGGATCGAGACGACGTTTGCCATATATTGCTCGAATTCGCGGATCGAACGCCGGAAGTGATCGAGCGCGCGATCGGCAAAGGTCGTCGCGCGGGACTCATCGTCCGAATAGACATATTTGACGAGGCCGGACTTGCGCTTCTCCGGTTCGCGATAGGTCAGGATGATGGCGTGCTGGCTCTCATAGTGCCCGTCCGCTGCCTCGAAACGCTTGCGCCGTTCCTCATCGATCAGTGCGCTCACCTTGTCAGGGAAGTGGCAGTTGTCCCGTGCTGGGTAGGCCGTCGCCGGCACGCGCACGGCTTCGACCTGGATCATCCAGCCGGTGCCAAGGCGGGCGAGAATGGCATTGATCTGGCGGCTGACCTCATTGCGCTCGAAATCGGTCGAACTTTCGCTGTCCGGACCGGCGAAATACCAGCCGGCCATCAGGCTCCCGTCCTTGAGCAAGAGCGTGCCGTTGTCGATCAAGGCCGCATACGGCAGCAGATCGGAAAAGGACGGGCCGGAATGGCGAAACCTCTTGAGCGCAACCATAGTCAGAACGTCCGCCAGGGCGTGGAGGTCGGCCGGTAGTAGGGCCGGTATTTGATGTGGCGCAGGTAGACGCGGCGCATCAGCGGATCGGCTTTTGCCATCATGCGCAGTAGCCCGACTACCACGATCCAGACACCCACGCCGAGCAGCGCCGACACGGTCGTCAGGATGACGAAGACGAGAATGACCGCGGCGAGCCCAGTCAGAAGCACCAGCTCACGGTCAGCCCCAAAGAGCAACGTTGGACGCGAAAGGGCGCGGTGTATCCGCGCCGTCGCCAGCCGGCTTTCCCTTTCAGCCATGCGGGGCAACCGCCGGCGCTTGTTCGTGCGCCTTAAGCGGCACGCCGATGGACGAGCCGCTGGAACCGAAGAGACCGACGATCTGTGTTGCGCCGAGCAGGATGCCGGCGACGAGCACGATGTAGCAAAGCCGGCGGGCGAAATCGTTCAACTCGCCGCCGAAGATCAGCATGCCGCCGGCAATGGCGACCGCCGCGAGCGCAATGGCGCCGGCGACCGGGCCGGTGATGGATTCCTGAATCTGTTCGAGAGGCCCTTCCCAGGGCAGGCCCCCTCCCCCGCTGCTGGCGAGCGCCGGTTCGATCATGACGAGCGATGCGGCCGCGAGGCCAAGGAGAAGCGTGAGAGCCTTCTTAGACGACATGAAGATTTCTTCCCTGCATGGATTCCGATTTCGACGCGCCGACCGGCGTGGTGAGGTATCGCCCGTCGTGAAAGCCTTCGACCTTCAGGATCTCGCGAACGGTTCGCCCGCCAGGAGCGCGTTCGATCGAGACGATCAGGTCGACCGCCTCTCCGATGACTTCCGGCATCGGCTGGGAGCTGACTTCGGCAACGAGCTGTTCAAGGCGGGTAAGAGCGGCGGCGGCCGAGTTCGAGTGAACCGTCGCGATACCGCCCGGATGGCCGGTGTTCCACGCCTTCAAGAGAGTGAGGGCCGCGCCATCGCGGACCTCGCCCACGATGATGCGGTCTGGACGCAGCCGCATCGTCGATTTCAATAGACGGCCCATATCGACCGTGTCGGTGGTGTGCAGGATCACATGGTTTTCCGCCGCGCATTGGATCTCGGCGGTGTCTTCCAGGATCACCAACCGATGCTCCGGCGTGGTCTCGACCAGCTCCGCCAGGATTGCATTGGTGAGCGTGGTCTTGCCTGTCCCTGTGCCGCCAGACACGACGATGTTGAGCCGGTTGACGATCGCATCGCGGATCACATCGACCTGCTCGGGTGTCATGATGCCATCGGCGACATACTGATCGAGGCGGATCAGCATCGAGGCGCGCTTGCGTATCGTGAACATTGGCGCGGGCGCTGCCGGCGGCAAGAGCCCTTCGAAGCGATGCCCCCCAATGGGCAGTTCCCCGGAGATGATCGGCCGGTCTTGGTCGACTTCGGTCTTGAGGGCGTGGGCGACCTTGCCGATGACGGTCTCGGCGTCATGGGAGGCCATCCGCCCCGCCGCCGCTATCCCCTGCCCTACCCGCTCGATGAATAGATTGCCGTCGGGGTTCAGCATCACCTCGACGACCTTCGGATCATCGAGCGCGCTCGTGATCGAGGCGCCGAGTGCGTCCTGCAGGCTGAGGATCAGCCGTCGTGTCGACTCGCTCATGAATCGCCCCCCGAGCTGCTCAGGTCAGGCCGCGGCGGCTTCAACAGCGGCCGGGAAAAGGGGGAGGTAGCTCGACGGCCGCACCAGCTCGAGACTGGCTTCGTCGGCAGGTAGGAGGCCCGCGACAGCAATGGTATTGCCGACGGGATGTGGAGACCCGAGCCGCTCCAGTGGCCACTTCGCCCGATTGAGAATGCGCTCAAACCGAACGTCCGTAACAGTGACGATCCGGTCGAAACCATTGGCCACCGACCATTCGATAATGCCGGCGAACAGAGTGTGGGTCGCATCGCGCAGTCCGCTCGCGGAAACGATGTCGCTGCGTTCAGTGTCGATGCAAAAGCGCGAGCTCTCGACCACGCGGCCCGATTTGGGCACGCAGGAAGCGTCGGCCAGGAACGGAAATGTCTGACCGAGCATCGTTGGTCCAGTGGACGGCAGCAGCCGGGCGCAACCGATCACCTGACCATCGTGGCCGACGAGCACGAGATAGGTCGGATCGAGCCGGTCGTACTCGTCCTTTTCCTGGTTGTGTTCGACCTGGACGTCCCAGTCTAACCTTTGCTTGAAGACCTTGGCGCGCAGTTCGTGCATGCGCTCGAGCAGACGTTGCTCACTACTTGTAGCCCTCGTGCGGCAAATGGCGACGACGCGCATGACCCAATCCTTAACCCATTGAATTGCGGTCTCTTGAATCCCGTGCGGCGGCGCACCGCCAGCTGTGAAAAGTCACAGGGGATGGAGAGTCGTCGCCGTGATAGACAGGGGGGAGTGCCCAGGGGCCGTTGCCGCACTTATGGCTGAATTGCGATGCAACTCGAAATTGCGACTACCCGAATTGAGGACAAAAACACCCGGAGAGGATCGTTGCCGAGCAAAGCCTTCGACCAGTTGCGAGACGCACTAGAAACGGCCCAGGGGATGGCGCCGGTCAAAGCCGCGGTGAAGGAGTTCGCCGGCGAATTGGGGTTTGACTGGTTTGCCTATCTCTCGGTTTGTGGGCCGGAGATCGACACGTTTTCGACGTACCCGCGCGCATGGCAAGGCCACTATATCAACAAGAAATACGCGAGCATCGATCCCGTCGTGCAGGAAGCCCGCCGTTCTGAACGCTGCTTTGCGTGGTCCGAACGCGATCTTGGACGAGCATTGTCGCCGGACCAGGTGCGCTTCCTTGGAGAAGCCGGGGATCATGGCATCGCATCGGGGATATCAGTGCCCGTGTCGGCCGGATTTGGCAGGACGGTATTATTCACGCTCGCGTCCTCGAACCGGTGTGACAATTGCCTGGTAAAATGCCCCTTCCTTGCCGCTTCGATTGCAGCGCACGTGGATGTCTATGCGCGGCGCTGGATGCTCGAGCCGATGCCTGCTGTCACCGTCAAGCTAAGCCCCAGAGAGAGGCTTTGTCTGAGCTGGATGGCAAAAGGCAAGCGCATGTCCGAAATCGCGCAAATCGTCGGAACCAAGGTCCGGACGGTCGAGTATCACCTGCAAAATGCTCGGCGAAAGCTGGATGCCACCAATGTCACTCACGCCGTGGCGCTTGCGGTGCGTCAACAGTTGATCTGATCCTGTTCGACCGCGTGAAGGCCGTTCCGCCTCTACCTCATGTAAGTTGTGGTTGGCGACGGCAAGAGAGTTGTCCGCGATGGCGCCTACGGCCCCGACCCTACCCGGCCGGCCGTTTGAGGCATGTTCGGGTTCGCGTCTTGATCGGCTGCCGATATCGGCAAGGGAGATCGGCAACTAATATCGGCAATTGTGCTGACTTGTTGTCTCTAATGCCTTACATTGCAATCCATTGAGGCACGATAGAGATCGGCAAAGAATGCTTGAAACCCCTGCCCGGATCGAGCCGCTGTTTTTTGACGACGCGGTGCCGACCGTTCTGGCCGATCTTGCAATCGAGCTGCAGAAGGCCGCCGATGAACTCGGCCGAGGCTTGCATCCGGAGTCCGCTGACGAATTGGCCGATCTCGTACGAGTCATGAATTCGTACTATTCGAATTTGATCGAAGGCCACAACACCCGACCTCGAGATATCGAGAGCGCACTGGCTGGCGCCGAGATAGATCCCGAACGTCGTCCCCTCGCCTTGGAGGCGAAGGCCCATGTTGAAGTTCAGAGGATGATTGACGGCCTCGGGTTGCGCGGCGAGCTGCCGAGCCCGACTTCGATCGATTTCATTCGGTGGGTCCATCGCGCCTTCTATGACGAGATGCCCGAAGAGTTCCGGTTCATCGACAAACCTGATGGCGCCAAGGCTGAGATTGTTCCCGGCGTGTTCAGGATGTCCACCGAACATGATGTCGCTGTCGGCCGCCATCAGCCGCCATCGTCTGACAGGGTGGTGGCTTTTATGGAGTATTTCCAGAAGCGGTTTGCCATGGCCGAAAAGCAGGCGAGCCTGCGGATCATCGCGATTGCGTCAGCTCATCACCGCCTCAACTACATCCACCCGTTTCCAGACGGTAACGGCCGCGTCAGTCGCCTGATGTCTCACGCCATGGCGCTCAAGGCCGGTATTGGAGGCAATGGCCTTTGGTCGATATCTCGTGGTCTCGCTCGTGGCTTGAAAGATCGTGGCGAATACAAGCGCATGATGGATCACGCCGACAGCCCCAGAAAAGGTGATCGTGATGGCCGGGGAAATCTTTCGGAATCAGCGCTCAAGGATTTCGTCGAATGGTTCCTTACGGTCGCGCTCGACCAAGTGCGGTTTTCGACCGCAATGTTCGACCTCGGACGGCTCGATGCCCGCTACCGCGCTCTAATAAAAGATGTCGTCGACGATAAACGAGCGCCTGATCTCGTGGCGGCCGTATTGCGGCACGGTAGGCTGCCCCGTGGCGAGACGAATTTCGTGCTGAAGACATCCGAGCGCACGGCACGGAACACGCTGTCGGATCTCGTCGAGCGCGGGTTTTTGAAATCTGACACTCCGAAGGCACCAGTGCGCATTGCCTTCCCTCTCGATTTCAGGGAACGGTTGTTTCCGAATCTCTTCACCGATGTCGAACCCAATGTTCCGGAACCGCCTTCACTGTCTTTCAGATGAGTGGAATTTCAGGGGTGACAGCTAGA
>JAMLIH010000075.1 GCA_023954255.1 Phyllobacteriaceae bacterium | reverse complement strand
GTGCAAGGGCTGCATCGGCAAGACCGCTCCCTCCGGCAAGGTGATCGAGACGGACGAGGATTTCGTCACCGAACTGCTGGAGACCGAGGGTGTGGCGGTGGTGCATGGTTCGGCCTTCGGACTGGGGCCGAACTTCCGCATTTCCTATGCCACCAGCACCGAGGACCTGACCGAGGCCTGCGAGCGAATCCAGCGCTTCTGCGCATCCCTGCGCTAGAGCAATTTCGATTTTGACGGAATCGGAAAAATCGAAATGCGTAAAGGAATTCAGTCGCTTGGCGAGAGCCATCGTTTCCACCTAACGGTGAAACGATCTAGTCGTGCGGCGGAATCGGCGAATCCTCTGCTGGGGCAAGCTTGCGGCAATGCTCCTGCGGGGCCGGATTCGGTGCTTGTCCATGGTTAACAAATGGCTGTTTTTACGGCATTTCCGCCGTCAAGCGTTGCGCGATTGCCACACTGGCCCAGTATCAGGCATCTGACATCCGCCCGGAGCCGGGGAAAAGCGGTATTTTCTTTGCCTGCCGGGAGAATCTGGCCTAGTTAGACTACTGTTCGGGGAGGGCTGCCCCGGGCTTTTGGAGCAATTAGGGGATGGTGGGCCGTCCATTGATGAGGACTTTGATCAAGCGCCTGGGTTCGGCAATTGCCGCAACTGCCTTGATGGCGGTGCCGTCGCTTGCTGCCGATATCGCCAATCCCGACGGCATCAACATGATCGATCCGACGCCTGTTGCCGAGCAGAAGCCGGCAGTGGACGGAGTAAATTTCAAACTCAGCGTGGTGAGCGGAGCGATCGGCGGCAACGCCAATCACATGTTCATTGCGTCCGTTGCGACGCCCATGCCCTTCATTTCCAGCTTCGGCGCGCAGCTTGATCTGGGTATCGGCAGCTACCGCGAAAGCTACACCAGTGCGGCCGCCGGCCTGCACCTGTTCTACCGCGATCCCGATGTCGGCCTGCTCGGCATCTATGGCGACTGGGGCTATGTCAATCCGGAGCATGCCGGACGCGTTGGCGTTGAGGGGTCGCTGTACAGCGGTCGCTTCACCATCGATGCCTTTGCCGGTGTCCAGTTCGGCCAGCATGTGATGACCGAGTTCGTCGATGAGCTCGATTTCTCCTACTACTTCACCGACAATCTGCGCGGTTCGGTCGGCCACCGGCTGACCTCGCGCGGACACGCCGCCAATGTGAGCTTCGAGTTCATGCCGGAAGGTTCCGGCGGCTGGAGTGTCTTCGGAGAGGCGGAAGCCGGCGAGGACGAGTATCACAGTGCATGGCTCGGCCTGCGCTATTCCTTCGGCCAGAGCAGCGCCAACACGCTGATCGAGCGCGACCGCGTCGCCGACCCGCTGATCCGCATTCCGCGCAACCTGGCAAGCGTGACGCGGTGCGGGGAAATCCAGGACCCGGCCAACTACTACGACAGCTGGAACGGTTTCGAGACCACCAAGCACGAGCACCTCTGCGCCGACGACAAAGAGCTCGACGACCGCGGTGCCATTCAGGGCAAGAAGTAACCCTTCCGAACCCTCTCTTCCCGTTGCCTTGCCTTCCTCGCGGAGAAGTGAATTCCCGCCGCCGCTTCCGATGGTCTAGAAAAACCGGGGAGGTGGTGGTCATGCACATTCTTCGACGACCCGGCTGGCATATCGGCGAAAATCAGGCGACGCCGGAAACGGTATTCGTCAACCGCCGCAGGGTGCTGGCCGGCATGGGACTGGGTCTTGGCGCCGGTGCAGCCGGCGGGCTTGCAGGCAATCTGGCATTTCCGGTCAGGGCAATGGCTGCCGGGGAGGACCCGTCTGCCGGGCTCTATCCCGTGCCGCGCAACGAAGCCTATCAACTCGACCGCGAACTGACACCGGAAGACGTCAACCGCCGCTACAACAACTTCTATGAATTCGGCTCGCACAAGGAAATCTACAATGCCGCCCAGTCGCTGAAGATACGCCCCTGGGAAATCAGCATCGGCGGCGAGGTGGAAAAGGAAATGACCGTCGCCATCGACGATCTGCTCAAGGCGATGCCGCTCGAGGAGCGGCTCTACCGCCACCGCTGCGTCGAGGCCTGGTCGATGACCGTTCCCTGGTCGGGCTTTGCGATGAAGGCGCTGGTCGACTATGCGCGGCCGACATCCGCTGCCAGGTACATCTGGTTCGAAACCTTTCTCGACAAGGAGATGGCCTCCGGCCAGGCGCAGTTCTGGTATCCCTGGCCCTATCTGGAGGGGATGACGATGGCGGAGGCCAGCAACGATCTTGCCTTCCTGGTTACCGGCGCCTATGGCAAACCGCTCGCACCGCAGTTCGGAGCGCCGCTGCGTCTGGCGCTGCCGTGGAAATACGGTTTCAAGTCGATCAAGTCGATCCGCAAGATCACCTTCATGCGGGAACGGCCGGTGAGCTTCTGGGAGCAGCTCGCGCCGACCGAATACGGTTTCTGGGCCAATGTGAACCCGGAAGTCGTCCATCCGCGCTGGAGCCAGGCGACGGAACGAGTCCTGCATACCGGGGAAAGGGTGCCCACACTGCTCTACAACGGTTATGGCGAACAGGTGGCCGGGCTTTATGCCGAGGTCGGCAAGACGGAGAAGATCTTCTACTGATTGCCGGTGGTGCGTTCGCCGATCTCGTGTACGACGCCTGCCTGCAGCAGTTCGTCATGATCGGGAAACCACATCTGCTGCGGATGGCTGGCGAATATCCTCGCAAGGAAGGCTTCGCTGAAGCCGGCCTGCCGGAAGCGCTGCAGGTCGCGCTCCTGTTCCTTCCGTGGGTTGGTGACAACAATCTCGTAGTCGGCATCCATCTTGTACTGGTGAAAGCCGAGCTTTGCGGTTCTGGAAATGCTTCTGCGGGTTCCGCCGGAAAAGGCGATCGTGCAGGCAGAACTGCATCGGGTTTCAACCCTGGTTTCCATTTGCCGTTCGGAGAACAGCCGGGCCAGGCCGCGCCCCTCGTAGATGTTGCCGCCATCGCTTTCCAGAATCACTGTCGTGATGGTTGGGTTCTGCTGCAGCAACTCGCCGATGCGCCGGGTCGAGCCCAGTTCGACCGAGCCTGACATGCGCAGCACATTGCCTTCGATGACAAGGCTGTATTGCTCTGCGTGTTCGCGATCCATGCGGGTAAGGAAGTTTTCCTCATCGGGAACCTCGATGGTGAACTGCCAGGACTGCAGGGCGTAGGTGGCCGTCAGGAAGAAGATCAGCACCATGGAAAGCTGGGCGCCCCAGACCAGCGCCTGGGAGCCGGTATGGCGGTAGAACCGGTCGCAAGCCCGGATGACGCCGACGATCTGCCAGACCAGCAACGGGCCGTTGACCACAAGGGAGAGGGCCAGCACCAGCGCCGCGCGGTCGCTGTAGTCGCTGCCCTTGGCGGGTGCCAGCAGGTGCTGGATGACGAACAGCGCAAGCCGCAGGGCAACCAGATTGACCCAGAAGGCCCAGGCCAGCGGCTGGTTTCCCCGCCAATGGTCGCGCAGGTAGCCGAGCACCGAGCCGGCCCTGTCGCCGCTCAGTTAGTGCATCGGCCGACGGTTTGCGTCGATATCCGGTTGGCGAATTCGTCGAACAGGATGCGCACGCGCTGGTTGCCTTCGCAACCCTCGGCAAGGAACTGCAGCCGGGTCAGGCCGCGCTGGCGCAGGATGTCACCAAGCCGGTTGACCTCCAGCCCGTTGCAGCGGCCGAGTTCGCGCTGTTCGATCAGCTTGCCGTTGCGCGCCAGCACGACGTGGCGATGACGGCCTTCCTGGCAGCCACGGGTGATGAAACGGTCATTTTCCTCCACCACGGTGATGTTGGCATAGCCGCTTTCGCGCATGCCTTCCTCGATCTCGGCAGCGTTGAACTCCGTGCGGCAGCGGCCGGTGCGCACCCGGTCGGTGATTTCGCCCCAGCGATTGAGCGTGATCTCGTAGCGGTCCGCCCCATGACAGGCGCTGGCGACATAACGCGGAAGCCTGCTGTCGATGATGGCGATGTCGCTAAATCCCTCTTCCCGGAGCCGTGCCATGATGGCGGCCGTATCCATTGCTGCCCGGCAGTCGCCGATGCGCGTTGAAGCGGCAATCTCGCCGAAGCGGTCGATAACGAGTTCCATGCGATTTGCGCCGGAACAGGCTTCGACCACATAGCGCGGCAGCTGGCGGTCGGTGAAGGTGATGCGGTTGAAACCCTGTTCTTCCAGCCGGGCGGTAATATCCTGCGGGGACAGTTCGTCACGGCATTCGCCGATGCGGCGCTCGCGGCCGACATCGCCGTAGTAATTGACTTCGACGCGATAGCGGTCGCCATTGCGGCAGCCTATGGCGAGAAACTTTCCGGCGCGATCCTCGATGGTGATGCTGCGGTACCCGGCCTGTTGCAACTGTCGGCGGATTGCGGCTTCATCGAGCACGTTGCGGCAATTGCCGATTACCTTGCGGTCGACCTTGCCGGTCCATTCGAACTTTACACGATAGCGCTTGTCGCCCTTGCAGGCATCGAAAGAGGACGACGACAGGCCGACCTTGTTGGTGTCGATGCGGTCGTAGCCTTCGCGGGCAAGCCATTGCCTGAACTCCGCCTCGCTGCCGCCGATCTGGATGTTGAGCTGCGCCTGGGCACCTGTTGCAAGTAAGAGCAACAGCATGGCGCAGAATGCCCGCTGCAGCGCGGCAAGGACCTGCCGAAGAATACCGTTGGATATCTGGATTGCCTGCCGCATCGTGCCTCTCCCTGATTGTCTGCCGCCGGGTTTCCCACCTTACGAGACGTTAGAGAACACGGAGGTTGCAGACAACCCCGGACAGCGGGGCAAAAAGGGCCTCAGAACTCCCAGTGGCGTGCCTTGGAGATCAGAAAGTCCCGGAACGCGGTCAGCTTGGCCGAGCCGCGCATCGACTGGGGGTAGCAGAAATAGGTGTCGAAGCTGGGCACGTCGGCGCTTTGAAGCAATGGCACCACGGTGTGGCTTTCCTCCACCACATAGTCGGGGAGTACAGCAATCCCCGCGCCCTGTTCGGTGATCTTGCGCAGCGCAATGATGTTGTTGACCTCGAAAACCGGGATGCGCGGGTTGTTTTCGGTCCGCCCGACCGTTTTCAGCCAGTTCATGTCGGCCAGATAGGCCGGCGCGTTTTCGCCGAAAGCCAGAATGCGGTGGTCGTCGAGATCCTCGACGCTGGCCGGCTGGCCGTGGCGCTTGAGATAGCCGGGGGAGGCATAGATGTGGAAGTGCACCGTGAAGAGCTTGCGCTGGATGATGTCGGCCTGGCTCGGCTGACGCAGGCGAATGGCACAGTCCGCCTGCCTTGTTGCAAGGTCGAGTTCCTCATTGAGAAGGTTCAACTCGACCTGAACCTCCGGGTAGAGGTCGAGAAACTCGTGGATGCGTGAGGTCAGCCAACTCGTTCCAAGCCCCACCGTGGTGGTGACGCGCAGCTTTCCGGTGGGCTTTTCCGTCGACTCGGTGAGCGAATTGACGGTGCGCTGAAGCTTCAACAGCACGTCGTGGACGGTGTGATAGAGCGTTTCGCCCTGTTCGGTCAGCACCAGGCCGCGGGCATGGCGGGCGAACAGCGGTACGCCGAGATCGGACTCAAGGGCGCTGACCTGGCGCGAAATGGCGGACTGGCTCAAATTGAGCTGGTTGGCGGCGTGGGTGAAGCTGCCGGCGTCCGCGACGCTGTGAAATATCCGCAACTTGTCCCAGTCCATGGCAGCTTCCCGTCGTCATCCCCGTCATGGCGATGACTGCTCCTTGTCAGCGTTTATTCCGCAGCCTCGGCCACGTCTTCGCGGGCGGCGAGGTAGCGCTCGGCCTCGAGTGCGGCCATGCAGCCCATGCCGGCAGCGGTGACCGCCTGGCGGTAAACGTCGTCGGTGATGTCGCCGGCGGCAAAAACGCCGGGGATTTCAGTTGCTGTCGAATCGGGCGCCGTCCAGAGATAGCCCGAAGGTTTTTTCTTCAACTGACCCTCGAACAGCTCGGTCTGCGGGGCGTGGCCGATGGCAACGAAGACGCCATCGGCGGCGATCTCGGTTATTTCGCCGGTCTTGCTGTGTTTGAGGCGGGCACCGGTGACTGCCGGCGGCATGCCCTCGTTGCCGGTGATTTCCGCCAGTTCATGGTTCCACATGAACTCCACGTTCTCCTTGGCAAAGAGCCGCTCCTGGAGGATTTTCTCCGACCGCAATTCGTCGCGCCGGTGAACCAGTGTGACCTTGGAAGCAAGGTTGGAAAGATACAGCGCTTCCTCCACGGCCGAGTTTCCGCCGCCGACGACGAGGACATGCTTGCCGCGATAGAAGAACCCGTCACAGGTCGCGCAGGCCGAAACCCCGAAGCCCATGAACTTCTGTTCGCTGGGCAGGCCGAGCCACTTGGCCTTGGCTCCGGTAGCGATGATGAGCACGTCGCAGGTATAGACCTTTCCCGAATCTCCTTCGAGGCGGAACGGGCGGGTCGAGAGATCGGCTTTCGTGACGTGATCGTTGACGATCGCCGCACCGACATTCTCCGCCTGCTGGCGCATCTGGTCCATCATCCACGGACCCTGAACGGGATCGGCATAACCGGGGTAGTTTTCGACCTCGGTGGTGATCATCAACTGGCCGCCCTGTTCGATGCCGGCGATCAGGACCGGCTCGAGAAGGGCGCGGGCCGCGTAGATCGCGGCGGTGTAGCCGGCCGGACCGGAACCGATGATGATAACTTTCGAGTGCGAGGGGTTGCTATCTTTGTCTGACATCGCCGACTCTTCGAATTGGACGTGAAACGAGGGAATCTGAGGCCAAGCTATACCGCCTGTCTGCCCCGTTGTCAGGCGTTGAGCACGCCATTCCACTGTGTATGTGTTCCCTGCGCTGTCAAATTTCCAGCCCCTGGGCCGGTTTTGCGGCCTCCGGGCCGTTTGACGCGTTGTGGCGCCAGATTGCATGTCCAAACGCCCGGCCGGCTGTCAATCCAGCAAAACGACGCTGTTCTTGTGGGGATTCGGTAACAGGTGAGCCCAATCTGCCGTTATCGGCGGATTTGTGCTTGCCGTTGGGCTTGAGGGTGCTATCAGGCTGGCCGAATTGGCCGCAAGTGCCCAATTTGACGGTACGCAATCGAGTTTAGTCGCATATGGCCCGAAAACCACGAAACAGCGGTAAAGTCGGGGGGGAAGCAGGAACCGGCACCGTGCCGGGACGCAAACCGGCGGGAACGCCGCCGGCAACGATCACCTGCATCAAGTGGGGCGACAAGTTTCCCGCCTACTACGTTAACCGGCTTTATGCCGGCGTTGCCCGGCACATGGACCGGCCGTTCCGCTTCGTCTGCTTCACCGAAGACCCGAAGGGCATCCGCAGCGAGGTGGAAATCCAACCGCTGCCCGTCGTTCCCTTCGAGGAAGAGATGGTCAGGGCGATGACCACCGGCAAGCGGCGCGGCGCATGGCGCAAGCTCACCATCTTCCGCGAGGGAGAGGGCAATCTTTCCGGCCCCTGCCTGCAGATGGATCTCGACGTGGTGGTGACCGGCCCGCTGGGACCGCTGTTCGACTATGCGCCGGGCAAGATCTGCATGGGGCGCGACTGGCTGGAGAAGCGGCGCGGCAACCCCGGCGGTCATGGCTCGATCATCCGGCTCGATCCGGCGCTGCACCACTATCTGTATGACGATTTCGCCGCCGATCTGGAAGGCTCCATCGCCTACAAGGGCGAGCAGCGCTACACCTCGATGACAGCGATCAAGCATGGCGATCTGGAGTATTTCCCCGATGGCTGGATCTGCAGCTTCAAGCGCCAGGCAATTCCGCTGTTTCCGCTCAACTTCCTGATGAAGCCGGTGCTGCCGGAAAGCTGCCATGTGATGTGCTTTCACGGCACTCCGAAAATGGAGGAAGCGCTGGTCGGCGACTGTCCGAAACTCAGATACCGCACGCGACCGGCGCGCTGGCTGCGCGAGTTCTGGCTCGACAAGGACGAGAAGGACTGGATGCCGGCCTAAACGGTGCCCGGTTGTGACAAACAACAAGGCGGTTCCAGACCTGTTTGAACCGCCTTTTTGTTTGTCCGGGGTCTGAACCCTACTCACCTGCCGGTTTTTGCTTTGCAGATCGGATTCAAGGTCTCCAACGGAGGAGGTCTTGATGGCACGGTTCGATCTGTCTGACGGGGAATGGGCGACTTTTGCACCTTCCGTCAAAGTCGAACGCACGCGGGCCAATGGCCCATGACGGGAACCTCCACGCCATGGGCAACATCGTCGAGCGCTTCTTCTGCAGGAAGAAAGACTTGCGCAGGCCGGCAACCCGCTTCGAGAAAACGGCCCTCAGCTTCCACAACATGGTATAGATGACGCCATGCATGTTCGCGATCAGGTGTCGGACTCGATTGAATCCGCACCGCAGTTTTTACAGGAACAGGAAATGGGCCGCCTACCGACTGTCTTGGCAACAATATTGGCGACGGGGCTCTGGTTAGTACCGGCCGGTAACGCGCAGGAATTGCCGGGCTCAATCCACGCTCAGGCTGAAGCGGGAAAATCGTCAGGGCTCGCCGCCTACAAGGCGGGAGATTATGCTGAAGCGTTTCGCATCTGGGACAAGCAGGCACGTGCGGGAAATGCAGCGGCAGCGTACAATATGGGCATACTCTATGCCAATGGTAAGGGCGTGCGCCTCTCGCAAGAGACAGCTTTCGCGTGGTTCAAATACGCCGCCGACCTTGGCGATGTTGACGGCCAGATGCGGACGGGCCGAATGTACATGACCGGTCAGGGCGTTGAACGGTCTGAGGAAAAGGCAAAGCCCTATCTGGAAAAGGCAGCTGCAGAAGGCAGGGCCGACGCCCACAACTACCTGGGTTCCATCGCGCTTTCCACGAGCACCGGCAAAGCCGCCGCACACTGGGAAAAGGCTGCGGAAAAGGATCATCAGGAGGCGCTGACCAATCTGACCCTCCTCTATGGGCGAGAGAGTTTCGGAGCATTTGATGCGCAAAAGGCCATCTATTGGGGCAAGCGTGCGGAGGCGGCCGGCAGCGCAAGGGCGAGCGCGGTGCTGGCGGACCTCTATGCAAAAGGATACGCCCCCGAAGATAAGCAGGCGGCCAGCCGGGACAAGCTGAAGGCAGCCGCACTTGCGGGCGATGTGGTGGCGCTGAACCAGTTGAACGAGACCGAGCGCTCCCTGATTCAGGCAGAGCGGGTAAGCATCCTCAGCGAGAAAGCGGCACAGGGAGATGCGCGGGCGCAATGGGAACTTGGCAATATTTACTGGACGGGCGCTGCAGGCGAACAGTCCGATGCAACAGCCGTAGATTACTATCAGCAGGCCATGCGGGGAGGCGACCCCAACGCGTATGATGCGCTCGGACGGGCGTTGTTGGTGGGACGCGGAATAGAGCGCGATGAAGCGCTGGGCATTTCCTATCTGAAATATTCGGCCGAGTTGGGGCAGCCCGCATCCGTGGCCGCATTGATGGTGGCGGGTGTCGCCGCATATTGGGAGGATGCCAACTACGCCCTCTCTTTCCGCATGTTTTCGGCCTTGTCAGGCTTGGGGCAGGCCGATGCGCACTATCTGCTCGCACGCCATTACGAATATGGACAAGGCGTTGGCGCCGATGCCGCGGAAGCGGAGCGGCTCTATCGCAAGGCCGCAAGCGAAGGAAACCCGTTCGCTGCAAATGCGTTGGGCATGGATGCGGAATTCCAGGGAAGATACGAGGAGGCACGCCGGTTCTATCAAAAGGCAGCGGATGCAGGATATTCCGAAGGCTTCATGGGGCTCGCAGGACTGCACGCTGGCGGACGGGGCGTTCCGCAGGATTTGGAGAAAGCCGCCGCTCTTTATGATGAGGCTGCCCGGCTCGGAAATGACCAGGCAGCGAGCTGGGCGAACATTGAACGCTCACATGCCCGCCTTCAACGTGAAAACGCCACGAAGGCTGTGCAGGCACAGGTGAAGAAATCGCTCGAGGAGCGGCGCAAAGAGCGGCATCTGAAAGCCATCAAGGCAGCTGAAGCTGAAAAATCCCGAAGCGAAATGAGCTATTCCGGTGGACCTGAATTGACGGGCTGGCGCAAGTGGCTGGTGGGTTTTGCAGGCGGAGCCGGGTCTGGAAGCGGCGGAGGATATTCGCCGGGTTCTTCCGGGTCTTCCTATTCGGGTTCATCGTCCGGTTCAGGATACCAGGACCCGTATGGCGGACTGAATCCGTGGAGCCGCGAATACCAGCAGCAGCGTGCCATTTCGAATCCGGTCAGCTATTACCAGAACACTTACAGCTACTAGAGCACCACACGCTCCTGCGTCTGAACCCAGTTCCGCTGTCTGATGTTGCCTTGAAGCCGGATTGAAGGCCTCCAGCGACGGAGGTTTTGATGGCACGGTTCGATCTTGCCATCGGGTGCCGGCTCAATTGGGCCCGCACCCTGGCGTCGTCAGGTCAGAGGTAGTTTACCGTCAGGATTTCGTAGTCACGGGCACCGCCGGGGGCGGCGACCTCAATCGAATCGCCTTCGGTCTTGCCGATCATGGCGCGGGCGATCGGCGAGGTGATGGAAATCTTGCCGGCCTTAACATCGGCTTCCTGTTCGCCGACGATCTGGTAGGTCTTTTCCTCTTCGGTTTCCTCATCGATGAGTTTGACCGTGGCACCGAACTTGATCGTCTTGCCGGAAAGCTTGGAGATGTCGATGATCTCGGCGCGCGAAAGAAGGTCTTCAAGCTCGCTGACGCGGCCCTCATTGTGGCTCTGCTGTTCCTTGGCGGCATGGTATTCGGCATTTTCCGACAGGTCGCCATGGGCGCGTGCTTCGGCAATGGCTGCAATGATGGCCGGACGCTCCTCGGACTGACGGCGCTTCAGCTCGGCCTGAAGCATGTCGTAGCCTTCCCTGGTCATCGGTACTTTTTCCATGTTTCCTCACTTGCCGCCCGGACAACTGCCGGGCAACGGATATATTGTTTGAAACTGGCAAAAATAAAACGACCCCCAGACGGAAATCTCAGGGCCGCTTCGCTGTCTTTGCGTCAATATAACACGTTCTTTTGCAATTTCACGCTTTTTTTCGTGCTCACACGGGGATAGAGCCTTTGGCGGCTGGGTGACAGCCGCAATGGAATCCTCAAAAAAGCGAGCTGTTCATGTCTTCCCATCCGCGCGGTCCGGTCAATCTCGATACGCCGGTGCGCTTTGCCGATACGCTTCCCGAAGCCGTTGATGTCGTCATCGTCGGCGGTGGTGTCATCGGCGTTGCCAGCGCGCTTTACATGCGCGCCGAAGGGCTGTCGGTGGTCCTCGTCGAAAAGGGCAGGATCGGCTGCGAACAATCCTCGCGCAACTGGGGCTGGGTGCGCCAGCACGGCCGCGACGAGGACGAATTGCCGGTGATGACGGAAGCCAACCGGCTTTGGGGTGAACTCGATGCCAGGGTCAAGGGTGCGACGGGCTTCCGGCGTTGCGGGATTGTCTATCTCGCCAGCAGCGAGAAGGCGCTGGCCGAGCGAGAGGCATGGCTTGAAGTGGCAAAGCGCCATCAGTTGAAGACCCGGGTTTTGAGCTCTCGGGAAGTTGCAGAGCGCATCGACCAGGGCGGGCTTGAAACAGCGCATCGCTGGCAAGGCGCCACCATCACCGAAGATGACGGGCGGGCGGAGCCCTGGCAGGCGGTGCCGGCACTGGCCCGGCTGGCGCAGGAGGAGGGTGTCGTTCTGCGCGAGAACTGCGCGGCGCGCGCGCTTGTCACCACCAACGGTCGCATCGAGGCCGTGGTAACCGAGGCCGGCACGGTCCGCTGCGAACAGGTGCTCGTTGCCGCCGGCGCATGGTCGTCACTGTTTCTTGAGCGCCATGGCATTGCCATCCCGCAGTTGAGCGTGCGCTCCACGGTGAGTGCGACGGCCGCCATGCCGGCGGTATTCGAAGGCTGCGCGGCGGACGAGAGCCTTGCCTTCCGGCGCCGGGAGGATGGCGGCTATACGGTTTCGATGCCCGATCTGCACGATCTCTATATCGGTCCGTCGGCTTTCCGCCATTTCTTCAAATGGCTGCCGGTGGCAAGCAAGCACTGGCGCGCCACGCGGTTTCATCCCAAGGCGCCGAAGGGTTTTCCCGATGGCTGGGGGACGGCACGCAACTGGGCGGAGGACGAGGAAACGCCATTCGAGCGCTGCCGGGTGCTGGAACCCGTGCCCGAAACCCGGAAGAGGGAGAAGTTGCGGGAAGCCTTTGCCGCGCGGTTTCCGCAGCTTGGAAAGCCCCGGCTGATCGCCACCTGGGCGGGCATGATCGATGCCATGCCGGACATCGTGCCGATCTGCGACCGGGTGCCGGCGATCGACGGCCTGATGCTGGCAACCGGCATGAGCGGGCACGGCTTCGGAATCGGTCCGGGCTATGGCAAGGCGATGGCGAAGATTGCCGCCGGAAAGGACACCGGCCACGACATGAGCCGCTTCCGCTTCTCCCGGTTTTCCGACGGCAGCAAAATGCGGCCGGGTCCGGCGATCTGATCATCATCCGCCTTCCGGCGGGGCTGGTACGAAGCCGGTCGGGGCTTGTTCGCAACGGCGGCTGAAGGGTTGGCAAGTCCCGACAATAGGACTAAACCACCGCGCAATTTCCGCGAACGGGACGTCCAGACTTGCTGCAGACGATTGCCCTGATAGCTGCGCTGCTCGGCGGGTTGATGCTCTTTCCGGCTGTGGCGGATTTCCTTGCCGGCAATCCCGACTGGCAGGTGTTTGCGGTTTCGGCAGCGGCGATCCTGTTTACCGGCGGTCTGGTCTACAGCGCCATGCGCAAGCTGAAGGCCGAGCTCGAACTGCGCCAGATTTTCATCTTCGTTCCGCTGATCTGGTTCATGGCCTGCGTCATCGGCGCCATTCCGCTTTTTCTCTCCGGTCTGGACCTGTCGCTGACGGATGCCTTTTTCGAGTCGGCATCGGGTTTCACGACGACCGGCTCGACCGTCCTGACAGGCCTCGACCACCTGCCGCCCGGCATCCTGCTGTGGCGCTCGATGGTACAGTGGATCGGCGGGCTGGGCGTGGTCGTGATGGGGCTGGTGCTGCTGCCGTCGATGCGAAGCGGCGGCCAGCAGCTTTTCCTGCTGGAATCCTCCGACCGGAGCGAAAAACCTTTCGCCCATGCGCGGCTTTTCGCCGAGCGCATCGCAATGGTCTATCTGCTGCTGACCCTAGCCTGCGCCATCAGCTACTGGATGCTCGGCATGTCGCTGTTCGATGCCTTCAACCATGCCATGACAACGGTCTCGACAGGCGGCTACTCGACTTCCGACGGCTCGATGGGATCGTTCGGGACGACCGCCATCCTGCTCACGGCCACCGTTTTCATGTTTCTCGGCGGATTGCCGTTCATCTTCCTCATCCGGCTTGCGGCCGGAAGGTTCGAGAAAGAGGTGCAGATCGGCTATTTCATCGCGATGATCGCCGGAGCAGCGCTGGCTGTCCTCGTTACCCTGATCCTGGCCGGAGAGCCGGCAAGCGGCAAGCAGATCGTGCATGTGCTGTTCAACGTGGTCTCGATCATCACGACGACGGGATACGCATCGGAGGATTATCTGACCTGGGGGCCGGCAGCGATCGCCGTGTTCTTCTTCCTGACCTTTGTCGGCGGGTGTTCGGGATCGACGTCCGGCGGCTACAAGCAGTTCCGTTTCGTGATTGTCCGCCAGGTCATCGCCGACAGCCTGGCGAAAACCTTCCGGCCGCACCAGGTCAGCCGGCTGAAATACGGCGACAGGATCCTCGACAGCGAAGTGGTGACATCGGTAATGATCTTCTCGTTCCTGTACGGGGGAACCTTCATCATCTTCGCCATCATCTATGGTGTGCTCGGCCTCGATTTCGAAACCGCCATCAGCGGCTCCGCCACGGCAATTGCCAATGTAGGCCCCGGTATCGGCAGCATCATCGGCCCGGCCGGCAACTTCTCGACGCTTTCCGATCCGATCAAATGGATGTTGTGCTTCGAGATGATCGTCGGGCGGCTCGAGATCATGAGCGTCTACGTGCTGCTCGTGCCGTCATTCTGGAAGTAGGTTCAGGCGAAATAATCCTGCAGCGGCTTGACGGCGATGTCGCCCTCGCGCAGCGCCAGCACGGCACGGGTTGCCGAATTGATGCCGTTGACGGTGGTGAAATAGGGCACCTTCATCATCAGTGCGGCGCGGCGCAGCGACTTCGAGTCGGAGACCGCCTTCTGGCCTGCGGTGGTATTGAAGACCAGTTGCACCTGCCGGTTCTTGATCGCGTCCTCGATATGGGGGCGGCCCTGCAGCACCTTGTTGATGCGCTCGGCGGCAACACCGTGTTCCTGGAAATAGCGGCAGGTGCCGCCGGTCGCCAGAACCCGGAAGCCGGCTTCAGCCAGCGCGCGGGCCGAATCCAGCACGCGGCCCTTGTCGTCGCCCTTCATGGAGAAGAACACCGTGCCCTTGCGCGGCAGGTCGGTGCCAGCGCCAAGCTGTGCCTTGGCGAAGGCCATGGGATAGGTTGTATCGAGGCCCATGACTTCGCCGGTCGAGCGCATTTCCGGGCCGAGCAACGTGTCGACGCCGGGGAAGCGGGCGAAGGGGAAGACCGATTCCTTGACGGCGATGTGCTTGAGCGCGCGCGGGTCCGGCTTGCCGCCATAGTCGGCGAAGGCGGCTTCGACCGTCTCGCCGGCCATGATGCGGGCAGCAGCTTTCGCAATCGGGCTGCCCAGTGTCTTGGCGACGAAGGGCACGGTGCGCGAGGCGCGCGGATTGACCTCGAGAATGTAGATGTCGCCATCCATGATGGCGTATTGCACGTTCATCAGCCCGCCGACCTTGAGTTCGGCGGCAAGCAGCCTGGTCTGGCGCTCCAGCTCGTCGAGGGTTGCCGTGTCGAGCGTGTAGGGCGGCAGCGAGCAGGCCGAGTCGCCCGAATGGATGCCAGCTTCCTCGATGTGTTCCATGATGCCGGGCACGAAGGCTTCCACGCCGTCGCTGATGCAGTCGACATCGAGTTCGGTGGCGTTCGGCAGGTAGCCGTCGAAGAGCAGCGGGTTCTTGCCGAGCAGGGTGTTGATCTGGCCGGTCTTGTCGTTGGGATAGCGTGCCTTGATCTCCTCGGGCACGAGTTCCGGCACGGTGCCGAGCAGGTAGGAGGACAGCGCGGCGTCATCGTGGATGATCTGCATGGCGCGCCCGCCCAGCACGTAGGAGGGGCGCACAACGAGCGGAAAGCCCAGTTCGGCTGCGATGAGGCGTGCCTGTTCGACCGAATAGGCGATGCCGTTCTTGGGCTGACGCAGCTTCAGCCTGTGCAGCAGCTTCTGGAAGCGGTCGCGGTCTTCGGCAAGGTCGATGGCGTCGGGCGACGTGCCGAGAATGGGAATGCCTGCTTCCTGCAGGGCGCTGGCGAGTTTCAGCGGGGTCTGGCCGCCGAACTGGACGATGACGCCGTGCAGCGTGCCGTTTTGCTGCTCTGCTCGCAGGATCTCCAGCACGTCTTCCGCCGTCAGCGGCTCGAAATAGAGCCGGTCGGAGGTGTCGTAGTCGGTCGAGACCGTTTCCGGGTTGCAGTTGACCATGATGGTCTCGTAGCCGGCATCTGAAAGCGCGAAGGCGGCATGACAGCAGCAATAGTCGAACTCGATGCCCTGTCCGATGCGGTTGGGGCCGCCGCCGAGGATGACGACCTTCTTCCGATCCGATACCTGGGCTTCGCTGCGGGTCTCCCCCGCAAACGGCACTTCATAGGTCGAATACATGTAGGCGGTGGGCGAGGCGAATTCCGCAGCGCAGGTGTCGATGCGCTTGTAGACGGGATGAACGCCGAGTTCGTCGCGGCTTGCCGCCACATCCATTGCGTCCGCGCCGGTCAGCGAGGCGAGGCGGGCGTCGGAAAAGCCCATGGCTTTCAGCATGCGCAGATTGGCGGCATCCTTCGGCAGGCCGTGTTCGCGCACCCGGGCTTCCATGGCGATGATGCCCTCGATCTGGTCGAGGAACCACGGATCGATGGCGCAGGCCTGATGGATGAGCTCGGTCGTCCAGCCCTCGCGGAAAGCTTGCGCCACCATGCGCAGGCGGTCGGGCGTGGGTGAGGCAAGGGCGGCGGAAATCGCGTTCTTGTCGTCGCCTTCGCCGAGGCCCGGAATGTCGATCTCGTCGAGGCCGGTGAGCCCCGTCTCCAGCCCGCGCAGGGCCTTCTGCAGCGACTCGGGGAAGGTGCGGCCGATCGCCATGACCTCGCCGACGGACTTCATCGCCGTGGTCAGCACCGGCTCGGCGCCGGGAAACTTCTCGAAGGTAAAGCGCGGGATCTTGGTGACGACATAGTCGATCGACGGTTCGAAGGAGGCGGGCGTTGCACCGCCGGTAATGTCGTTTTCCAGTTCGTCCAGCGTGTAGCCGACGGCAAGCCGCGCAGCGACCTTGGCGATGGGAAAGCCCGTCGCCTTCGAGGCAAGGGCGGACGAACGCGAAACGCGCGGGTTCATCTCGATGACGACGAGGCGGCCGTCGGCCGGGTTGACGGCGAACTGGACGTTGGAGCCGCCGGTTTCCACCCCGATCTCGCGCAACACCGCAATCGAGGCGTTGCGCATGATCTGGTATTCCTTGTCGGTCAGCGTCAGCGCCGGGGCGACGGTGATCGAATCGCCGGTATGCACGCCCATCGGGTCGATGTTCTCGATGGA
>JAMLIH010000074.1 GCA_023954255.1 Phyllobacteriaceae bacterium | reverse complement strand
TGGCCGCCACCGTGATCGGCCGCCCGCGCATCGAACCCGAATTGTCGATCAGCAGGGTGACCACCGTGTCGCGGAACACCGTCTCGCGCTCCATCTTGAAGGAGAGCGGCGTCATCGGATCGATGATGATGCGGGGCAGCCTGGCCGTGTCGAGATAACCTTCCTCCAGGTCAAAATCCCAGCCACGGTTCTGCTGCGCCATCAGCCGGCGCTGCAGCCGGTTGGCAAGCCTGCCGACGACGCCCTGCAGATGCGCAAGCTGCTTGTCGAGAAAGGCCCTGAGCCGCTCGAGCTCGGCATCGTCGCACAGTTCTTCCGCCGTGATCACCTCGTCGAACTCGTAGCTGTAAACGCGATAGTCGGAATCCGGCGGCAGATCGGAGAACGGCAGTTGCGGCCGCTGCGCCTCGCCCGGCGTTTCCGCATCGTCCATGTCGTCGTCGAAATCGTCATCGCTGACTTCCGACGCATCCATCTCGCCGTCCTGGGCCTCGTCGGAGGTTTCGTCGGACTGTTCGGGCTGGCCGTCTTCCTGCGCCGAAGCTTCGTCGTTTTCGCTTTCGGCATCGCTGTCGGCCGATTGCGGCTCGTTGTCCTCGGCGGGATTCTGGTCCTCCTCCGGCTCCTCGTCACCCAGTTCGTCAGCCATGTCGAGGGAGGCGATCAGGTTGCGGATCGACTTGGCGAACGCTGTCTGATCGGTCAGGTCGGCATCGAGCGCAGCGATGGTATCGGTCGCCTTCTCGTCGATGAACTCGCGCCACAGCCGCACGAATTTCTCCGCGCTCTTCGGCGGCTTCTGCCCCGTCAGCTTTTCGCGCACCATCAGCGCAACAGCCTCTTCCAGCGGCGCATCGGTGCGGTCGAGCGCGTTCTGGTAGTTGGCGCGGGAATACTTCTCCTCGAGCATGGCGTTGAGATTGCCCGAAACGCCTTCCATCTGGCGTGAGCCCAGCGCCTCGACCCGTGTCTGCTCCACCCGGTCGTAGATCGCCCGCGCCAGCTGCCCGACGGGCGCATGGCGGTTGTGGATCGCCTTGTCGTGACAGGCAAGCCTGAGCGCCATGGAGTCGCCATAGCCGCGGGTGACGGCAAGCTGCTCGCGCGTCATCTTGCGGCCGGGATCGGTCAGCTTGATCTGATCGCCGACCAGCGACGGGCGGTCGTTGGAAAAGGCGACTTCAACGCCCGGCCTGTTGGCTATGGCGCGCACGCAGTTGGACAGGGCCTGCTTCAGCGGCTCGTAGTCCACCGGCCCTGCATTCTGCTTACGGTTGTCGCCCGGTCCTGCCATGTCACCCGTTCATCAGGGTTGCGGTGCGTTAGTCCAGCACCAGATTGGCCGTCGATTCCGGCAATTCCTCACCGAACACGCGCTGATAGAATTCGGCCACCGTCGCCCGTTCCAGTTCATCACACTTGTTGAGGAAAGTCAGCCGGAAGGCCATGCCGAGATCATCGAAAATCTCGGTGTTTTCCGCCCAGGTAATAACGGTACGCGGACTCATCACGGTCGACAGGTCGCCATTGATGAAGGCGGCCCGCGTCATGTCGGCGATGCGCACCATCTTGGAAACGGTCTCGCGGCCTTCCGCCGTGGCGAAGCTCTTCGCCTTGGCGAGCACGATGCCCACTTCCTTGTCATGCGGCAGATAGTTGAGCGTGGTGACGATCGACCAGCGGTCCATCTGCGCCTGGTTGATCTGCTGGGTACCGTGATAGAGCCCGGTGGTATCCCCCAACCCCACCGTGTTGGCGGTGGCAAACAGCCGGAAGGCGGGGTGCGGCGTGATCACCCGGCTCTGGTCGAGCAGGGTAAGCCGGCCCGAGGATTCCAGCACGCGCTGGATGACGAACATCACGTCCGGCCGGCCGGCATCGTACTCGTCGAACACCAGCGCCACGTTGTGCTGATAGGCCCAAGGCAGGATGCCGTCGCGGAATTCGGTCACCTGCATGCCGTCGCGCACGATGATCGCGTCCTTGCCGATAAGGTCGAGGCGGCTGACATGGCTGTCGAGGTTGATCCTCACGCACGGCCAGTTAAGCCGCGCGGCGACCTGCTCGATATGGGTCGACTTTCCGGTGCCGTGATAGCCTGAAACGATGACCCGGCGGTTGTGCTTGAAGCCCGCCAGGATCGCCAGCGTCGTCGCCTTGTCGAACAGGTAGTCCGGGTCCACTTCCGGCACATGCTCGGTGCGTTCCCTGTAGGCCGGCACCATCATGTCCGAATCGATATTGAAGGTCTTTTTCACCGACAGTTCGGTGTCCGGCATTCCTTCGCTCATCCGTGGCGTCTCCCAAAGAGGCTGTGCATTTACCCGGTCTTGTCGCCCTTCCGAACACGTGCTCACAGTACCAGCGGCGCACAAGCCATGGCCCAATCAGTGACCAGCGGGATTCGGAAGTTTGTGTCCGGCGGAAGCGCCGGAACCGGAATTCCTTTCAGTTTCGCTTAGCGCCTTTTTTGGCGCTAAACAATGGCCTTCGCCTGTTGTCGCTGTAACCGCGACAATAACACCGCAAGGGGATTGTTCAGCAGAAGCCTGCCTTCTGCAGGATCTTGTAGGCGGTGATCACCTCGCGCAGCCGCTCTTCCGACTTGCGGTCGCCGCCATTGGCGTCGGGGTGGTTCTGCTTGACCAGCAGCTTGTAGCGCGCCTTGATGTCGTCGCTGGTTGCCGTCAGCGGCAGGTTCAGATCCTCGAAGGATTTCTTTTCCAGCGCCTTCAGCTTGCGTGAACGCATCGGCGCCGCGCTGCCGGCCTTGCCCGCCCGCCGGTTCATCCGGTTGTAGAGGCGTTGTGCCCCGGCAGCCCTCGGATCGTGATCGTTGATCGGCGGGTATTTTCCCCAGCGGTTCGATCCCATTTCCCAGGTCGGCCGCGCGCCGGTAACAGAATCCTTCTGGAACTTCGCGATCGCATCGTCATCGAGGCCGGAGAAATAATTGTAGTTCTTGTTGTACTCGCGGACATGATCGATGCACATCCACAGGAACTGGCCTTCGCGGTTGCGGCCCATCGGCGCCTTGTGCGTGCCCGGCTTGTCGCATCCTTCCCACTGGCAGGGACGGCTGTTGTCCTCTTCCTTCTTTTTCTTCGACGACTTGTTGCCGACGCGAATGGAATCAAAAAGGGGCGATGTGGGCTTCATGGCGCTGGTATAGGGATTCGCACCCGCTTGAACAAGAATTGACAGGCGATTTTATTGCCCCCATCAAGTGGGCCGCAACGAACACCCGACGGAAGGCAGACGATGGGCATCATACAGGACATTGAGGACAAAATACGCCGCAAGCTGAAGCCCGCAGCACTTGAAATCGTCAATGAAAGCCACCTGCATGCCGGCCATCAGGAAACCTTCGACGGAACCGGCGAAACCCATCTGCGCATCCGCATCGTCGCCGATGCCTTCGAGGGTCTTTCCCGCATCGAGCGTCACCGCAGGCTGAATGCCCTGGTGACTGCCGAGATGGACAAAGGGCTGCACGCCATCGCCATCGAGGCGAAGGCACCTTCCGAACTCGCCTGACCGTCAGCTCGTCAGGTTGCGGATGCGCAGCCTGGTGATGCGGTTCTTCTGCCGCTTGAGGATGACGAAACGCTTGCCGTAGAAGGTGAAGGCCTGCTTTTCCTCGGGGATCATCTGGGCGGCATGGATCACCAGACCGGCAACCGTCGTCGCCTCGTCGTCCGGCAGTTCCCAGTCGAGCGCCCGGTTGAGGTCGCGGATCGGCACGCTGCCGTCGACGACCACCGAACCGTCGGGTTCGCTCGTCACGCCGCTCACCTCCACATCGTGCTCGTCGGCGATGTCGCCGACAATCTCCTCGAGAATGTCCTCCAGCGTGACCAGCCCCATCACCTCGCCATACTCGTCCACCACGATGGCGATGTGCGCCTTCTTGCGCAGGAAGGCATTGAGCTGGTCTCGCAGCGAGGTGGTTTCCGGCACGAACCATGGCGCCGAGGCGATTTTCGCCAGATCGATGTCGGCGGGCTTAGCTCCCTGCCCGATGGCCCGCAGCACGTCCTTCGAGTGCAGGATGCCGATGATGTTGTCGCTCGTGTCCTTCCACAGCGGCACGCGAGTGTAGGGGCTGTCGAGAATTTCCGTGATCACCTTTTCGGCCGGCTGGTCCATGTTGATCGACATCATGGCGGTACGGTGCACCATCACATCGGAGACCTCCAGCTCGTGCAGGTCGAGCACGCCGCCGAGCCGGTCGCGGTCATCCTTGATCACAGATCCCTCGCGGTGAAAGACCTCGAACGTGCCGCGCAACTCGTCATGCGCCGACAGCATGTCGTGCGTGTCGTCAAGCCGCACGCCGAACAGTTTCAGAATGGCCTTGACCAGCCAGGTGACGAAACGGGCGAACGGCGCCATCGCCAGCACGAAGAACAGGACATAGGGCGCAACGGCGAGCGAGAACTGGTCGGCCTTCGCAATCGCCCAGGATTTCGGCATCACCTCGGCAAAGATCACCACGACGATTGTCATGCAGGCCGTGGCGATGAAGACCCCCGCCTCGCCGAACATCTTGAGAAAGAAGCTGGTCGCCAGCGCCGAGGCGAGAATGTTGACGAGGTTGTTGCCGATCAGCAGCGTGCCGATCAGCCGGTCGCGCTTGCCGATCAGCCGCTGGATCGTCGCAGCGCGCGGATCGCCCTGCTTTTCCAGCGTGTGCATCCGTGCCCGCGAGGCAGCCGTCAGCGCCGTCTCGGAGCCGGAAAAAAACGCCGAAAACAAGATCAGGACCAGTATGGAGGCCAGAAGCAGCCAATCTGCCGGTGTCATCGCAAGCAATCCTCTTTCAAAAACGCCATGACCTCATCGCCAGGCACATCCCTGGCTATGTAGGATTGGCCGATGCCATTTGTGAGGATGAAGTTCAACTTTCCCGAAGTGACCTTCTTGTCCTGGCTGATGAAGCCGAACAGCGCCTCGGCGTCGGGCGGCGTGCCGGGAATTTCGCGCACCGAAACCGGCAGGCCGGCCTCCTTCAGGTGGCGCTCGACGCGGGCAACGTCATCCACGCTGCACAGGTTCATCCGGTTGGAGAAGCGGTGCGCCTGTGCCATGCCGATGGCCACCGCCTCGCCATGCACCAGGCGCGCGGCATCGTATTTGACATAACCTTCCAGCGCATGGCCGAAGGTATGGCCCAGATTGAGCAGGGCACGCACACCGCCTTCGCGCTCGTCCATGGAAACGATCTTCGCCTTGGCCCGGCAACTGGCGGCAATCGCCTCGCCAAGCGCGCTTTCATGGGCGAAAACGGCCTCCCGGTTCTCCTCCAGCCAGGCAAAGAAGTCGGCGTCATCGATCAGCCCGTATTTGGCGACTTCCGCATAGCCGGCGGCAAATTCGCGCTCCGGCAGGGTTTTCAGCGTGCCGGTATCGGCCAGCACCAGAATTGGCTGATGGAACGCGCCGATCAGGTTCTTGCCCTGTTTCGCGTTGATGCCGGTCTTGCCGCCGACGGAGGAATCGACCTGCGCCAGCAGGCTGGTCGGCACCTGGATGAAATCCATCCCGCGCTTGTAGACAGCGGCGGCGAACCCCGCCAGATCGCCGACAACCCCGCCGCCGAGCGCAATGACGAGATCGGAACGCTCGAGCCGCGCATCGAGCAGTTGCGAAAGAACCTCCTCCAGCATGGCCATGGATTTCGAGGGCTCGCCGGCCGGCACGGTGATCAGCAATGGCGTGAAGCCTGCAGCCGACAGGCTCTCCATCGCGGTTGCCGCATGAAGCGCGGCGACATTCTCGTCCGTGATGATGGCGCAGCGGGCATTCGGCCTCAGTGCCGCAACCCTTGCCCCAAGCGTTTCGAGCAGCCCGTCACCGATATGGATCGGGTAGCTGCGCTCGCCAAGGGCGACATCGACGGTGATTTCTTTTCCGCTCATCAAATTCTCGCTGTTTTACTGGCCGTCTGGGTCAGGCCATGAATTTCGCCGGTTCGCAAGCAGCCTAGTCCTGCAGGGCATAGGGACTTCCCGAACGAATGCCCCGCTTGCCATGGAAGGCGGGCCTGTCCACCCCGCAGCGAAAGCCGTTGGCATAGTCATCCGCCACCTCGCGCGCCAGCACATTGGCGTCACGGTTTTCCAGCGCATCGACAAGACCTACCACGCAGGAGACCCGTTCGGCGGGCGGCGCATCGGGGTCGGCGACGGTGGAGATTATCAGAACCTGACCGCGAGAGGCTTCCTCGGCAGCGCCCGTATCGGGGCTGATGTTGTCGATGAACCAGCGGTGGATGGTGGCAAACGGTTTGCCGTTCTCCAGCCGCCACTCGATCGTCTCATTGACAGAATTCCACTGCCCGAACCCGGTTGGAAAGGCGAAGGGATCGGTGGCAGGGCCGTAGGCGGTGTACTGGCGCAGATCGCTTTCGGCAAAATACACCGGGTAGCCTTCAAGTCCCTTGCACACGGCTTCACCACCCATCTGCGCTTCCTCCTCGCTTTCGGGTTTCTTCCAGGTGCAACCCGTATCGAAATCGAGCTTGCTGTAGACCGACTCGGCAGCATTGGCGGCAACCGGTTGCCCGGCGAGCATGCCGGCGGCTGCCAGGATGGCGGCCAAGGTCTTGTAAAGGACTGCTTTGTGCACGGGGTTTCCTTCCTGGCGTCGGGATGGTCGCGTTCTGCACTTATGCAGCGCAATCGCGACCAATTGACAATTGTATTTCGCGGCAAAGACAATACAAGGGCGGCAAAACCCCCGAAAAAGGCGATCCTTCATGCGTATCGATGCCATCTCCATCGGCAACAACCCACCCGAAGACGTCAACGTCGTCGTGGAAGTGCCGGTTGGCGGCCACCCGATCAAGTACGAACTCGACAAGGAGGCCGGCACGCTCGTGGTCGACCGCTTTCTGTATACGCCGATGACCTATCCGGGCAATTACGGCTTTGTGCCGCATACGCTGTCCGAAGATGGCGATCCCATCGACGTGCTGATTGCCAACAACCGCCCGCTGGTGCCCGGCTGCGTCATCAATGTGCGGCCGATCGGCATTCTCATCATGGAGGACGATGGCGGCCAGGACGAAAAGGTGATCGCTGTTCCCTCCAGGGGGGTGTCTGCCCGGTTCGACGCGGTGAAGAACTATACCGACCTGCCGGACATCACCCTGTCGCAGATCCAGCATTTCTTCGAGCATTACAAGGATCTGGAACCCGGCAAATGGGTCAAGATCGGCGACTGGATGGGCGCCAAGACCGCCCAGAAGATGATCCGCGAAGCCATCGAACGGGCTGGCGGCAAGCGCTGAACGTCACCCGCTCTCCCGCATCAGCATGTCGATGCCTGCCGCCGCCTCACGCGGCAGGATCAGCGTCTTCGAGCGCGATGTACTGCCGCTTTCGAGCGTGATCAGGCTTTTCGCCACTCCGGTGCGTTTTGCCAGCAGGGCAATCAGCGCCTTGTTGGCGAGGCCTTTCTCCGGCACGGCGCGAACGGCTGCCTTGAGATGGAGCCTGTCATGTTCGTCGGCCCATGTGCCGCCGATTGCCTCCTTGCGGGCACCGGGCGACAGGCGGATGCGCAACCGGATTTCATCGCCTGAAATGTCGTAGGGCATGCCTGTCATGAACCCTCAAAAGCAAACCGCCGGACTGTCCTGCAGCCCGGCGGTAGCGGATCGAAAAAGATGCCTGCCTTAGCGGCCTACTTGCACTCGGTGATGTCGCTGATCGAGGCGGTGACACCCGAAAGCGAGTATTCGTAGTTCGTCTGGGTTCCCCGGCGCGAAACCGCGCCAACGCTCATCTTGGCGCCGGCCTTCATGGCGGCAACCACCGCCGCTTCCTCGGCAGGGTTTTCCAGCCAGGCATTCTGGCCGCGGGTGAACATCGAGAACTTCCTGCCGTCGATGTCTAGAACCACCTTGGATTCTTCCTGGAACTGGTAACCGGCGGTAAACTGCGGCTCGAGGCGCACGTTCTGGCCGGGATGCTGGGCCAGCATGAAGAAGACGTCGCCATGGTCGACGGCGCGGCCGTTGATTTCCTTGGGATTCTTTTCGGTCGGGATCGACAACACGTAACAGACCTTGCCTTCCGATCCCTGATAGCTGAACGAGCCCCAGGCATTGTGCTGCTTGATCTGGGTTGGCGACTGCGCATTGGCGATGTGCGGCACGGCGAGCGCGGCAACGCCCACGGCCAGGCTGAGGACAGCAACTTTCGTCAGGAGGCGTGCTGTCTTCTTCTGTCTTCTTTTGGCGGTCATTGGTCCAATCATCTTGCGATCAACTGCTGTAAGCCCAATCGGCATTCTGTGGCGATATCCGCGAAACCCGCAGCCCGGCGACAAGCTGTCATGGCAGGCACAGGGCGAGCATCGCGATACCCCCGGCGAATCGAGCCAACCATGCTTTAATTTCCCTTACCAAAGCGTGAACACTTTTACGAATTGCCGCGGCATACCGCCGATTTCGGCCTGTTTTGCCGCAATGTCCGTTGCCGGCTGCCAGTTCCAGTCGCAAACAAACTGGGCAAGATTGGGGCTTTTTCAGCGCGCACTACGCCTGCTTCTCCTGCCGCGCTTTTCTCCCACCCGCTTGCCGCCGGAATAGACCGGCTTTCCGTGCACCGGTTCGGCCAGCGCCTCCCTTGGTCCGCCCGCTCCGACCGGGCGCTCGGCAAAGCGGCCGAGCGAGATCATCCGGTCATACATGACGACCGCTCCCGCCATGGCGACATTGATGCAGATGTGGATCGGGATTTTGACGACGAATTCGCACTGCGCCACCATCGCGGGCGAAAGCGAACCCCCTTCCGGCCCCAGCACATAGGCTGCCCGCAACGGGTGGCGGAAACTCGGCAGTTCCACCGCATCCTCGGTCAGTTCCACGCCGACGGGGCGGCATTCGTCCGGCAGGACGAGTTCGCCGGGCGAGGCAAAACTGTACCAGGGCATGTGGTCGCGTGCATGGGTGGTGTCGGATTTCGGTTCGCCGATCACCCTTGCCGGCGCGACGGTGAAGACGAAGCTGGCGCCGAAACCATGCGCCGTGCGCATCAGATTGCCGAAATTCATCGGCTTCGAAATGCCCTCCACCCCGATGCCGAAATAGCCCCGGGGCGCACGCGATCCCATGTTCGAAACAAGCACCACGGCCCGAATTCTGCCCCGTGATTTGTTGCGGTTAAACCGTTATTCGGCGAAATCGCGCAATTGCGCAAGTTTGCCGCGCGCCAGATCGCGGTGTTCTTCGCGAATATGACCGCGCAGCGCCGCCAGAACCGCGCCGAGGACCGCGACATCGTCGGAAAAGCCGAAGATCGCCAGAAAGTCGGGAATGGCATCCATCGGCAGCACGAAATAGGCCAGTGCCGCCAGCAGGATGGCACGCACCCGGTTGGGGGTTTTCGGGTCGAACGCGCAGTAATACGCAGCAACAAGGTCCTCCACGAAGGGAATCCTGCCGGCCGCCTTGGCAAGCGTCTTCCAGAAGCCCGAAGCAACCTTCTTCTCGTTGGCGTCCATCTTCTCTTCGGCGCCGGGAAGAATTTCTCCCTCGAGAATCCGCTTCTTCAGACTGTCATCGCCGGCATGCAGTTGCCGCTCGCCCTGTATGTCGTCCGCTCTGGTCATGGTTTACATATGGGAATGCACCGGCGGCCTTGCAAATCCCGGCATCATCCGCACCACCGGGGCGCGAACTACGGCCTGGAAGCCAGCCCGTCCATGACTGCCGCCAACCTGAAATCGAGTTCGGTCAACCCGCCCGCATCATGGGTGGTAAGCACCACCTCCACCCGGTTGTAGACATTGCTCCAGTCGGGATGGTGGTCGAGTTTTTCAGCCGCCAGCGCCACCCGGCTCATGAAGCCGAAGGCCTCGCTGAAGTCCCTGAACCGGAACTGCCGCCGGATCGCGGTCTCGCTGGCCGTCAGCTCCCAGCCATCCAGTTTTGCCAGTTCCTGCCGTATTTCCTGCGATGCAAGGCGCGCTGCCATGGCCTCTCCTCCCTCTCAGGACAGTGCCGCCATTGAACCCCGGTTCGCCCCGCTTGCCAAGGCTCCCCGGAAGGCCGCGCTTGCAAAGTCCGGCGTGAACTGGGATCAGTCGGTCATGAAACGGATCCTTTTTGTCTGCCTCGGCAACATCTGCCGCTCACCGCTCGCCGAAGGCATGTTCAACTACCACATGTCACGGTCCGGAGCCGAATGGGCAGCTTCCGCCGATTCGGCGGGAACGTCGGACTGGCATGTCGGTGAGCCGCCCCATCCCGGCTCCGTCCGGGCGGCGCGCAATCTCGGCATTTCCCTTGCCGGCCAGACCTGCCGGCAGGTAGCTGTCTCCGATTTTGCCCAATTCGACGTCATCCTCGGCATGGACCGCAGCAATGTCGAAAACCTCCGCAGGCTGGAAGCGGAAAGCCCGGTCGGCAGGGCCGAGATCGATCTTTTTCTCAATTACGCCGGCCAGGGACTGAAGGATGTGCCCGACCCCTGGGGCGAGGGCGACGCCGCCTATGATGCGGTGGCGCAGATCATCGGCAGGGCGGTACCGGCCATCGCCGGCCGGCTGACGGGCTGAGTAATCAATTGCCCGGCAGCAATGGCCGGATCGTCTTTTCGACTGCTTCCGGCGTCAGCGGCCCCACATGCTTGGCGAGGATCGTGCCGTCCTTGCCGACGATGAACGTTTCGGGAATGCCGTAAACGCCCCATTCGATCGCGCCGCGACCCTTCGGGTCGACACCGACCGCATCGTAGGGATTGCCAAGCTGGCCGAGAAAACGCAGGGCGTTTTCCGTGCGGTCCTTGTAGTTGATGCCGTAGATCGCGAAATCCTCCTCGCCGCCGAGTTGCACCAGCAGGGGATGCTCCTGGCGGCATGGTCCGCACCACGATGCCCAGACATTGACGATGGCCAGTTTGCCCTCGGGAATGTTCTTCAGCAGTTCGGGCGTCAGCGCGGCCACCTGGGCGCCGCCCTGTGACAATCCTTCCAGCGGAGCGAAAGAGACTTCGGGAACCGGCTTGCCGATCAGCGCCGAGGGAATGTCGCTGCTCGCCCCGCCGCCGGCCAGCTGCTTGTAGAAGATCAGCGCCAGCGCCAGGAAAACGATCAGCGGCAGCAGCGCGATCAGCAGGCCCCTTCCGGATCCCTTGCCGGGCTTGTTGGCGGCTTCCCGCGTATCGCTCATTGGCCAGCCCTGTCAGTGCTGACATTGCCGCCACGCCGCGCGGCGGCGCTCTCTTCAAGCTGCCCGATTTCCCGGCGCCGCTGGCGGTAGGTGATGGTGATCCACGCGACCAGCACGACGATTACCAGCGCGGTAATTCCGTATGAGGGGATGATGAAGGCTGCGTGCTTGCCGAACATTTCGGGTCAGTTCCCCGCCTGCTTGAGCTTCATGACGCGGATGCGCCGGGCGAGGATCTCGTTGCGCATGTTCATCAGATGCAGGGTGAAGAACAGCAGCGTGAAGGCAATCGCCATGGTCAGCAGCGGATACAAAAACACCGCATCAAGCGTCGGGCGGCCGAACCGCGAGACCGAGGCCGGCTGGTGCAGCGTGTTCCACCAGTCGACGGAAAACTTGATGATCGGAATGTTGACGAAACCGACCAGCGTGACGATTGCCAACGGCTTGGCAGCCTGCACCGGATCCTCGATGGCGCGAGACAGTGCCATCAGGCCGAGATAGATCAAAAACAGGATCAGCACCGAGGTCAGCCGCGCATCCCACACCCACCAGGTGCCCCACATCGGCTTGCCCCACAGCGAACCGGTAATGAGCGCCAGCAGGGTGAAGGCGGCACCGATGGGGGCGGCAGCCCTGAGCGACACATCTGCCAGCGGATGACGCCAGACCAGCGTGCCGAGCGCCGAGATGCTCATGACCGAATAGCACATCATGGCGAGCCAGGCCGACGGCACATGGATGAACATGATCTGCACCGTTGCGCCCTGCTGGTAATCCTCGGGCGCGGAGAAGCCGAGATAAAGCCCGATGGCGCCGGCAATCAGTGTCAGCGCCGCAAGCCACGGGATCAGCCGCCCGGCCAGCGCCATGAAACGCGTCGGATTGGCAAGCCGCGTCCACCAGGAGGCGGAAGCCTGCGGAATGCTTTGTGTGTTCGGTGCGCTGCTCATCGGGCCTTTCATATAGTGCGCCGGCTCAAAGCCGTCACTCCGCAGAATGCCGCAGCATGAGGGAGGCGGCAAGGGGCCCGAGAACGCCGGCAAACAGCGTCAGGGCCAGCAGGATCAGGAACGGTGCGGTAAACGGGTCCGGATCGTACAGGGCGCCATTGGTCGCGGTGATACCGAAGATAAGCACCGGAATGACCAATGGCAGTGTCAGGACCGCGATCAGCAGGCCGCCGCGCGGCAGGGCAGAGGCAACGGCGGCAGCGGCCGCACCGATGAAGGTGATCGCCGGCGTTCCTGCCGCCAGCGTTGCCATCACCGCGGCAATGCCCAGCGGCGAGACATTGAGCATGATGCCGAAGAGCGGCGTTGCCAGGATCAGCGGCAACCCGCTCACCAGCCAGTGGGCAAGACATTTGACGAGGATTACCGCCATCAGCGGATGCGGCTGCATGACGAGGGCATCGAGCGCCCCGTCCTCGCGTTCCATGGCAAACAGCCGGTCGAGACCGAGCAGGCTTGCCAGCAGCGCCCCGATCCACAGGATTGCCGGACCGATGCGGCCGAGCTGGTTGAGATCGGGACCGATGGCGAAGGGAAAGACGGTTACTACCGCCAGGAAGAACAGGACGCCCATCAGCGCACCGCTGCCGGCACGCAGCGCAACGCGGATTTCGCGGGAGAGCAGCGCGCCCATCAGGCATTCTCCCCGTCGAAGAATTCATCGCCCTCGAAGAAGGTGAACAGGGTTTTCATCTCGAGCGTTTGCGCCTTGCCGAGCCCGAGCGGCAAATGGGTCGCGGCGATTACAATGCCGCCATCGGCGCAATGCGCCCGGCAAAGGCCGGAAAACAGTTCGCTGGAATGGCTGTCGAGACCGGAGGTCGGCTCGTCGACGATCCACACCGGCTTTTTCGACACCAGCAGGCGGCAGATCGCCACCCGCCGCTTCATGCCCGTCGACAGATAGGAATACGGCAGGTCGGCGACATGGGGCAGTTCGACGGCGTTCAGCGCCGCCTTGATGGCCATGCCGCCCGAACTGCCCGAAAAATCCCGCCAGAAGGCAAGGTTCTCGCGCACGCTGAGCGCCGCCTTCATGGCGTTCTGCGGTCCGAGATAGTGCAGGTGCTCGCGAAAGATCAGCGGATCGTCTTCACCCTCGCCAACTCCTGCAAGCCGGAGCGTTCCTGCAGCAAGCGGCAGCAAGCCGCACAGTGCCCTCAGCAGGGTCGACTTGCCGGCACCATTTGCACCGGTAACCGTCAGCGCATCCCCCTCGCCTAGGGAGAAACTGACGTCCTGAACCACGCGCCGCAGGCCGCGATTGACCGATATGCTGTCTGCCTCAAATCGCATCCGGCCTGTTTAGAGGAAATCTGGCTCAGGCGAAATCGGCAAAGGCGGAAAGCGTAAACAAAGCCGTTGGAACCGTGAAAGCGCCCGCGGCGAAGTCGTGTTGACAACATACCAACCAGTTGGTATGCAAAACCATGACACAGGGCAGTACCGGCAATCCCGCCCCAGGCGGCCTGGAAGAAGCGCAAAGACCCGCCCGGGGACAGGCACGGACAAGGATACTCGATGCCGCCCGCGCGCTGATCCGCGAAAAGGGCTATTCGGCGATGACGGTGGATGATCTCTGCGCCCGCGCCGGGGTCACCAAGGGCGCGTTCTTTCATCATTTCAGGAGCAAGGAAGACCTTGGCGTCGCCGCAGCGCAGGACTGGGCGCAGATGACCGGCGCGCTGTTCGAGCAGGCGCCCTATCATGCGCCCGAAGACCCGCTGGAGCGGGTGCTTGCCTACATCCGCTTCCGCCGCGATCTCGTCGCCGGCCCTATCCCCGAATTCACCTGCGTCGTGGGGACCATGGCCCAGGAAATCCATGGCAGCATCCCGGCGATCCGCGACGCCTGCCGTGATTCGATCTTCGCTCACGCCGAAACGCTCGAGGCCGACATCCGGGCCGCCATCGACAAGTACGGCATCCGCGCGCCTTTCGATGCAAAAAGCCTCGCCCTGCACACCCAGGCGGTCATTCAGGGCGGTTTCATTCTCGCCAAGGCCGGGCAGGACCCTGCGCTGGCGGTCCAGTCGGTCGATCACCTCGAATGCTATTTCAAGCTGCTGTTTGCCGACAGCGCGGGCGTACAGCCGGCCGGCGTGCCGGCATGACAACAGCCAGCCCCTGAAGGGGACAAAGGAGAGACCCATGCAGCCGACAATCTATCTTTTCTTCAACGGCAACTGCCTGGAAGCGATGACCTTCTATGCCGAGACACTCGGCGGCGAAATCGTCAGCGTCGCGCGTAACGCCGACGCGCCAAACCCCGAATCCCGCATGCCCGGCAATGACGATCTCGTCATGAACATGGCGGTAAGACTGGGCGATACCACGCTCATGGCATCCGACTCGCCGCCCGAATGGTATTCGAAGCCCCAGGGGTTCAGGGCGGTTCTCTCCCCGGATTCGATGGCGGAAACCGAGCGTGTTTTTGCAGCCCTCAGCAACGGCGCAGAGGAAATCCAGATGCCGCTTGGTGAAACCTTCTGGGCGGAACGTTTTGCCATGCTCACCGACAAGTACGGCACTCCCTGGATGATCAACTTCACCGGCGCGAAAGCCTGAGAGACATCCTGAAAGGAACCCTGAAATGAAACCGGATGTCAGAACCTGTCTCTGGTTCGAGAAGGACGGTGAGGCGGCGGCAAGGCTCTATACTTCCCTGCTGCCTGAAAGCCGCATCGAAAGCAGCTTCCATCCTGAGCCGGGGAAGCCGCCGCTGGTTGTCGATTTCGTCCTCGCGGGCGTCCCCTACCAGATTCTCAACGGCGGCCCGATGTTCACACAGAGCGAGGCGGCCTCGATTTCCGTCACCGTCGCAGATCAGGCGGAGGCCGACCGCCTCTGGAATGCGCTGACTGCCGACGGCGGCAGGGAAGGCCAATGCGGCTGGCTGAAGGACCGATGGGGCGTTTCCTGGCAGATCGTGCCGCAAGCCGTTCTCGACATGCTGAAGAACGATGACCGCCTGGCTGCCGGGCGCGCCATGGCTGCCATGATGACGATGCATCGTCTTGATATCGATACAATGCGCAAGGCATTCGACGGAGAGTAGAAATGAGACATCCCGACTACCCCTTCACCCTGTTCATCGAGCGCACGCTGGCTGCACCCCGCAGCAAGGTCTGGCGCTGCTGGACGGAACCCGAACTGCTCGAGCAATGGTATTGCCCCAGACCGTGGCAGGCACGCGAGGTTGAACTCAACCTGAAACCCGGCGGGCGTTTCAATTCGGTCTTCCATGGCCCGCAGGGCGAAAGAATGCCGCTGACCGGCATCTTTCTCGAAATCGTGCCGCAGGAGCGGCTTGTCTTCACCGACGCCTATTCGGAGGGTTTCTTCCCGAGGGCCGAGAGCTTCATGACCGGCACCGTCGAACTCTCCGATACGAATGACGGCAAAACGCGCATGATCTGGTGCGCCCGCCACGCCAGCGAGGAGACCATCAAGCAGCACATCGAAATGGGCTTCGAACAGGGCTGGAATGCCGCCGCAGACCAGCTTGACGAACTGGCCGCGACCCTTTGAGGCCAGCCGGAAGGACTTGAGGAGGAAACAATGACCTATGTAACCGGAATGGTGGCCGCCGTCCCCGCCGCCAACAAGCAGAAATACATCGAAGCATCGAAGACGTTCGACACCGTGCTGAAGGACCGCGGCGCCACCCGCGTCGTCGAATGCTGGGGCCGGGACGTGCCGGATGGCAAGCTCACCTCCTTCCCGATGGCGGTCAAGGCCGAACCCGGCGAGGAAATCGTGTTTTCATGGGTTGAATGGCCGTCCAAGGAGGTTGCCGATGCCGCCATGGCGGCGATGCGCGAGGAACCGGCCTTCGGCCCCGATGGCGATCCGATGCCCTTCGACGGCAAGCGGCTGATCTACGGCGGCTTCGAGGTGATTCTCGAATTGTGAGCCGCCATCTGCCGCCGCCGGGCGGCCTAAAACCAACCGCCTATTTGCACTTGCCGCAAAACCGCCTATAAGGCCCGCGACAGGCCAGCGGCCGGTCTGTTCCTTGAACCCTTTTTCCTGCCGGTATCGTCTCCCCCAGGGGGCGGGTGTCATGCAGGCTGATGCGCGGAAATGGTCGTACCCGCTGGAGCGTGCCGCAGGTTTCGTGCCCCGGTTGAGCGCTCCAAAGGCGTGTTCCTACCGAGCGGCTTTGCCGCCGGAACGCCAAGCGTAAGCCTGCATCGACGGTCATGCCCAGGCATTGGCAATCACCGGCAAGACACATGCACAACGGAACACGCAAATGACGACATCCCTCGATTCATTCAAATGCCGCAAAACCATGACCGTGGGCGGCAAGAAATATGACTATTACTCCCTGAAGGAAGCCGAGAAGAACGGGCTCAAGGGCATCTCGAAGCTCCCCTTCTCGCTCAAGATCCTGCTTGAAAACGTGCTGCGCCACGAAGACGGTTCGGCAATCAAGGCAGCCGACATCAAGGCCTTTTCGGCCTGGCTGCGCGACAAGGGCACCAAGGGCAAGGAGATCGCCTTCAACCCGGCCCGCGT
>JAMLIH010000073.1 GCA_023954255.1 Phyllobacteriaceae bacterium | reverse complement strand
GCCAGGGCGACGGCGTCATCAAGATCGAGATGCACTTCCTGCCCGATGTCTATGTCACCTGCGATGTCTGCCACGGCAAGCGCTACAACCGCGAAACGCTGGAAGTGCTGTTCAAGGGCAAGTCGATCGCCGACGTGCTCGACATGACGGTGGAGGAAGCAGCCGACTTCTTCGCCGCGGTGCCGAGCGTGCGCGACAAGATGGAAACGCTGAAGCGCGTCGGCCTCGGCTATATTCATGTCGGCCAGCAGGCGACGACGCTTTCGGGCGGCGAGGCACAGCGCATCAAGCTTGCCAAGGAACTGTCGAAACGCGCCACCGGGCGCACGCTCTACATTCTCGACGAGCCGACCACCGGCCTGCACTTCCACGATGTGGCCAAACTTCTCGACGTGCTGCACGAGCTGGTCGACCAGGGCAACACCGTCGCCGTCATCGAGCACAATCTCGAGGTCATCAAGACCGCCGACTGGGTTCTCGATCTCGGTCCCGAGGGCGGCGATGGCGGCGGCAGGCTGGTTGCTTCCGGAACGCCGGAAGATGTCGTGGCGGAGAAGGAAAGCTATACCGGCCGGTTCCTGAAGGAACTGCTGGAACGCCGCCCGCAGGGCAAGAAGGGCAAGCAGGCGGCGGAATAGCCCCGCCGGAAACGGCCAGCCCGGCCGTTTTCAGCCGCAAATCCACCACAATCGGCGCGCTCCCTTCCTGTTGCGGAGCCACGACTGACGCGTCCAAAAGGGCGTGCAAATTACCGGGTCAAGCGAGCCGGAACGAAATGCACCACCGGTCAATCACCAGCAATGGTCATTGGCGTGATTAAGGGCTTCGCGGCCAACTTGAACCAGGTGCATACTCATGAAGCATTGCAAACTTGCCGCGACAGGCATTGCCCTGTCGCTCGCGGCCGTTATGGCTGCCCTTCCCGCTTTCGCCAACTCGCTTTCGGGCACGGTAGGAAACTGGGATGCCGACAAAAAGCTGCTCACCCTGACCAACGGGGAAGCCATCTACCTGCGCGCCAAGGATCTGGCGATCCCCGAAACACTCACGCCGGGCGACAAGGTTACGGTCGTATTCCAGGGCGGTGAAGGTGCCTATGACCTGATCACCGCGGTGCAGATCGACGAGGATCAGTGAAAAGCCGCCGGCGGCACGAGAGTTTTCTGCCGCCGGCCATCAATCCCCGGTCGCCTGGAATTCAGAATACCTTTTCCACATAGATCAGCTCGCCGTCGACGCTGATGCCCTTGACGGCGCCCTCGCCGTTCTCTCCCACCGAAATGATGACCCCGAGCTTGCGGTCGTTGCGCACCTTTTCGAGGTCCTTTGCCCGCGCCTTGTCGGCGAAATAGCGGTCGAACGGAAATCGGATCACATAGCGCGGCGCGTTTTCGCCGGTCACCGTCCGGTCGGAGACAAGCATGCCGCGTAGAACCGGTGCGTCAGGGTTTTCCGGCATCGCCGCATGCAGCGTTTCGGCGATCCAGAAGCCTTCGGTGCCGGGCTTCAGCGACACGAAAATATCCTCGCCCGTCAGCAATTCGCCATCGACCGTGAACGTGCCCTCTTCCAGCGCGCCGACCGACAGGTTCAGTGTCACGTAATGGCCGCGAAACAGGTCGCGCGGGTCGATCATCGCCGACTGCAGCACCACTTCGCGGCCGCTTTCGAGCAGGCTGTGGCGGTCCCACAGGATTTTGCCGAGGGCCGCCGATTGCAGCAGGGCTGCCAGCACTGCCCCGCCGATGATCCACTTCACCTTCACGATACCACCTCCTGCGCCGCGCGCGTTCGCCGAGCCAGTTTCGGGATGATGACGGCGCCCGCCAGCAGCAGCACGCCCGCGCCGAGATAGAACAGGCTGGTATCGAGCAGGTTGCCAAGGGTTTCGAAGTACAACAACAGCATGACGCCGGTAAATGCCAGGAAACCCAGCGTCGACAACGCCCGGTATTCAAGCCGCCAGCCCATGCGGATGACCCAGATCGAAAGCGCCAGCATGTAGGCCTCCATCAGGAAGGGAACGCGCTGGGCGGCAAGCGAAAGGGCCGCAGCTAGCGCCGCGAAGACGGCGGTCACCGCCAGATCGTAGCGCTGCGGGTTGTTCTGCCGGTATCCCAGTCCCGCCAGAATGCCGGTCACACCAACCCCTGCAAGCCCCGGCCAGCCGGCTGCCGTGACGGCGCGCCAGTCGCCATTCCAGCGCATGTCGGTCGCCATGTACCAGAAAAACACCAGTGCACCGGCCAGCAGGAACAGATGCACGATGGCCGCCGCCTCGAACCCCTTGAACCATTGCCCGCTTCCCAGCGAATACAGCGCCAGGGAAATCAGCGCAAAGGCGACGAACAGCACCGCAAACAACGGCGTCAGATCGGCCCTGCTTTCCATCATCTCGCCGAGGTGGAACACCAGGAAAAGCAGCCAGACACTGAGCGACAGCATCAGGATGTGGGCGGTAAAGCGGCTTGCCATCCACCAGGCACCGGCCGCCCCCGCCAGCCAGTAGGCCAGATACCCGTATTCGAAGCCGTCCGTCTTGCCGAACAGGTTGAATTCCATCAGTGCCCATATGGTGATTGCCATCACGGCAAGCGCCAGCGCGGGAACCGATCGGGCAAGAAAAGCGGCAACGAACGTGCCGACCGCCCAAAGCCAGACGGCATCCTTCGGCTTGCCCTGAATCTGGTAAATCTGGCCGATCAGCATGATCGAAGCACCGAAAATGGCGCAGGCAAGCAGCACGAACAGCTGCGCTGCCCAGGAATGCCCCTTCATTTTCAGCCAGACAGACAGCCCCCAGCTTGCCCACAGGGCGGCAAACAGCAGGCCTACCCGGAACAGGTTCGACATCTGGTCCCAGTTCGCCGCAACGAAGGTCATCACCCCGAAGGCGATGCAGACCACGCCGAGCAGCAGAATGATCGAGGTGAAGGAACGGGCCGGCGCCTGCGTTGCCAGATCGGCCGACAGCTGTTCGAAGGTCGCGGTATCGATCAGGCCGCGTTCCCGCCAGCCTTCCAGGGCGCCGGCCACAGCCGATTTGCGATTCCAGATTGCCATGGCGCTCCCTCTGACCGCTCTGTCCGATTCCTGAAAGGAAATTCTATCACGCACCGCCGCAACAATGAACTGTTCCCGGCAGCCGGCGCAAACTGCCGGAATCAGCCTCGCAATTCCCGTCGCGATTCCCGATTCGAGCAAAACGGCGCCGGCGAAAACCGCCAAAATCGCCTTTTGCGGCATGCGCGCCGTTCATGACAGTTGGAGAGCAACTGACCGGCAAACGGGCATTTGCGCCACCTTTTTGAGCGCCCTGAACAAAGAATGGTCTATTCGGGACACTTCTTGGTCATTCCGCGCCGCGGAATAAATGCCGCAATGCAGCAAGCGCATGCCTTGGTTGCAGGAATTGCACTGGTATGACGTAAACGTCAAAGCTATATTCCAACCATCAAACGCAGAGAGTAGTTCGCCGGAACGCAAGTTTCCCCGAAACAAAATCGAGCATCAGTGAAACCCAGAACAAGGAATTGTTGAGATGGATATCATCGGCAAATTCAAAGACTGGCGCTCTTATCGTCGCACTGTCAACGAGCTTGGCGCCCTCTCCAACCGCGAACTGGACGATCTCGGCATCACCCGCGCCGACATTCCGTTTGTGGCAAAACGCGGCCGCTAAGCGGCTCCTGCACCCCGGGCAGTAAACCGGGGAGAAATTCAGAGTTTTCCAGGCATCTCCTCCTCCCATCAGCCTGGAAAAGCAAGGTCCGGAAGCTTATCCTCCTCCCAAGCCAAGGACCGAATACAAAGCGCCCACCGGATCCTCCTCCCCCGGTGGGCGTTTTTGCGTCCGGCGCCAGGCTGTTTTCATTACCTGTTTTCATTGCCTGTTTTCATCGCCTGTTTTCATCGATTGATCGTCCTGCCCGCCCGTGGCAAACAATGCCCATGACCAAACCCCTTCACATTATCGGCGGCGGGCTGGCCGGTTCCGAGGCCGCCTGGCAGGCAGCCAGGCTGGGCATTCCCGTCATCCTGCACGAGATGCGCGGCGTGCGTGGCACCGATGCCCACAAGACCGATCACCTCGCAGAACTCGTCTGTTCCAATTCCTTCCGTTCCGACGATGCCACTTCCAATGCCGTTGGTGTGCTGCATGCCGAAATGCGGCTGGCCGATTCGATCGTCATGGCCTGTGGCGATGCCCATCAGGTGCCGGCAGGCTCGGCCCTTGCCGTCGACCGCGATGCCTTCAGCGCCGCCGTTACCAGGGCGATCTCCGATCATCCGCTGATTACGGTCGTCCGCGAGGAGATCACCGGCCTGCCGCCCGCCGACTGGGGCCAGACCATCATCGCCACCGGCCCGTTGACGGCCCCGGCCCTTGCGGACGCAATTGCGCATGAAACCGGCCAGGATTCACTGGCCTTTTTCGACGCCATCGCGCCGATCATCCACTTCGACACGGTCGATCTTGATACCGCCTGGTTCCAGTCGCGCTACGACAAGGTCGGCCCCGGCGGTACCGGCAAGGATTATCTCAACTGCCCGATGGACGAGGCGCAATACAACGCCTTCATCGATGCGCTGCTGGCGGCGGAGAAGACCGAGTTCAAGCAATGGGAAAACGTGCCCTATTTCGACGGCTGCCTGCCGGTCGAGGTCATGGCCGAGCGCGGCCGCGAGACCCTGCGCCACGGCCCGATGAAGCCGATGGGGCTGACCAATGCCCATGACCCCGACAACAGGCCCCATGCGGTGGTGCAACTGCGCCAGGACAATGCGCTCGGCACGCTCTACAACATGGTCGGCTTCCAGACGAAAATGAAATATGGCGAGCAGACGCGCATATTGCGGATGATACCGGGGCTCGAAGAGGCCGAATTTGCCCGCCTCGGCGGCATTCACCGCAATACCTACCTCAACTCACCAAAAATCCTCGACGAATGGCTGCGCCTGAAGACAAGACCGCAGGTGCGCTTTGCAGGACAGATCACCGGTTGCGAAGGCTATATCGAAAGTGCCTCCATAGGCATCCTCGCCGCCCGCTTTGCAGCATCCGAAATGCTCGGCACCGATCTTGCCCCGCCGCCGGTCACCACCGCCATGGGCGCCCTGCTCCACCACATCACCACCGGCCATGTTTCCTATGACGAGGACGGCACGTCGAACGAGCGCTCGCGGCGCTCCTTCCAGCCGATGAACGTCAATTTCGGCCTGTTCCCGCCGCTGGCGGACGGTGAACTGAAAAAGCCCGAAGGCATCAAGCGCTGGCGCGGCAAGGAAAAGCAGGCCGCCAAGAAACAGCTTTATGCCAGGCGGGCGCTCGACGGCTTTGCCGCCTGGATCGACGGACAGAAGGCCCTGCAGGCTGCGGAGTAGCAAATGGCATTCTTCAGGCAAAGCATCGAGGGCCCGGTTGCCCATCTAGCCATGAACCGCCCGGAAAAGGCCAACGGCATGTCACCCGATTTCTGGGACGAACTGCCCGCCGCCGTGGAAGAACTCGCACGTAATGCCGCCATCCGGGTTCTGGTCATATCCGGCGAGGGCAAGCACTTCACAGGCGGCATGGACCTGACGAGCTTCAACGCTATTGCCGGCCTGTTCGAGCAGGAACCGGCAAGGGCGGCCTTCGCCATGCGTGAACTGATCCTGAAGCTTCAAAACACCTTCAATGCGCTCGAACGTGCCCGTTTTCCGGTCATTGCCGCAATCCACGGCGCCTGCATCGGCGCGGGTGTCGACATGGCGAGCGCCTGCGACATCCGCCTTGCCAGCAGGGATGCGGTCTTTTCAATCGAGGAGATCAACATCGGCATGGCAGCCGATGTCGGCACCCTGCAGCGCATGTCGAAACTGGTCGCACCCGGCATCGTCAAGGAACTCGCCTATACCGGACGGCGCTTCAGCGCGCCGGAGGCTCAGGCATGGGGGTTCGTCAATTCCCTCCATGACGGCCATGATGCCACCCTTGCGGCGGCAATGGACCTTGCCGGCGAAATCGCGGCCAGGTCGCCGCTTGCCATTGCCGGGATCAAGAAGGCGGTCGATTACGCCCGCGATCACACGGTTGCAGACAGCCTTGAGCAGATCGCCACCTGGAATGCCGCCATGCTGCGGCCTGCCGATCTGATGGGCGCGCTGCAGGCGAAAATGTCGAAGAAACAGGCCGTTTTCGAAGATCTGCTCGGCGGCGGCTAACCCGCCGCTCAATGCAGGGTGAAGACGCCTTCAACCGGGCGCAGTTCGGCCGGCCTGATCAGCCGTGCATGGGCAACCGTCACCGATTGCAGCGGCCCCTCGATCGTTTCCTCCCAGAAGGCGAGGAACTTCGACAGTTCGGGAAACTTCGGATACAGATCGTATTCCTGCCAGACGAATTCCTGGCAAAGGGAAAGATGATCGGGCATGCGATAGATGATCTGCGCGGTTGTCAGCCCGTATCCTTCAAGCTGTTTCAGAAACGCTTCACTGACCTCGGCCATGGCGGTCTCCTTGCAGTTGGCCCGTTGAACAACGCAGTACGGGATTCGCTCCTGCAAAAAGCCTGCGCCCGCAGGGTTAACAAAGAATTACGGCAGATGGCACGCAGAAAGGGCCGCGGCGTGAACCGCGGCCCTGAAACGCAACTTGCTGCAGCGCGTGTTACTGGAAAAGCTTTTCCTTTTCATCCTCGCTCAGTTCGCGGTTCTCGAACTGCTGGCTGCGCACCTTGACGGTGTTTTCGAGGAAATCGGCGAACTCCATGGCCTCATCCAGCGTGAAGTTGAAGCGCCGCGAATAGCCGCCCACCGAATGCTCGATCTGCACGCTGGTATCGCCGTTCTCATAGGAATTGAAGTTGACCGCCCGGAAGTCCTTGGGAGCAGCTTCCGGCTGCTCCGGTCCCATCGCGGTCTTTTCTTCCGCTTGTTTGCCGATCTCTCCCGAAGGCATCTCGGCGCTCTCCCCGGCAGGTTCCCCAGCAGGTTCCTTGCCGGGCGCTGACGCTTCTCCCGCAGCTTCCTCTGCCTCTGCCAGCCCGTCATCGATATAGCCGATGCGCTTGGAAAACAGGCCGACGCGGTTGTTCCTGGCGATTTCGGTCCATTCCTCCGCCTTGCGGATCAGATTGACGGCACGCCCCGTTTCGCGGGGATTCATGGTGATCTGGTGTTGCGGATCCTCATGGCCCTCGATGCCCTCGAACTGCATGTAGATGACCAGCCCGCGCCCTTCCTGGATGTTGAAGCGCACATCGGCAACACCGTATCCGGCGACGCCCGGCAGGAAATACAGGGTGACCTCCTCATCCTTGGGCGCGTCCGCACTGCCGGCGGGCTGCTCGGTCGCAGCCGTTTCGTTGGTGACCACCTGACCGGACTGAAACAGCCGTGCCTGCAGGCGCGCCTCGCTGCGCACTTCGCCGATCGCTGCCGACGAGCCGCGCAAGTGGGTCGCAACCCGGTTGGCGCCTGCAATGGCGGTTACCGTGCGCCCCGACATCAGCCGGCCCAGTATGCGCTCGACCTCCGGCCCGTGCACCACCAGAACGCTCTCATTGGCGACCGTGGCAACGACGGAATCGTAATAGCGTCCGTTGATCTCGACCTGCACGGGCACTGTCGAGCCCGGCTCGGCACCCACGGCTGAGGGCAGTTCGAGCTGCATGACCATGGCCCCGGTATCGTCATAGCCGATCCAGATGCCCTGCCCGTTGGTCGCCATGCGGTAAGTGCCTTCAAGCACGGTGCTCCAGCGGGGATGGGTTGCGTAGCTTTCCTGCGCGGACTGCGTCGAGCGGCTGGAGCGGCTTGTCGAGCGTTTCTTGACGACCCGCGGCAACTGGATGCGTATCTTGCCGAGATCGATGGTTGCCGCCGATGCAAGTTCGACGGCCGGCGGCATGGCGACCGTAATCGCGGCGCCAAGGGCTATTGCCTTGAAAATCTTCACGTTCCCCTCCGGAATTGTGGTTTCTCTTGGTAATAAGGTTACACTCGCCCGCCTGCCGCTTCCTTGAGGTGAATCAACTGCGCCGGACCACCCCTGCAGGTGGCCCGGCGCCAGTTTCCGACGCTATCGGAAAGGTTCAGCGGATCACGAAGACCGCACATTTGGCATGGCGCACGACGCGGGCAGCCGTCGAGCCGATCAGATAGTCCTGCCAGCCCGGCTTGTGCGAGGCGATCACGATCACATCGGCCTTGACGTCTTCAGCTAGGTCGAGAATGGCCGAAGCCGCATGACCTTCCAGCATCTTCACGCTGGCTTTCGGCCCTGCCGCCTCGATCAGTCCGTTGAGCTTCTCCTGGGCGCGCTCCTTGGCGTCGTCGATCATGTCGACGGGAATTTCCGCCATGATGTGCGACGGCAGCGTTTCGACGGCGTTTGCCAGAATGATGCTGGCATCCGGCCCCAATTGCTTGGCCGCACTGATCATGCTTTCCGCACGTTCCATGTGGCCGATGTCGATGGGAACAATAATGGTCTTGTACATGGCAATACCCTTTGGGCCTCCTTGATGGTTCAGGTTTCCTTTTCAGGCTAAACGAGAATTGTGGCGGCAGCCTTGCGTTAGATCAATGCCGGCTGAACGGCCTGACACCTATTGCTGTTGATCTGCCGGATTGAAGGATATGGACAGGATTCGCCATTCCCCCTGCTCCCGGATCAACCGGTAGAACACCGGTATCGAACTGCCATCATCGGCCGTCAGCGTTCCGCGCACTTCTCCCAGATCGTTTTCCCAGGACTTGTTTGCAAAACTGTGACTCTTGATCTGCGTGATTTTCGGGTTGGCGGCCACAAACCGTTCGAAGTCGGCCTGACTGGTGGAACCCTTGAACTGGCCGGATGTCGCCTCCCAGGCCTCGGCCACCTTGCCCTCGCGAAGCAGCGCCAGATGCGCCTGAATGGGATCGACCAGCGGCGCCGTTGCTATCACGGCAAAGGCTATGATGGCGGCAATGGCAACGACGATGCCGATCAGTATCTTGACCCATAGCCGCATGCCCTTGCGCGGCTTTTCGGCAACCGCCGGGGCCGCCCCTGCCTGCGGCGGGCCGGAAGCGGTAACGCCGACCGGCTTTCCGCAATTCGGGCAGAAATGAATCTGCTCGTCCTTCAACTCTGCTCCGCAATTCGCGCAATACATCGCTACTTCTCCTTCCCTTCGGCCCGCATCCGCGCACCAAAGGGCGGACACCGGAACCCATGGCAAGGTTAGGAAAACCGCCGGGATTTTCCTTGATGCACATCAAAATGCGATGGACGAATGCCCTGCGCGCGCCGCGCCATGTTCACGCGGGTAAAAAAAGTGGCATTGCGGGCCTATTCGGCGGGGGCCGTCTGCTTCAGCGCCTGCTCGCCCGGAAGGCCCGGCATTCCGGCCTGATCGGGATTGCGCCGCACATAGTCGGCTTTCAGGTCTTCCGATCCCTTGCGCGTGCCGTCATGGCTCCAGCCCGGCGGCATGTAGGCGTAGCGCAGCCGGTCGCCGAGGCTGATGCCAGGCTGCAGAATGTCCTTCCACATGCCGACCCATTCGTGAAACGCCACCTTGATGGGGTTGAACGTGCCGATGTTCTTGACGATCCCGTAACGCGGCATGTCCTCTTCCAGTTCCTCGACGAACGTGCCGAACATGCGATCCCAGATGATCAGCGTTCCGGCGTAGTTGGCGTCGAGATAGCGCGGATTGGTGGCATGATGGACGCGGTGATGTGACGGCGTGTTCATTACCGCCTCGAACCACCACGGCATCTTGCGGATCGTCTCGGTATGGATCCAGAACTGGTAGACCAGGTTGAAGCCGTAGACGAAGGCGACAAAGGCCGGATGGAAACCGAGCAGCACCATGGGGATCTGCAGCACGAACATGCCGGTAAACTGCCCGGTCCAGCTCTGGCGCAGCGCCGTCGACAGATTGTAGTGCTGGCTCGAATGGTGGTTGATGTGCTCGGCCCAGACCCAGCGCACCCGGTGGGCGATGCGGTGATACCAGTAGTATCTGAGATCATCAAGGATGAAGGCGATCAGCCCGACCCACCAGTAGAAGCCGAGGTCGAACAAGCGGAACTGCCAGAACCACATCAGCGCGCCATAGGAGATGAAGCCGAGCAGGATCCCGGCAACCACATTGCCGACCCCCATCATCAGGCTGGTCATGACGTCGGTGGTCTCGAATTCGCCGATGCGGCGGAAGAAACGCACGGCAATGACCTCGACGATGATTGCCCCGACAAACAGCGGGATTGCCAATTGGGTGACTTGCGGAAAATCCGGTACCTCGCTCACTTTGTCATCTCCTCCAGCAGTTTAAGCGCCTGCCCGCCCTGCTTGCTGCCACCGAACGTGATGTCGATACGCGGCAGGCTGAAGTCGGCAAGATGGATGCGCAGCACCCCGTCGCCATGCAGACGGTAGTTGCGAACGTCGCTGCCCTGCAGCAGGCGTGTCACATATTTCGAACCGAAAGCCTGTACATAGCCGAAATGGCCCTGCGGCGCCTCGAGGCGTATCAGGGCATTGTGGTGATCTTCGGCCATCAGCACGGCGTCCGCCGAGCCCTTTCCGCCTGCAGCGCGGATATCGGGATAGTCGGTGCGCAGGATGTCGATGGTTTCGGCACTCCCTGCCAGCCGGGCACGGTTGTCCCCGAAGGCCCAGCGCACCAGCAGCACCGAAAGCCCCACTCCGACCACCACCATTGCTGCAAGAATCTCAAGCGGCATGCAACATTCTACCGTTTACGTGAACGTAATCGCTGTTTACATCAGCAAACCACGTCCGGCAAGCAACCGGCCTATCTTTTGGGTTCCGGCAACAACTGCAGTGCAAAACCGGCGCCAAATCCGGCCTCGGTACCGGCAAGCTTGTCGCAACTGACCACGTTGTAACACTGCATCTTGCCGTCGCTGCAGCCAGCCTTGCAGCAACTCCAGCCGTTGGACTGGCCACCGCAGGCACCGTGATCGCTGTTGGAGCACGCACCGCAAAAGGATGCGATTTGCTGGCTGGCCGCCGGAATCGCGGTCATGGGTCCGTTTGGCAGGCTTTCACCGGCCTGGGCATGGACGCTCAGCATGAGGATACCGGCGGCGGACACACCGGCGGCAATACGGAATAGGCTGTTGGGGATCATGAGCCTGTCTCCTGGTTATCGGATTTCGGAGCACGCTGGACCGTTTCACCTTTGGGCGTAAACGGATGGTCTTAACAAGCTACTGAATTAATTGACACATTTCGATCTCTCCGGTTCCGTCAAAACCGAAGTTGCGCTACGCAGGAACCGATTGAACCACGCGGCAGGCACAAAGGCAAATATCGGCCCTGCGGCGTGTCAGCTACCCGCTTCACCGGGTTGCCAGCCGGGCGGCGCCATCTCGAAGCCGGAAAACTCGAAGCCCGGCGCCACGGTACAGCCGACCAGCGTCCATGCGCCTGTGCTTTCGGCCGATTGCCAGACACCTGCCGGCACCACGGCCTGCGGCCGTTCACCGGCGGCAAGATTGCTTCCCAGCAGATGCGGTGTCACCAGGTTGCCATCGGAAACCGACAGGGCGAGCGGTGCGCCGGCATGGAAGTGCCAGATTTCGGTGGCGTCCACCCTGTGCCAGTGGCTGCGCTCACCGGCTTCGAGCAAATAGTAGATCGCCGTTGAAAAACTGCGCCCGCCGCCGCCCGCCCGGTCGCGAAAGGTCTCGACGAACCAGCCGCCTTCGGGATGGCGCACCATGTCGAGCATTTCGACGATTTCTGTTGCTGTCATCCGTGCCGTGTTCATCGCGTTCCCTCAAAACCCCGCCAGCGCGGTGCGCCACAGCGCCCATTGCGCTTTCAACGGCGAAACGGCGAGCGGTTGCGCAAGGGCAGGCTGCGGCGCCCCCATTGCGGCGCGCAACACCAGTTCGGCCTCCGTGATCGGCAGGAAGACCGCCCTGCCCGCTTTCTGCAATTGTCGGATCGACGCCCGCGCCTTTTGCGAATGCTCAAGTCCCAGCCTGGCGAACGCTGCAACAGTCCTGCCTTGCGCCTCGCCCCCCGCCTCACCATGCTCTGCCAGAAAACCCGCTTCATCGAGCCCGTGTTCGGCCAGCAGATCGAGCGGCAGGCGCACCTGCTGCCGGCTGGTGTGCCACGGCAGGAGCCGCAGCAATCTGGCAATGCCAACCGTCATGCCGCCATGGCCGCAGGCATCGGCGAGCGTGCTGTTCTGCTCCAGGCCGGCGACGATCGCCGCCATCTGCATCAGGAAGCTTTCCGTTTCCCCGATCAGTCCTTCCAGCGCCGCCCGGTCGGGAACGGGATCGTGATAGAGATCGAACGCGCGCGCCTCCAGATAGCGGCCGAAGGCGGGTACCGGCAGGCTGCGGTCGCCGATCACCGAACACAGCGCCAGGGCGACCGGATGGGCGGCAGCTTCGGATTCGCGCCCGCCCTCGATCACCTCGCGCCACCACTGCAAGCGGATTTCCGCAGGCCCTGCCTCGCTGGTTAGAAAGGGGATCTTCAGGGTTTCGAGGCGAAAGGCATCAAGCGCCAGCACCGCATTGCGAGCCGTTTCAGGCAGAAACAGCCTGGCTGCGTAGCGCGGCCGGTCTTCCTCGCGCACCAGCCCGGCGCAATGCGCGAAAGCATCCTTCAGGGCAGTTTCGCGGGAAGCAGACCCATGGGGATCGGCCGTTCTCATACCGCCAGCAGGGCCGCGGCAACGGCCCGGTTTTCCGCCAGCAGCACGTTGTAGGTGCGAACTGCCGCTCCGGTGCTCATGGAATCGGCCTGGATGAAGGCGGCGCGGAAGCGTTCGCGCAGCGCCTTGTTGATTGGCACCAGATCGGAACCCGAGCCGATCAGGCAGACTTCGATGTCATCGGCCTCGGCAAACAGCGCCTCCAGGGCCTTTTCCGTCAGATCGGAAGGGCTGGCAACGTTCCAGCCGTAAATGCCCGATGGCAGGCACAACAGGCTGCCGCGATGGCTCATTTCGGCAAACCGGAAGCCGCCATTGCCATAGGCATCGACCGGCGCGCGGCCCGGAAAGTGGGCTTCGCGGATTTCGATCCCCCTGCCCATCAAGCCTCTGCCCATGATTGGTGACCCGTCAGCCGAAATTGACCGGCTGGGTTGCCGCCGTCGCCGCCTTCTCTGCTTCCACCTCGTCCTTTTCAGCACCCGCCACCTGCCCCGGCCTGAGCTTGAACAGGATCAGGATGGGCGCCGCGATGAAGATCGAGGAATAGGTGCCCACGACGATGCCGAAGATCATCGCGAAGGTGAACGGCGCCAGCACCTCGCCGCCGAGGAAATAAAGCGCCAGCAGCGCCACCAGCGTGGTCGCCGAAGTCAGGATGGTGCGCGACAGCGTGTTGTTGATCGAAAGATCGAGCAGTTGCGGCACCGGCATCTTCTTGTACTTGCGCAGATTCTCGCGAATGCGGTCATAGACCACCACGGTATCGTTGAGCGAATAGCCGACGATGGTCAGCACCGCCGCAATCGACGACAGCGAGAATTCAAGCTGCAGCACGGCGAACATGCCGATCGTCAGGATGACGTCGTGCAGCGTGGCGACCACCGCGCCGACGGCAAACTGCCATTCGAAACGGAACCAGATATAGATCATGATGGCGATCAGCGCCGCGACGACGGCCAGCGTGCCGGTCTGCGCCAGTTCGCCGGAGACCGTCGGCCCGACCACCTCGACGCGTCGGAACTCGTAGTCTTCCTCAAGCGTCTGGCGCACCAGCGTTTCGACGCTCTGCTCTGCATTGTCGACGGTGCCCTGGCTTTCCACCCGCACGAGGATTTCGCGCGGCGAGCCGAATTCCTGCACCTGGACATCGCCGAGATTCAGTTCGCCCAGCCGCGAGCGCACATCGGAAATATCGGCGGCTTCCTGCTTTGCCTGCAGTTCGACCAGCGTGCCGCCCTTGAAGTCGATGCCGAAATTCAGGCTGACGGCAAAGAACAGCGCGATGGAGGCCAGCATCGCCAGCCCGCTCAGCGGAAAGGAGATGCGCCGGTGCTTCATGAATCGGATGTTGGTGTTCTCCGGCACGAAGGATACCGGCCGGCCCGGCAGTTCCTTGGGCCGTTTCCACTTGACCCAGAAGGCCATCATCAGCCGGGTGAAGGTATAGGCGGTGAAGACCGTCGTCACGATACCGATGGCCAGCGTCACCGCAAAGCCGCGGATCGGGCCGGAACCGAGATAGAACAGGATGAAGGCGGCAATCAGCGTGGTGATGTTGGCATCGAGAATGGTGCCGAAGGCGGTACGGAAACCGGCATCGAAGGACTGGATCAGGTTGCGCCCGTTGCGCCGCTCCTCGCGGATGCGCTCGTAGATCAGCACGTTGGAGTCGACCGCCATGCCCATGGTCAGCACGATGCCGGCAATGCCCGGCAGGGTCAGCGTCGCGCCGAGATAGGACAGGATACCGACGATCATCGCAACGTTGGCGGCGAGCGCGATATTGGCAATCACGCCGAGCAGGCCATAGGCCAGCACCATGAAAATGAGCACGCCTGCCGCGCCGACGATGGCAGCAATCTTGCCGGCAGCAATCGAGTCGGCACCGAGACCGGGGCCAACGGTACGTTCTTCCAGAACCGTGAGCTTCGCCGGCAGCGCGCCGGCACGCAGCAGGATCGCCAGATTGTTGGCGGTCTCCGGCGTGAAACTGCCGGAAATCTGTCCGGAACCGCCGATGATCGGCTCGCGGATCACCGGCGCCGACAGCACATTGTCGTCGAGCACGATGGCAAAGGGCCGGCCGACATTCGCCGTCGTCACCTGGCCGAAGCGCGAGGCGCCCTTGGTGTTGAAGCGGAAGCTGACAATCGGTTCGTTGGTGCGCTGGTCATAGCCCGACTGGGCATCGACGAGATCCTCGCCGTCCACCATCGCCCGGCTCTCCACCAGATAGGGTGTCGGCGGATCGGTATCTTCCTCATACAGGATCTTGGTGCCTGCCGGCGGACGGCTCTGCAGCGCATCGGCAGGGCTCATCTCGTCTGAAACCAGATGGAAGGTCAGTTTTGCCGTGGTGCCGATCAGCGCCTTGAGCCGCGCCGGATCGTCAAGCCCCGGCACCTGGACCAGAATGCGGTCGGCACCCTGGCGCTGGACCACCGGCTCGGTGGTGCCGAGTTCGTCGATACGCTTGCGGATCACCTCGATCGACTGGGTAACGGCAGCAGCCATCGCATTGTCGACACCGTCATTGTTGATCGTCAGCCGGATAAGGCCGCTTTCAGGCTCCGCCAGATCGACCTCGCGCACCGTGCCCTGGCCAAAGATGCCGGAATTGACCGGCTCGCTCAGCGGTCCGAGCTTCTCGATTGCCAGATCGCGCTGGGCGGGATCGCGCAGCCGCACGTCGAGGCCCGCCTGGTCCTGCAGCTTGGAGAACCGGTAGCCGATCTTTTCTTCCCGCAGAATGCGTCTGGCATCGTCTTCCAGCGCCTCCAGCCGCTCTGCAACCATCGACGGCCGGTCGACCTGCATCAGCAGGTGGCTGCCGCCCTGAAGGTCGAGGCCGAGCGTCATCTGGTCTTTCGGCAGCCAGTCCGGCAGTGAGTCGAGCGCCTGTTTCGACACCAGATTGGGTGCCGCGAAGATGATGCCTGCCAGCACGACCAGGAGAATGCTAATGGTGCTCCAGCGGGAAAAATACAGCATGATGGGGGTTCCGCGTTACCGGTTCACAGGCCGGCAGGTTTTGATTCTGCAGCCGCAATCAATTGTGGGCAATCTATACCAAGGCACACAGCCAGCGCCATATGCCGAAAATACGGCCAAATGGCGCATCGGCTGCCTGTTCCTCACTCTATTTTGCCGGTTCGCCCTTGACCCGGACATCGGCGACGAGGCTGCGCATCACGCGCACCTTCACGTCCTTGGCGATTTCCACCTCGACCTCGTTGTCGTCGATCACCTTGGTGATCTTGCCGACGATGCCGCCGCCGGTAACGATGGTGTCGTTGCGGCGGATATTGGCAAGCATTTCCTTGCGCTCCTGCATCTGCTTGCGCTGCGGGCGGATCAGCAGGAAGTAGAAGATCACGAACATCAGCACGAAGGGCAGAATGCTCATGAAAAGGTCTCCACCGCCGCCAGCGGTCTGGGCATAAGCCGGGGTCACGAACATGGACCGGTCTCCAATCTGTCTTGAATTGTCTTTGTTTGCACTGCCCCGACCTCCAATGGACCTCCCACCGGCAGGACAGCCTGATTTGATCGCGCGGAATATAGTGATTGGGCGCCCAATTGCAAACCAAACCGGGCGTTTACCCCGTCTCCATTCGGCGGTTGTGGCGATCGGATCGCCCATGCTATCGCCTTGGACCAGCACCGGAATTCAGCCGGCGGACCTGTGCCGGCCTTTTTGCAGGATATTGCCTTGAGCAAGAACAAGCCGAAGAAACACGACCGCGAGGCGGCCCTTGCAGCGCTGAACGACAAACTCGACCGGCTGATTGCGGCGATCGAAACGCTGTCGCCCGCCCGCACGCCCGCCGAGCCGGAGCTTGGCGCTGCCGAGGCCTTTGTCTGGCATGCCGAGACCCTGAGGCTGGAGCCGGTGGCAAAGGTCAACCGCGTCGGCATGCCGCTGCTCAAGGGCATCGACCGGGTCCGCGATATCCTTGTCGAGAACACCGAACGCTTCGCTTCCGGCAAGGCTGCCAACAACGTGCTGCTTTGGGGCGCGCGAGGCATGGGCAAGTCGTCGCTGGTCAAGGCGGCCCATGCCGCCGTCAATGAACGCGGCAAGGCAGCGCTCAAGCTGATCGAAATCCACCGCGAGGACATCGACAGCCTGCCGGTACTGCTCAACCTGCTGCGCGGGCGCGCCGAGCGCATCATCCTGTTCTGCGACGACCTCTCCTTCGACCACGACGATTCCTCCTACAAGTCGCTCAAGGCAGCCCTTGAAGGCGGCGTCGAAGGCAGGCCAGACAATGTGATCTTCTACGCCACC
>JAMLIH010000072.1 GCA_023954255.1 Phyllobacteriaceae bacterium | reverse complement strand
GGCGCACCAGCTCGTTGGGCGACAGGCTCTGGATCTGGTCGCCGCCGAAGGTGATGCTCCCCTTGGTCACTTCGCCGCGCTCGGCATGCAGGAGGTTGGACACGGCCTTGAGCGTGGTTGTCTTGCCGGCGCCGTTCGCGCCGAGCAGCGCCACGATCCCGCCTTCCGGCACCGCGAGCGAAACGCCCTTCAGCACCAGGATGACGTGATTGTAGATCACCTCGATATTGTTCACCGACAGCAGCGCTGCGGCGGCGTCCGGTACGATGGCGCGGGCGGCTTCGGCCATGGCGGCTCTCCAGTCGGAAAAGCCCCGGCGGCAGGTGCCGCCGGGACGGGGTTCAGGTGGTCAGTTGCACGCGCGCGGCGTGATGTTGTTTTCCGCGGCGAATGCAGCGGCATCTTCCAGCGCAAGCTTCGTGACGAGATCGCGGTTCGACGCAATGAGGTCGGTGATCGCGTTCCACTTCTTGGCCGAGGCGTCCCACTGCTGAACCAGCGCGGCACCCGAGCCGCCATGGTTGGCGCAGGTCACGCTGACGGCCGGGCCGAAGCCGGGCATGCCGATCTCGGCCATGCGGTCGTCGCTGACGTCGAGATGCTCCATGCCTTCGCGCATGTCGGCTGCGGTGATCTCGGTCTTGCCGGTCAGTTCCTGCGCCTTGCGGGCGGCCTCGACGGCCAGCATCGCCGCGTACATGCCGCGATTGTACTGGACGGTGCCGATGTTGGAGCCGTCACCGGCTGCCTTTCCGGCATCGACCACGTGTTTCTGGATGTCCGCAAAGACCGGCTTGTCCGTGCCGACATAGGTGAAGTTGAGCGACTTGTAGCCGTTCGCGCCGTCACCGACCGGCAGCACATCCTGCTCGGCACCGGACCACCAGATGCCGATGAAGTGATCCATCGGAAAGCGGATGTTGGCGGCTTCCTGAATGGCAACGGCGTTCATCACGCCCCAGCCCCACATGAAGACGAAGTCCGGACGCTCGCGGCGGATCTGAAGCCATTGCGACTTCTGTTCCTGGCCGGGATGGTCGACCGGGATGAGCATCAGCTCAAAGCCTTCGGTTTTGGCCTTTTCCTCCAGCGTGCGGATCGGCTCCTTGCCATAGGCGGAGTTGTGATAGACTAGAGCAATCTTTTTGCCGTTGAGGTCACCGCCTGACATGTCCTTGGCGTGCTGAACTGCGATTGTCGCGCCGTCCCAATAGTTTGCCGGATAGTTGAATACCCAGTCGAACACCTTGCCGTTCATGGCGGAGGTGCGGCCATAGGCCATGGAGTGGAGCGGAATGCCGTCAGCCGTCACTTTCGGGATGAGCTGATAGGTAATGCCGGTCGACAGCGGCTGATAGATCAGCGCGCCACTACCTTCACCCTTGGTCGACTCGTAGCACTCGACACCCTTTTCGGTGTTATAGCCGGTCTCACATTCCGGGTTCGATATCATTACACCGCCAACACCGCCGTCGCGTTCGTTGACCAGCGTCAGATAGTCGGCATAGCCGTCGGCAAACGGAATGCCGTTTGGCGCATAGGGGCCGGTACGGTAGCTGAGCGAGGGGAAGACCAGTTCGGCGAAGGCCGGGGTCGCTCCCATCGTGGCGGCTACGGCAGCGGCCAGCAACATCGACTTCATTTTCATGTCATATCCTCCTGGGGTTTTCAGACACTTGAATTAACCTCTCCTCCCGAGAGGGCATTTCGGCCAGAACCCAACCCTAGTACGGGAAGGGCCACAACCGCAATTTCTCCTTGGTGATCCGCCACAGCTGGGCAAGGCCGTGTGGCTCGACGATCAGAAAGAACACGATAAGCCCGCCGATCAGCATGATCTGGATATGGGCGGCGAGATCGGTCGGCCAGCCGAGCTGGTTGACCATGATGTTTTTCAGCAGCACCGGCAGCAGTACCAGGAAGCCGGCACCGAGGAAGGATCCGAGGATCGAGCCAAGGCCGCCAATGATGACCATGAAGAGCACCAGGAAGGACTTGTCGATGCCGAAGGCCTCGGTCACTTCCGCAGCGCCCAGATAGTTGGCGAAGAACATGGCGCCTGCCATGCCGATATAGAAGGACGATACCGCAAAGGCGGACAGCTTCGCCCTGAGCGGCGACACGCCGATGATCTCCGCAGCGATGTCCATGTCGCGGATCGCCATCCAGGATCTTCCAAGCCGGCCGCGCGTCAGGTTGCGGGCAACCCATGCAAAGACGAAGACGATGGTGAGCGAGAACAGATAGGTCGCCCAGGGCAGCGTGTTCGGCCCGGTGACGGCATAGCCGAAAATGGTGCGTTCGGGTGCGGTGATCTGGCCGGACGCCGAGTAGTTGTAGAACCAGGCGAACTTGTTGAACATCCAGACCAGGAAAAACTGCGAGGCGAGGGTGGCAACGGCGAGGTAAAAGCCCTTGATCCTGAGCGAAGGCAGGCCGAACAGCACGCCGACGGCGGCCGTTATCACACCGGACAGGATGGTGACGGAGAACATGTCCATGCCGGGAAAGGAGGTCATCAGCTTGTAGGCGGCAAAGGCGCCCACCGCCATGAACCCGCCGGTGCCGAGCGAGACCTGACCGCAATAGCCGACCAGAATGTTGAGGCCGAGCGCTGCCATGCAATAAATCAGCAGCGGCATCAGCACCGCCTTGTTCCAGTAGTCGTTGATAAGGAAGGGAACGACCAGAAAGGCAAAGGCAATGAAAAGCCAGAACAGCCAGCGCTCCGACCTGATCGGAAAGGTCTGCTGATCGAGGGAATAGGTGGTCTTGAAATCACCGGCTTCACGATAAAGCATGGATCATATCCTCTCGATGATCTTGTCGCCGAACAGGCCCTGCGGCCTGAACAGCAGGAAGGCCAGTGCCACAACATAGGCGAACCAGTTCTCGATGGCACCGCCGACCAGCGGGCCGACATAGGCTTCCGCCAGCTTTTCGCCGACACCGATGATCAGCCCGCCGACGATGGCGCCTGGTATCGAGGTAAATCCGCCGAGAATGAGCACCGGCAGCGCCTTCAGGGCAATCAATGACAGGGAGAACTGCACGCCCGACTTCGACCCCCACATGATGCCCGCGACCAGTGCCACGAAGCCGGCAATCGACCAGACGATGACCCAGATCGTTCTGAGCGAAATGCCGACGGACAGCGCTGCCTGGTGATCGTCGGCCACGGCGCGTAGGGCCCTGCCCGTCGCCGTGTACTGGCTGAACAGGGTCAGCGCGGTCACCAGAATGATGGCGATTACGGTTGCCGAGACATCGAGGAGGTCGATGTACATGCCGAAATACTCGCTGCCGGCAGCAGCCCATTCGCGGGTAACGTCCTCCCACCAGAAGGAGCCGCCCGAAGGCAGGCCGACACTGAGCGTCTTGACGTCCGAACCCCACATGAGATCGCCCAGCCCCTCCAGGAAATAGGCAAGCCCGATCGTCGCCATGAACAGGATGATCGGTTCCTGGTTGACGAGATGCTTGAGCACAAACCGCTCGATGGCCCAGGCGAGCGCCACCATGATTGCCATGGCAAGCAGGATCGCCAGCACGGTGTTCATGCCCTCTCCCCAGTTATGGATATCGGTGCCGAAGATGGCATTGATTAGATGCGAGAAAGGCACCTGTCCGGTTTGCAGGCCGACAAGCGTGAGGGCGGCAAACAGCGCCATGACGCCCTGGGCGAAGTTGAAAATGCCCGACGCCTTGAAGATCAGCACGAAGCCGAGGGCGACAAGCGAGTACATGATGCCGGCCATCAGGCCGTTCATGAAAATCTCGATAAAGTTGAGAAGGGCGGGACTCATGCTTGTGTTTCTCCCTTACTCATCGTGGCTCACGCCGAGATAGGCGTCGATGACGTCCTGGTTGTTGCGGACCTCGTCTGGCGTGCCGTCGCCGATCTTGCGGCCGTAGTCGAGCACGACCACGCGGTCGGAAAGGTCCATCACCACGCCCATGTCGTGCTCGATCAGGGCAATGGTGGTTCCGAACTGCTGGTTCACGTCGAGGATGAAGCGGCTCATGTCCTCCTTCTCCTCGAGGTTCATGCCGGCCATCGGCTCGTCGAGCAGCAGCAGGGACGGTTCGGCGGCAAGCGCGCGGCCAAGCTCGACGCGCTTTTGCAGGCCGTATGGCAGTCGGCCCACCGGCGTCTTGCGGATATGCTCGATCTCGAGAAAGTCGATGATGTGTTCGACCGCCTCGCGGTGTTCGAGTTCCTCCTGCTCGGCAGGTCCGCGCCACAGCGCCTGCCAGAACAGGTTCCTGTTCTGCAGCGTGATGCGGCCGGTCATGATGTTGTCGAGCACGCTCATGCCCTTGAACAGGGCGATGTTCTGGAAGGTGCGGGCAATGCCCTGATGGGCTGCCACATGAGGCCGCATGCGCGAGCGCTTCTCGCCGCGGAAGGTGATCGTGCCTTCCTGGGGATGGTAGAAGCCGTTGATGACATTGAGCATCGATGTCTTGCCGGCGCCGTTCGGGCCGATGATGGCGCGAATCTCGCCCTTCAGGATGTCGAAGGAGATGTTGGTGATCGCCTTCACGCCGCCAAAGGCAAGCGAGATGTTGTCGACCACCAGCAGCGGTTTGCCGGGCGCAATGCCGTCATCGGGCCGGGTCATGCGGATTTCATGAATGGGCTTGAGGTGGACGTTCATTCCGCAGCCTCCTTCATGCCTTCGGCAACGAAGCTCGGCGGATGCTCTTTCATGTCGCGGATCTCGACGGTCGCAGCGATCCGCCCCTTGCGGCCATCCTCGAAGACGACTTCGGTCTCGATGTGCTTTTCCTTCGATCCGTCGTAAAGCGCATCGATCAGCGGCGAATAGCGCTCGGCGATGAAGGACCGGCGCACTTTCTGGGTGCGGGTCAGTTCGCCGTCATCGGCGTCGAGTTCCTTGTGCAGCACCAGGAAGCGGCGGATTTGCGAGCCGGCCATCAGTTCCTCGGAAGCGAGGTCGCGGTTGACCTGGTCGACATGGGATTCGATCGTCTTGTAGACTTCGGGATGCTGGGCCAGTTCCTGATAGGAGGCATAGGCGATGTTGTTGCGCTCCGCCCAACTGCCGATCGAGGTCAGGTCGATGTTGACGAAAACGGCGCAATAGTCGCGGCCGTCGCCGAAGGCCACCGCTTCCTTGATATTGGGGAAAAACTTCAGCTTGTTCTCGATGTATTTCGGCGCGAACAAGCTGCCGTTCTTCAGCTTGCCGACATCCTTGGCGCGGTCGATGATCTTGAGATGGCCTTCCTTGTCGAAGAAGCCGGCGTCGCCGGTATGAACCCAGCCATCCTTGGTCTTGGTTTCCTTGGTGGCTTCGTCGTTCTTGTAATAGCCGACGAAGACGCCCGGTGAGCGGTAAAGCACCTCGCCATTGTCGGCGATCCTGATTTCCACATCCGGCGACGGCTTGCCGACGGTATCGGCGCGGATCTCGCCGTCGGGCTGGGCGGTTATGTAGACGGAGGCCTCGGTCTGGCCGTAGAGCTGTTTCAGGTTGAGGCCGAGGGAGCGGTAGAAGGAGAAAATTTCCGGACCGATCGCCTCGCCCGCGGTATAGCCCACCTTCATGCGGGTGAACCCCATGCGGTTCTTCAGAGGGCCGTAGACCAGATATTCACCGAGGAAATACTTGAAACGGTCCCAGGTCCCGACCGGCTCGCCATTGAGGATGCGCTCACCGACCTTGCGGGCATGATCCATGAAGGAATGGAACATCTTCTTCTTCAGATTGCCGGCGTCCTCCATGCGGACGATGACGGCGGTGAGCAGGTTCTCGAATACCCTGGGCGGTGCGAAGAAGTAGGTCGGCGCGATCTCGCGGCGGTCGGCATCGGCAGTTTCCGGGCTTTCCGGGCAGCACACGCAGTAGCCGGCAGTGTAATGCTGGGCATAAGAGAAGATATGGTCGCCGACCCAGGCGAGCGGCAGATAGGCAAGTGTTTCCTCGGTCTGGTCGAGGCCATCGAAGGCGTTGCCGTTTTCGGCGCTGATGCGCAGGTTGTCGAAGGACAGCATGACGCCCTTCGGGCGACCGGTCGTGCCGGAGGTGTAGAGCATGACGGCGATGTCGCCGCCCTTGCCCTTGTTGATGCCTTCGACCCAGGCCTTGTCGCCATTGGCCTCGAAGTCGGCCTCGCCCAGCGCCTCGACCCCGTCGATGGCGTGCAGGTTGGCATGATCGTAGTCGCGCAGGCCGCGGATTTCGTCATAGACGATCTTCTTCAGCTTCTTGAGCTGCTTGCCCATGGAGAGGACCTTGTCGACCTGCTCCTGGTCCTGACAGATGGCGAATTTCACCTCGGCGTGGTTGAGGACGTAAACCATCTCCTCCGCCACGCTGTCGGCGTAGACGGGGATTGGAACGCCGCCGAGCGCCTGGACGGCGCAGAATGCCCAGTACAGGCGCGGCCGGTTCTGGCCGATGATGGCGACCTTGTCGCCGCGTTTCACACCCAGAGCCGCCAGCCCCATGGAAAAGGCACGAATCTCGAACAGCAGTTGCGACCAGGTCCAGCTTTGCCAGATACCCAGGTCCTTGTGGCGCATTGCCGGCCTGTCCGCGAGCTTTACCGCATTTGAGAGCAGGAATTTTGGAAACGTGTCCATGGCCGCGCCATCGCCTGAAGCCTTGGCAGCAGCCGTTCTCGTCTGCGCATTCATACGCCGACTCTCCTCCCTAAGATGGGCGCAGGCTGCGCCCTCCAGTCTTTTCTGCAAGCCCCTCCCGGCATAAGCAGAATGATCAGGCCTGCGCGGTGCAGATACATGCACGGCGCAGCGCCCTGAATTCTGCCCCTATTGTGCAATGGCTACCGCCGAAGTCAACGTAAACAGGTTGTGCAAAATTGCGCACCCGTTGTTCGCAACCACAAAAATATTGGGCATCAATGGGCAAGCCGGGGATTTCCGGCCTTTTCGGGACGTGCGCAGTTTCGCCGCACCCGACTAAAGTCATAGCTGCTGCAGACGGGAAAACACACGCAGGCCGATGGTCGGGTGCTTTCCGGCGGCTCTTACCGGATCAGGCGGCGAGAACGACGCCTTCGGAATGCTGGCTGACAAACCCGACAAACGCATCGGGCGGCATGGGCTTGGCGAGGAAATAGCCCTGCACCTTTTCGATCCCAAGGCTGCAGACGAAGTCCCAGGTCTCGCGGTCCTCGATGCCTTCGGCAACCACGGGGATGCCCAGTTCGCGCGCAAGACCGACAGCGGAGGTGACGGTGCGGCGCGAGAAGGGATCCTTTACCGCGTTGAGCACGAAGGAGCTGTCGATCTTCAGCTCCGAATAGGGGAAGTCGCGCAGATTGCGGATGTTGGCGTGGCCGGTGCCGAAATCGTCGATGGAGATTTCGAAATCGTAGATTCTCAGGCGCGAGAGCACTTCCAGCGTGGTTGCATCAAGGTTGAGCGTCGCCGTTTCGGTGATCTCGAAACCCACCATGCTGGCCGGCAAGTGGTATTCGCGCATCATCGCGCAGATGCGATCCGGCAGATTCGTGTTGCGCAGCAGCGAGGGCGTCAGGTTGAAGGCGAAGTGCAGTGTCCGGCTGGCAGCGCGGAACCGGTGCACGTCCCGAAGGAAAATATCGAGCAGCTGGAAGGTGAGTTCCTCGATCAAGCCGTTGTTTTCGGCAAACTCGATGAATTCCGCCGGCGGGAAGGCGAAGGAACCGTCATCGCCAATCCAGCGGGCAAGCGCTTCCGCTCCGCCGACGCGACGGGTGCGGGTATCGATCTTCGGCTGGTAATAGAGCTTGAAGCGGCGCTCTGCGAGAGCCCGGCGGAACGTCGCCTCGTCGAGCAGCGGCTTGTTCCTTTGCGGCTCACTGGCGACCGGCTCAACCGGCTGGCGTGCAGCCAGGAGAACGCTGTCCAGTCCCTGCTTGCTGACCGGCTTGCCGAGATGACCGATCAGGTTGAGCCCCTGCAGCCTGGCAAGCTTGGCGGCATGCTCCAGCAGATCGCCCTTGACGCCGGACATGATCGCCAGGGCACCACGGTACTCGCGATCATTGAGGTGACGGAGGAATTCCAGTCCGTCCATTTCCGGCATTTGCAGATCGCTGACGATGAGGTCGACCGGCTGCTCGGAGGAATCGAGCAAACCGAGCGCAATCCGGGAATTGGTGGCGCTTTGAATGCCCGGCGTTCCCAGCCCGGTGAAATAGGAACTCAGAATGGCAATCTGTACCGGATCGTCATCGACCAGCAGAACGTTCTTGAAAGGGGACTCAGTCACTTTTTCCATCTCCTGGCGAAACTATTGCCGCTCGGTCTTAATTTTCCTGAAATCCGCAGGGTTAACGTGCGGCCATGTATTCGCGGCCGCCGCCTGCCACATCTGCTTCTTCATTTCCGCTGCCATCGGAAATCCGGTCGAGCTCGAACATGACGAGATCGTATTCCCGCGAAACGGCGCTGCACAAAGCGGCCTGCGCCTTGTCGCAGGCGGTGTTGCCGAGGGCCGCATCCTCAAGCGCCTGGCAGACAGCCCCCATGCGACCGGCACCGATGTTGAAGCTCATCGACTTAAGCGCATGGGCAAGCCGGCCCACTTCGCCACACTTGTCGTGTTCGATCGCGGCGGTGAGTTCGGCATACAATTCCGGTGCATTGACCTTGTAGAGTGCCCGCAACTGGCCGAGCATGGCCTCGAAGCCGTCGCCAGCAATTTCACGCAGGTTCTCCAGCATGGCCGGATCGAACACGCCGCCTTCAACCGGCTCCGGCGCACCCTCAGAGGTTTCGGCTTTCGCGTTCCCGGATCGAACGGCCTCCGCCTGCTGCGCTGAACCGGCTTCCTTTTCGGCTTCGAGCCATTTCGCCAGGCAGCCTGTCAGGTCGCCTATGGTGAACGGCTTGACCATGATGCCGTCCATGCCGGCAGCCTCGGCCCGGCTTTCGATGGTATCGGCCTTGTGGGCGGTCAGGGCAACGATGGGAACGTGATCGCCGTTGCGCGCGGCTTCCTGCTCGCGAATCCTGCGGGTCGCCTCAAAGCCGTCCATTTCCGGCATGCTGCAATCCATGAAGACAAGATCGAAGTCATTGTCGGCAGCGAGCCTGATCGCATCGAAACCGTTGTCGACAATCACCGGATCGATGGCGAATCTCGAAAGCGCCAGCACCGCCACCTCCCGGTTTACGGCATTGTCGTCGACGAGAAGCACTTTCGCCTTCGAATAGGAGACATGATCGGACTGAACCGGCTGCGAGCGGTAGAGATCGTGGCCCAGCGGCCTGCCCCTCGCCACGCGCCTTGCGGTATCGAGCACCGCAGGGGTCGAGATGGGCAGCAGGATCGCATCCTGCACGGTTCCCGCCATGACGAGTTTTTCCAGCAAGGTATCTTCAAGAACGCCGATGGCGACAATGCGGGCGGTTTTCGGCAGCGACGAAAGCTCAGTCACCAGCGCGGGAAGGGTGAAGATCAGTTCCGCATTCTCGACATCGGCGGTTCTGAGGTCGTCCGGGCTGATGGCGGTAACCGTGTGTCCGATCCGGCGCAGGGCTTCGACGATAATGCCCCGGCTGGCGGTCGGCGGATGGATGACGGTGGCAGGCATTGCCTGTGCTTCGGCATCCTTGAGAGGTGGCGTTGCAAGGGCTGCAACCGGAAGGGTGAACTGGAAACTCGCGCCCTCGCCTTCCTGGCTTTCGACGCCGATTTCACCGCCCATCGCCTCGACAAGCTGGCGGCAGATGGCAAGACCGAGCCCGGTGCCGCCGAACTTGCGCGTCGTGGTCTGGTCGGCCTGGCTGAAACTGTCGAAGATGCGGGCGGCATTCTGCGGACTGATGCCGATGCCGGTGTCGGTGACGGCAAAACGCAAAAAGGTGCCGTCCTTGGTCTGCTCGCCCTTGACGCTGACGGTCACCGAACCGTTTTCGGTGAATTTCAGCGCATTGTTGGTCAGATTGGTCAGAATCTGGTGGAGACGGGTAGGATCGCCCATCACCTCGTCGGGAACGTTCGCATCGACCTTGCCGCAAATATCAAGCCCCTTGTCGCTTGCCGGCTTGAAGAACAGGTCGAGCGTGTCCTTGACCAGATTGCGGGTCGATACCGGAATGCTTTCCAGTTCCAGCTTGCCGGCCTGGATCTTCGAAAGATCGAGGATGTCGTTGATGATGGCCAGCAGGCTCCTGCCCGAGCGGGCGATGATATCGGCGTAGCGCTGGTGACGCGGATCAAGACCGGCCGAGGCCAGAAGCTCCGAGCTTACCAGCATCGAGTTCATCGGGGTGCGGATTTCATGGCTCATCGTGGCCAGAAACTCAGACTTGGCCGCGTTTGCCCGGTCTGCCTCCTCCTTGGCAGCGGCCAGATCCCGCGTGCGCTCCTCAACCTTTTCCTCCAGCGTTTCCTGGTATTCGATAAGCTGGCGGTTGCGGGTCTCGATGTCTTCAAGCATCCGGTTGAAGGAGTGAGCCAGAAGCTTGATTTCGCCCTTGCCGGCCTCGGGCGCCCTGGCAGAGTAGTCGGACTCCCGGCCGAGGCGGGTCATCATCTGCGACAGGTTGTAGATCGGCAGGGTCAGGTGCCGGATGACTATCCGGCTGACTGCGGTAGCGGTGAGCGCGAGCAGCAGCGAAACCACAAGATTGTAAACGATGTTGCGAATAAACGCGCTGCGAACGGATGAGATATCGGCGAGCAGACGCACGGTTCCGACCGCGCGTCCGGCATGAACCACATCGTCGCTTACCCAGACATCGTCGGAAATCAGAAACCGCAGCAGATCGCTTTGCAGGAGATCACCGCTGCGCCGCGCCAGCAGGGTATCAAACCCCATTTCAGCGAAAGTGCTGCCATCGGTGTCGAGCACCTCTGCAAAACGGAAGGATTCAAGCTTCGAGATGCTCGTCAGCGCCTGCTGCACCTGGCGCCTGTCGCCATCGGCCAGCGGAACGGCGATCGTCGATCCGAAGACCACTGCGGTATCGCGCAGCAGCGACACCTGCTGGCCCAGTTCACGGCGGAACTCCAGCCACGTAAAGGTGCCGGATGTCAGGATCACCGACGCAAAGATGATAAGCCCCGCCGCCCATGAGAGGCGGTTGCCGAGCTTCTCACTGCTCTTGAGCCTGAAATCCAAGGTGGTCATTGGGGTCCTCGCCTACACCACCGCTGAAATTTCGCATGCAATCGGTAAGAAATGGTGAACGAAGGGTAACAGCGGCGGCTGGTCCAGCAGCCAAAATGCCCTGCCAGCGGACTCAGCTGAATTCAGAGTATCAGCGCTTCAGGTGGGCCGATGCCGACGGACCGATGCCGTTGGGAACCGGTATTTCCGAGCTGGCATAATCGGAATTGATCTGAACGTTCGGCCCCTGGCCAATCTCGATCTGGTTGGCGATGATCGCAGTCCAATTGGAAGTAAGGCCAAGCCGGCTTTCCTTGTCGATGAACAGTTTGGCATTGGGAAGGTAGATCGTTCCCTCGAAACGCTCCGCATCCTTGCTCTTGATCTCAAACAGCCGGTTCTTCGAGGTACTGCGATCCTCGAAGAAGAGGATACCGGCAAGCGGTCCGGTCTTGGGTGCGGTCAGATGCACCTGGGTCGACGTTCCGAAGCTGAAGGTCGAAGCCTCGCCGACAAAGGAGAAACCGACAAACTCGCCGATCATCGAGGCATTGCCTCCAACGTTCAACGGACCGTCCTTGATGATGTAGTTGCCGGGCAGAAGCACTACCTGCGCCAGACCATCGATGGAGATTCCACCGCAATAGGTACCCGGCGTGAGTGTAGCGACACCAGCAGAAAGGGTCAGATCCTGGGCCTTGCAACTGCCTGCACTGGGCTGCTTGCGGCTCGCGAGCGGGTCCGTCAACTGCGGGCTGTCGGTGATTGGTCTGGGGCTGAAGGCTTCCAGCGGGCCGTTGTATCCACCGCTCGAATAGGAACTGACCGCAGAGAGGGTGGCGCCCTTTACCAGCGAAATGCCGTCGCTCGATTTCGAATTCGAATAGACCGAACAGCCATCGGCATGCATGGAAGACTTGCCGGAAAGTGCAAGGGCGCCGCTCGAGGCGGGATCGAGCGCCACAACGCAGATGCTTTCCTTGCCGGTGAGTTTCGCCGTTGCCGAAACCTTGAGCGGCAGGGCATCCGGCTTGATGAAATGAAGCAGCAACGGTTCCCAGTAATAGGCCATTGCGACCGTGAGCTCGCGGTCGGCGGCGACCTTGGCGTTCACGGTGATGGATTCATCGTCCTCAGCGAGGCTGAGCTTCTGGTAGACGTCGGAAGTGGCATAGTTCCTGGCGACACCTTCGGCCGTCTTCTTGGTCGTGCCGGCGATTGCCAGTTCCTTGACGCCAACCAGCGCAGCGCTGTCTGCGGCCTCCTGAAGAATCCCCTCAGCATGGCGCATCATCGTATAGTCGACCGTGCCGCCGGCAACCAGCATCAGCGGCACTGCCGCAATGCCAATGGTGGTCGCAAAGTTGCCCCGCCGGCAATCCAGAAATGACTTCAGAAATTTCAGCATACACAGCCGCCCGCTACAATTTGCGGGGAAAGCTAGCGAAAAAACGTTAAGGAAGTGGCAATCGGAGTATTCAACGTGGGGACAGGCGGCAAGCGTTTGTTAACGCTGCGCCCACTGCCATCGCGCCTCAGCCGGCCGCGCGGCTCCCGACCAGCCCGTCGAGCCAGTCCGGATCCATTTCGGGAACCGACGACAGCAGCAGCTCGGTATAGTCGGGGTGGGGCGGCGACAGGATCTCGCTCTTCGGGCCCTGCTCGACAACCTTGCCCTGGAACATCACCACGATCTCGTCGGAAATCGCCTTCACCGTGGCGATGTCATGGGTAATGAACAGGTAGGTGATGCCCAGTTCCTTCTGCAGGCGCAGCAGAAGCTTCAGAATGCCTTCCTGAACGATCTGGTCGAGCGCCGACGTCACTTCGTCACAGATGATCAGTTCGGGTTCCGCCGCAAGCGCCCTGGCAATGCAGATGCGCTGCTTCTGGCCGCCGGAAAGTTCGCTCGGCAGCCGGTCGATGAAGCTCTCGTCGAGCTCGATCAGCTTGAGCAGTTCGATGACCCGCTCTTCCACCGCCTTGCCGCGCTTGCCGAGATAGAACTCGACCGGGCGGCCGATGATCTCGCCCACGGTCTGGCGCGGATTCATGGCGGTATCCGCCATCTGGTAGATCATCTGGATGCGGCGCAACTGGTCGCGGTTGCGATCCTTCAGCGCGCCGGGCAGCGGCGTGCCGTTGAACAGCACCTCGCCGCTGGAAGGCGGCAGCAAGCCCGTAATGACACGCGCCGTGGTCGATTTGCCCGATCCCGATTCACCGACCACCGCAACGGTGCGGCCACGCGGTATCCTGATCGAAACATCGTGCAGCACCTTGACCGTGCCGCCATAGGCAGCATCGACGTTCCTGATCTCAAGCGCAATATCGTCGGAAATGTCTTCCTGCTTCTCGATCGAGCGCACTGCCCAGAGCGACTTGGTGTAGGGCATTTCGGGCTTCGACAGCATCTTGCGGGTTTCGGCCTCCTCGACCTCCTCGCCGTAGCGCAGCACCTTGATGAAGTCGGCCATCTGGGCAACGACGGCAAGGTCGTGGGTGATGTAAATCGCCGCCGTGTTGAACTGCTCGACGATGTTGCGCATCGCTACGAGCACTTCGACCTGGGTGGTAACGTCAAGCGCCGTGGTCGGTTCGTCGAAAATGATCAGATCGGGTCTCGGCGACATCGCCATGGCCGTCATCACGCGCTGCAACTGCCCGCCCGAAACCTGATGAGGATAGCGGCCGCCGATGGTTTCCGGCGACGGCAACTGCAGTGCCTTGTACAGTTCAACCGCGTCGGCGCGTGCCTCTTCGCCGGACTGAACATGATGGCCGACCGTCGCCTCGACAGTCTGGTCGATCAGCCGGTGCGCGGGATTGAAGGCCGCCGCCGCAGACTGCGCCACATAGGCAATGCGCGAACCCCAAAGCTTGCGCTTTTCGGCCTCGCTGGCCTTCACCAGATCGATGCCGTCGAACATGATGGTGCCGCCAACGAGCTTGCAGCCCGGCTGGGTATAGCCCATGGCAGCCTTGCCGAGGGTCGACTTGCCGGCGCCCGATTCACCGATCAGGCCCATGACCTCGCCGCGGTGAAGCGTCAGGTCGACGCCCTTGATGATCTGGTGCCAGCGCTCGTCGGAAAATCCGTCGATGCGGATGTCCCGCATCTCGACCAGAACGTCACCCTTCTTCTTAGTGGTCATCGCGCAATCCGCTTGTCTTGTGCAGGAACCAGTCGACGACGAAGTTCACGGCAATGGTGAGCAATGCGATGGCAGCCGCCGGAAGCAGCGGCGTCATGGCAGCCGTCATGTCGTACTGGGCAAACTGGATGAGAGAGGCATTGTCGCGCACCATCGATCCCCAGTCTGCGGTCGGCGGCTGGATGCCGACACCGAGGAAGGACAGGGCGGCAATCGTCAGGAAGACGAAGCAGAAGCGCAGGCCGAATTCGGCCACCAGAGGCGGCATGATGTTGGGCAGGATTTCCCGGCGCATGATCCAGCCCAGCCCCTCGCCGCGCAGACGCGCCGCCTCGACATAATCCATCACCACCACGTTGACGGCGACCGACCGGGTGAGGCGAAAGACGCGGGTTGAATCGAGCACCGCGATGATGCCGATCAGGCTCCAGACGGTGGAACCGAAAATCGACAGCAGCATGAGGGCGAAGATCAGGCTCGGAATTGCCATGAGCACATCGACCGCACGGCTGATGAACTGATCGAGCCAGGACCGGTTGATGGCGGCCACCAGGCCGAGCCCGCCGCCGATAAAGAAGGAAAGCAGGGTCGTCGCCAGTGCGATGCCCATCGTGTTGCGGGCGCCGTAAATCAGGCGGGAAAAGACATCCCGGCCGATCTGGTCGGTGCCGAAGACATGATCTCCGCCCCATGGCGCGTAGGGCGCCGGGAAGACCTCGGCTTCGCCGTGTGGTGCGATTATCGGTGCGAACAACGCGACCAGACAGTAGACCGTGATAACGATCAGGCCGAACCAGGCCGTCAGCGGCGCCTTTTTCAGTTCGATCCAGATGCGCTCCGAGCGGGTGCGGCGCTTGCGAACCGCGCCGACTTCCGCCGCCGCCGAATAACCCTCGCCGGCAGCTTCGGCCGCCAACCCGTCCTGGGGTTTGTTCTTGCCACTCATCGCGGATGCAACAGCCTCGGATTGGTTACGATGCCGATGATGTCGGCGATCAGGTTCAGGATGATGTAGGTCGCGGCAAAGATCAGCGCGCAGGCCTGGACCACGGGTATGTCGCGCGTGGTCACCGCATCAACCATCAACTGGCCGATGCCGGGATATACAAAGACCACCTCGACCACGACCACTCCGACGACGAGGTAGGCGAGGTTGAAGGCGATGACGGTGGCAATCGGAGCCCAGGCATTGGGCAAGGCATGTTTTAGGATCACCTGTGAAGCCGAGACCCCCTTGAGCTTGGCCATCTCGATATAGGGGCTGGCGAGCAGGCTGATGATGGCGGCGCGCGTCATGCGCATCATGTGAGCGACGATGACCAGCGTCAGCGTCAGGGCCGGAAGCGAAGTCCGGTAGATGCGCTCCCAGAGCGGCATATCGGCGGTCACGTTAGCCAGTGACGGGAACCAGGGGTTGAGCGAGGCGAGCAGCAGGATCAGGATATAGGCAACGAAGAATTCCGGCGTGGAGATCGTCGTCAGCGTCGCGGCGTTGACGAAGCGGTCATAGAAGGAGTTGCGGTAGAGGGCTGCGGTGATGCCGAGGAAGAGAGCCAGCGGCACGGAGATGACAGCGGCATAGGCTGCGAGAAAGAGCGTGTTCCACAATCGCGGTGCCACGAGATCGATCACCTCTCGCGAACGGTCGACACCGGATGACGCCCTTCCCGAGAACGACGTACCGAAATCGCCCTGGGCGACCGATGCGATCCAGTCGACATAGCGAAGCCAAGCAGGCTTGTCCAAGCCGAGCTCGCGGCGGAAAGCGGCCACGGTTTCCTCCGTGGCGGCCTGTCCCAGAACCGCTTCGCCGAAGTCGCCGGGCAGCATTTCGATGGACGAGAAAATGATGAGGGAGACGAAGAAAAGGGTAACAACACCCAATCCCAATCGTTGCAAAACCGTCGCCAGGACCGGATGCACGCCATTCCCTCCAGATTGTTCGCTGCCCCGTTTTTGACGCTGCCGCAACAGCTTAAACGGGTAAAGCGGGTTCCTCCGGAACATAAGGTAGACAGTCGGACAGCCCGATGTAAAGGCCCATCGGGAAGATTGTGGAAATCTGGACGGAAGTGCCAAAAAAACAGGCGCCGGGAGGGAAATCTGTCATCCGATTGTTCGGTTTACGACATAAACTGGTTGCAGACTGATGCTTGCGGGAGTGTATTTTCGCCTAACATGGCGCGTGTGCTACAGCGAGCAACCGCTCCCGTTACGGGCAAAAGGTCGGGCAAGGCAGCGCGGAGAGGGATCAAATCTTTCAAGCGAGCCTTGACGAAATGGGCGTAATTGTCTGGGATGCCGAGAAGCTCTGCACTCCCGGCCGGGAAATGCCCGCGCAAACCGGATTGTAAGGTGGATGCCATTTCAAGGAGGAAAACATCCAATGAAGAAGGAAACTTATCTGAAACGCCAGGCAGCCATGCTGACCGCAGGTCAGATCGACCGGCGCCAGTTCATCATGGGCGCGCTGGCAGCCGGCATCGTTCTGCCTTCGGCAATGACCATGGCCGATCATGCCATGGCAGCAATGGGCAACAAGGGCGGCACACTGAAATTCGGCAGACGGCACGGCTCGACCACCGACTCGCTCGATCCCGGCACCTATGAAAACGGCTTCATGACCCAGGTCGGCTTCATCTACGGCAACAACCTCACCGAAGTCGGTCCCGACGGCAAGCTCCGGTCCGAACTGGCCGAGAGCATCGAGGCTTCCGACGACGCGACCATGTGGACCTTCAAGCTGCGCCCCGGCATCGAGTTCCACAATGGCAAGGCGCTGACGGGCGACGATGTGGTTGCATCGTTCAACCACCATCGCGGCGAGGATACGAAATCGGCCGCCAAGGGCCTGCTGTCGGCAGTGAAGGACATCAAGGCTGACGGCAACAGCGTTACTTTCACGCTGGACGCACCGAATGCCGACTTCCCCTACATCGTCAGCGACTACCACATCCTGATCCTGCCGTCGGCAGACGGCAAGGTCGATGCAACCGCAGGCGTCGGTACCGGCCCGTACATCATCGAGAACTTCGAGCCGGGTGTACGCCTGATCGCCAAGCGCAATCCGAACTACTTCAAGGCGGATTCGGCCTTTGCAGACAGCGTCGAGCTGATCTCCCTGCTTGACGTAACCGCGCGCCAGAACGCACTGATGAACGGCGAAGTCCATGCGATCGACGGGGTAGACCCGAAAACCGTTGCGCTGCTGGGCCGTAATCCGAACGTCGAAATTCTCGAGAGAACCGGCACGCTGCACTACACCCTGCCGATGCGGGTGACGATTGCGCCGTTCGACAATTACGATCTGCGCATGGCACTGAAACTGGCCGTCAACCGTCAGGAGCTTGTCGACAAGATCCTGCTCGGCCACGGCGCCGTCGGCAACGATACGCCGATCTCGCCGGCAACCAGCTTCTATGCAGAACTGCCACAGCGCGAATTCGATCCGGAGAAAGCCGCAGAGCACTACAAGAAGTCGGGCCACAGCGGCACGATCCAGCTTTCTGCCTCCGACGCCGCCTTTGCCGGTGCGGTGGATGCCGCCCAGCTCGTCGCTGCCTCTGCCAAACAGGCCGGTATCGACATCGAAGTGGTGCGGGAA
>JAMLIH010000071.1 GCA_023954255.1 Phyllobacteriaceae bacterium | reverse complement strand
CACTTTGGCCCACCATGACACTTTTCCTCGGATACCAGTCAGGCGTGCCGTCCGGGTAGTCCCGGATCACCGGTCCTCTGTAGATTTCTACGCCATATGCCGAGGCTGCATTTGCAAAAGCGGCCAGCCACGTCGTCTCCGCAACCTCATCATCATCCAGAAACAGTATCCAGTTCGAACCCATATCCAATGCCGCCTCAAGCGTTCGGTTCCGTGCGATTGGTATTCCGGTCTTCGGTTCGTGCAGATAGCGGACATCAAATGGTACAGTGCCGGCAAATGCATCAACCTGGTCCCTGCATTCCGGCTTTTCCGTGTTTTCGCAGACAACCAGCATCAGCTTCCACCCTTCGGGTATCTCCTGGTCTGCAATCGACGAGAGGCATCGTTGCAGCATCTTCGGACGTTTGGCAGTGCAAAGCGCAATGCAGGCCCGTTGCTGCAATTGGCCGTCAGTTCGTGCCGGGCGTGGCTTGCGATGTAGCTTCTTGTTCATGATGTCGTCCTGGTATCGGGTTGGGTGTGCCGTCGTCAGGTCATCTCAATGAAATCTTCGATCTTTGCGTGACAGACCCGGTAATCGATGTTCTCAACGGCATAGGAACGGGCAGCGGCGCCAAGCCGTTTCCGCAATTTTGTATCGGCCGCCAGCCTGTCCAGGGCATCGCTGAACCCTGTCAGATCTCCTTCCTCCACGAGCAGGCCGTTGACGTCCTGCGTGATATGGTCGGGAATGCCCGCATGCCGTGTCGTGACAATCGGCAGCCCGCACGACATGGCTTCCTGGATAACGTTCGGCATGCCCTCCGTATTGCCGCTGGCGGCGGTCTCGAAATACTGAACATACATTGAGGCGCGCTGCATCCTTTCGATCACCTGATCATGCGGCAGATACCCCGTGAAGGTAACGCGGTCAGCGACTTTCAATTCCCCGGCCAGCCGCTGCAATGCATGAAGCGCGTTTCCGTAGCCGATGAACTCCAGTTTAAGATCGTGCTTGTCTGCCACCTTGGCAAAGGCGCGCAACAGTTTGTCCGGCGCCTTCTTGGGCACCAGTCTGCCGACGCAAACGCACAGGCCCGGCTCCGGTGTGCCGGGAAGGAACCGCTGCGTGTCGACGCCACTTGGAACGACAAGGGTGCGGGGATGGCCCATGCCATGCCGCGACAGGTTGTCCAGCAGATGGCTCGACACTGCGATTGCGCCCGAAAGTGCCGGGAGCGTTTCAGCCAGGCGCTTGCGGTATCCCGGATCGTTCAGACGGCTGGAGGCATCACTGCCACGGAACATTGTGAATACCGGGCGCCCCGTTTTCACGAGTTGGGGGCCAATTTCCTCCGCAACATAGCCGAATTCGCAGAGAATGAAGTCAACCCCGTGCCGATCGAAGAACTCGCGGTAGCCGTCAACCGGCCCGAGCAGGACATCCTGAATCCAGGCAGGCAATTTCAGGTTCAGGTTGCGGGCAAGCTGGCTGATGCGCGAACGTTTGTAGGTGAAAGTCTGCTTTCCGAACACGGGTTCGTCAAAACGCTTTGTGGAGACAAGGACCGTCCGGCCTGCAAAAAGATGCTGGATATGTCTCAGGACAAAGGTCTGGGTGCGGACATTGACCGAACGGGCAACAATGGCCAGTTTTTTTGGATCAGCGGTCATTCGGCGTTCTGCGGGTCACAATATACCGGATTTGTCGGGAGGGTGGCGTCTGCCGACCAATAGCAGACTGGTGCACTTATACAATTGCCGCGGATACTGCTTTGCCGCATTTCCGGACGGCCGCGCGGGAGGTTCGGGAATCCTGCAAAAGCCTCCTTGCGGAAAGATGTCAGAGTGCTACGAAAACTGTATTGGCCCAATCCCGTGTTTGGGGCTAGAAAGCATCGGAACCCAACAAGCCAAACAGGAACTGACCGGAATTGCCATGGTTGAACTGACCCTGCCCAAGAACTCCAAGATCAAGCAAGGCAAGACCTGGCCGAAACCCGAGGGTGCCGCCAATCTGCGCGAGTACCGGATCTATCGCTGGTCGCCCGATGACGGGGAAAACCCGCGGGTCGATACCTACTATGTCGACATGGACGATTGCGGCCCGATGGTTCTCGACGGTCTCATCTGGATCAAGAACAACATCGATCCGACACTGACCTTCCGCCGTTCCTGCCGCGAGGGGATTTGCGGCTCCTGCGCGATGAACATCGACGGCACCAATACGCTGGCCTGTACCAAGGGCGCGGACGAGATTTCAGGCACTGTAAAAATCTACCCTTTGCCGCACATGGCGGTGGTGAAGGATCTGGTGCCGGACATGAACCACTTCTATGCCCAGCACCGCTCGATCGAGCCGTGGCTGCAGACGACGACGCCGCAGCCGGAGAAAGAATGGCGCCAGAGCCATGAAGACCGCGAGAAACTCGACGGGCTGTACGAATGCATCCTGTGTGCCTGTTGCTCGACTTCCTGTCCGTCCTACTGGTGGAACGGCGACCGCTATCTGGGTCCTGCCGCCTTGCTGCAGGCCTACCGCTGGCTCATCGACACCCGCGACGAGGCAACCGGCGAGCGGCTCGACAATCTGGAAGACCCGTTCCGGCTCTATCGCTGCCATACCATCATGAACTGTACCCAGGCCTGTCCCAAGGGGCTCAACCCGGCCAAGGCGATTGCCGAAATCAAGAAAATGATGGTCGAGCGGCGGGTCTAACCCGGCATCTCAGAGTCTAACGCCTGCCTGTCCTTGGGCTTTCGCCCTGCGGGCAAGGCGGGCTGCCGAAATCAGGAAAATGATGGTCGAGCGACGAGTGCAACCCGGCAAATCGCCAGGGCGGCATTTTGCCGGCACAAGCGTTGCGGTCTGAAAGGTTTGACCTCGGTCAAGGCTGTTTGCGCACTTTCGACTATGTCTGCGGTGGACCGTATCACCGGAGATCACAATGTCTGCATCCGACTGGACTGAATTCACCGCCCGCACCAATGCCCGCATGGCGAAGCTGCGCAAGGAAATGCCGGAAACGGCGGCCGCTTTCGCCGGCCTTGCCAAATCGGCAATCGCGCCGGGCACGCTCGATTCCAAGACCAAGGAGCTGATTGCGCTTGCCGTCGGCATTACCGCGCGCTGCGACGGCTGCCTTGCCTTTCACACCAAGGCGGCGAAGAAACACGGCGCCACGCGCGAGGAAATCATCGAGACCATTGCAGTGGCGCTATACATGGGCGGCGGCCCGTCGATGATCTACGGTGCCGAAGCGCTTGATGCCTTCGACAGTCTCGACTGAACCCGGCTCAGGCCGGCTGGTCAGCCGCTCACGGATTCGTGTGCGGGCTTGAATTGCGCCGGGTTCTGCGTTGGCCCATCTGGTAGTCGTCGCGTGCGGATATTTTGAAGGGAAGCACCCATGGGCACTATCAGGACAATTCTGGCGGCCGCACTTGTTTCGGCGGCCACCTTCGCCTCGGCCAGCCTGCCCGCAAGGGCGGAGACGGCAACCGCCATCTTTGCCGGCGGCTGTTTCTGGTGCATCGAATCGGACTTCGAACAGGTCAAGGGGGTGACGGAGGTGGTTTCCGGTTACACCGGCGGAACATCCGACAATCCGACCTACAAGAATCACGTGAAAGCAGGCCATCTGGAAGCTGTCCGGATTACCTACGACACGGAAAAGACCTCCTATGACAAGCTGCTGGAAACCTTCTGGCGCACCGTCGATCCTACCGATGCGGGCGGCCAGTTCTGCGATCGCGGCAATTCCTACACGACGGCGGTCTTCGTTGCCGATGACATGGAGCGGGAACTGGCTGAGGCTTCCAGGGTGAAGGCCGAGGAAGCGCTTGGCAGAAAAATCGTCACGCCACTACGCGATGCGGCCGCATTCTACCCGGCAGAGACCTATCATCAGGACTATTACAAGAAGAACCCGGCGCGCTACAAATACTACCGCTGGGCTTGCGGCCGGAACCAGCAGGTGGAGGCGCTCTGGGGTGAGCACGCCTATCAGGGGGTTGACGGCCACTGACATCTTTTTGCCGGACTCGCCTGTTTGATGTCAGATTTCCTGCATCTGCGGTTGCGAACATCCCTTACGTAAGGTAATGGCTTGTTCAGCTTTGGTTTACCATGTTTGTCCTATTCTGGGCTGGCCCTGCCATCCCGAGGTGGATAAACGGGCAAGCCCGGTGAACACATTTCGGGCGCATCTGTGGGCAATATGACGGCTGCGGCCGGAACGGCATGCTGCTTGTGCGGCGGTAAGCGGGGCAAATATGGAACTGAAATCGTTAGCAACGCCTCTTGCGTTCATCCTGGTACTCGGTGTGGCCGTGAGCGGCTGCAACCGGTCGATCAACTCCATTGCGCCTTCATCCTCGGCGCCCCAGCGACTGCCGGCAGCGCCGGTTGAATCGGTGCAGAGCGACCAGTTGCCGCCGCCCGTCGACGATCCCACGATGACCGAGTCCCAGGCGCCGGTGTCGCCGCAGGTATCGCAAGGATCGAACCAGGTTGCGTCAACCGAAACGGCGCCCTCGCCGAGCGGCGAGCCGGTCAGCCGCGAATCGGTTTCCGGCGCATGGATCGTCAACAGCGACAATCCCGATTGCCGCATGATCCTGGCCTTTACCAAATGGTCCGGCGGTTACCGCGCGGCTACCAAGCGCTGCAGTTCGCCGGAAGTCTCCAGCGTCAGCGTATGGGACGTGCAGGGGCAGCAGGTGGTGCTGATGGATTCCAATGGCAACACCATCGCCAGGCTGTACAATTCCGGCGGTGAACGTTTCGACGGGACGACCAACAGCGGACAGCCGATCACCTTCACCCGCTGAGACCATCGCGGTAGCCCGCACAGCCAAATTACTTCAGAGACTTGACAGTGCCGCGCCTGCTGGCCATGCCTTTGCGTCAACGCATCAAGTTTCCGGTTGCTGACCGTGCCTGAACCAATGGAATTGTTGCCCGAAGCCGGCGCCAATCGCACCGGGGCAGTCAGCAGCCTGCTGGCGGCACGCATACGCAAGGGCGAAATCGAGCAGGATCCTGTTCAGGCCGAGCTTGCCCGCGACCTCGACGAATTGGCGGCAAAGCTGGAAACAAGGACGCTTGCCTCGAAATCCTCCTCGCTGGGCTGGCTGTTCTCCCGCCAGAAAAAGGCCGAGCCGATCAGGGGGATGTATATCCACGGTGCGGTGGGGCGCGGCAAATCCATGCTGATGGACCTGTTCTTCAGGTCGGTACACCTCAAGACCAAGCGGCGGGCGCATTTTCATGATTTCATGGCCGATGCCCAGGAGCGCATTCACCGCCAGCGGCAGGCCTTCAAGAACGGCGAGACGAAGGAAGAAGACCCGATGCCGCCGGTCGCCCGTGAACTGGCGGCAGAGGCAACGCTTCTGTGCTTCGACGAGTTCACGGTAACCGACATCGCCGATGCGATGATCCTGGGGCGGCTCTTCAAGGGACTGTTCGAGGCCGGGGTCGTGGTGGTCGCGACTTCCAACGTGGCGCCGGACAATCTCTACAAGGACGGCCTGAACCGGCAGCTCTTTCTGCCGTTCATCGATATCCTGAAGGCCCATTGCTCCGTCCACTGGCTGGATGCGCGAACCGATTACCGGCTGGAGAAACTGTCGAAGGCACCCGTCTATGTCAGCCCGCTCGGCCCAAAGGCATCGGCAGCGATGGATGACGCCTGGCAGCGCATGACGGCTGGGAATCCCGCCGCCCCGGCACAGCTCGAGGTCAAGGGAAGGAAGGTGCCGGTGCCGCTGGCGGCAGGCGGCTCGGCGCGGTTTACCTTTGCCGATCTGTGCGAGCAGCCGCTAGGCGCGCGCGACTACCTCGCCATCACCCGCAACTACCACACCGTTTTCGTCGAAAACGTTCCGCTGATGGACCGCAGCGTCCAGAACCATGCAAAGCGCTTCATCAACCTGATCGACACGCTTTACGACAATGGTACCCGGCTGGTGATTTCGGCCGAAGGTCCGCCGGAATCCCTGTACAGCGCCGACTCAGGCACCGAAGCGTTCGAGTTCGCGCGCACGGTTTCCCGCCTGCATGAAATGCAATCTGTGGAATATCTGGCGGCGAAAACCGGCTGAAACCTGCCGGAAACCGTTGCAGTTCGAAAGTCACACAACTTGAAGACGGCAGGTAAGCGGCTGGAATCATAATCAATTCCCAATTTTGTTTACTATTACGTAAGCCCCGTTTTTTTTAAACCATTGAAAAGTATCACGTTTTCTTGTTCACTGTTGTCAAGGCAAGAAAAATCCGTTACGTGAGCGCCGCTGGGACAATTCAGGTTCTACCGGAATCGGCGGTTCGCATGCGTAGCCAGCCCCCTTGGTCGTGGCGCTGTCGCATTCCTGCCGGAAGGTGGAACACTTCAGCGGGCGGGTGAGAGAAGTCTGCAGCGGCTGCAACGGGCAGCATTTCAATCAAGGCAGGGATGGCATCGCCGGATGCCAGAGCCGGGAAAAAGGAACTTCCATACAATGGCGAGAAACAAGATCGCACTGATCGGATCGGGCATGATCGGCGGAACGCTGGCCCATTTGGCCGGGCTCAAGGAGCTTGGCGACATAGTGCTGTTTGACATTGCAGAAGGCATCCCCGAGGGCAAGGCGCTCGATATCGCCGAATCCTCTCCCGTTGACGGGTTCGATGCGAAACTCTCCGGCACCCAGAGCTACAAGGCGATCAAGGGTGCCGATGTCTGCATCGTCACCGCCGGTGTCGCGCGCAAGCCGGGCATGAGCCGCGACGATCTTCTCGGCATCAACCTGAAGGTCATGGAGCAGGTCGGCGCCGGTATCAAGAAATACGCGCCCAACGCATTCGTCATCTGCATCACCAACCCGCTCGATGCCATGGTCTGGGCGCTGCAGAAATTCTCCGGCCTGCCGCGCAACAAGGTCGTGGGCATGGCGGGCGTGCTCGATTCGGCCCGCTTCCGCTATTTCCTGGCTGACGAGTTCGACGTTTCCGTAGAGGACGTGACCGCCTTTGTTCTGGGCGGGCATGGCGACACCATGGTGCCGCTGATCCGCTACTCCACCGTGGCCGGCGTTCCGCTGCCTGATCTCGTCAAGATGGGCTGGACTTCCAAACAGCGTATCGACGAGATCGTCGACCGCACCCGCAAGGGCGGCGGCGAGATCGTGGCACTGCTGAAAACCGGTTCGGCCTATTACGCGCCGGCGGCCTCGGCAATCGCCATGGCGGAAAGCTATCTGAAGGACAAGAAGCGCGTTCTGCCCTGTGCGGCGCATCTGAAAGGCGAATACGGCGTCAAGGACATGTATGTCGGCGTGCCGACGGTGATCGGTGCCAATGGCGTTGAACGGGTGATCGAGATCGATCTCAACCGGGCCGAGGAAAAGATGTTCCAGAAGTCGGTCGATGCGGTTTCTGACCTGTGCGATGCCTGCATCGGCATCGCGCCGAACCTGAAGTGACGATCAGCCCCGGCCCCAAAAAAGGGCCGGGGCTTTTTCTTCCGGCACCGTCTGCGGGCGGAGGCCGGTGAGCAAGACCGTGCAAAACGGCCGCAAGGCGAAAGCGCTACCGGGAGCGAGAGCATGAGCAGACAGCAGCCCAACCAGGAATTTGCCAACTCCTCTTTTCTGTATGGCGGCAATGCCGGCTATGTCGAGGAACTCTACGCCCGCTACAAGGAAAACCCGGCTTCGCTGAGCCAGGACTGGCAGGACTATTTCGCCGCCCTTGCCGATGCCAGCGATGATGTCATCAAGAACGCGAAAGGCGCCTCCTGGAAGCGCGACAACTGGCCGATTCATGCCAATGGCGAACTGGTTTCGGCATTTGACGGCGACTGGTCCCAGGTCGAGCAGTCGATGTCGGCCAGGATTGCGGGCAAGGCAAAGGCGGCCGGCGAGCCGCTGAGCGGGGAAGACATCCGCCAGGCGACCAAGGATTCCGTCAGCGCGGTGATGATGATCCGCGCCTACCGCATGCGCGGCCATCTGCATGCAACGCTCGATCCGCTGGGTCTTGCGGCGATGAAGGAGGATCACAACGAGCTGCATCCCTCCTCCTACGGCTTCTCGGAAGCCGACTACAATCGCAAGATCTTCATCGACTACATGCTGGGGCTCGAATATGCCACGATCCCCGAAATGCTGGAAATTCTGCAGCGTACCTATTGCTCGACGATCGGCGTCGAGTTCATGCACATTTCCAACCCGCAGGAAAAGGGATGGATCCAGGCCCGCATCGAGGGTCCGGACAAGGGCGTGGCGTTCACCGATCAGGGAAAGAAGGCGATCCTGCAGAAGCTGATCGAGGCAGAGAGCTTCGAACAGTTCCTAGACGTCAAATACAAGGGCACCAAGCGCTTCGGGCTGGACGGCGGGGAATCGCTCATTCCCGCGCTGGAACAGATCATCAAGCGCGGCGGCCAGCTCGGCCTGAAGGAAATCGTTCTCGGCATGGCGCATCGCGGACGCCTGAACGTCCTGACCAATGTGATGGCCAAGCCCTATCATGCCGTTTTCCACGAGTTCAAGGGCGGCTCCTTCGCGCCGGAAGAAGTGGAGGGTTCGGGCGACGTGAAATACCACCTCGGTGCGTCTTCCGACCGCGAGTTCGATGAAAACAAGGTTCACCTGTCGCTGACCGCCAACCCGTCGCACCTGGAGATCGTCAACCCGGTGGTGCTCGGCAAGGCACGCGCCAAGCAGGACTATCTGGAGGAAAAGAACGAGCGCGGATCGCGCGAGCGCGATTCCGTTCTGCCGCTGCTGCTGCATGGCGATGCGGCTTTCGCTGGTCAGGGTGTGGTCGCCGAATGCTTCGGGCTTTCGGGGCTCAAGGGGCACCGCACCGGCGGCTCGATCCACGTCATCATCAACAACCAGATCGGCTTTACCACCAATCCGAGCTTCTCGCGCTCCTCGCCGTACCCATCGGATGTCGCGAAAATGGTCGAGGCGCCGATCTTCCACGTCAATGGCGACGACCCGGAGGCCGTGGTCTACTGCGCTAAGGTTGCGACCGAGTATCGCCAGAAGTTCCACAAGCCGGTGGTCATCGACATGTTCTGCTACCGCCGGTTCGGCCACAATGAGGGCGACGAGCCGGCGTTCACCCAGCCGAAGATGTACAAGGCGATCCGCTCCCATCCCACGGCTGTCAGCGTCTATTCGGAGAAGTTGATCGCCGAAGGCCTGCTGACCATGCAGGACGTCGCCGACATGAAGGCGCATTTCCGCAAGCATCTGGAAACCGAATTCGAGGTCGGCCAGGACTACAAGCCGAACAAGGCCGACTGGCTGGATGGCGCCTGGTCGGGCATGAAAGTGGCCGACAATGCCGACGAACGGCGGCAGGGCTCGACCGGTGTTCCGCTCAAGGAATTGCGGGAGATCGGCGAAAAGATCACCACCGCGCCCGACGGGTTCAACGTTCATCGCACCGTCCAGCGGTTCCTCGACAACCGTGCCGAGGCGATCAAGTCCGGCAAGGGCATCGACTGGGCAACCGGCGAGGCACTGGCCTTCGGCTCGCTGATGACGGAAGGCAATCTGGTGCGGCTTTCCGGCCAGGATGTGGAGCGCGGAACCTTCTCGCAGCGCCATGGCGTGCTCTATGATCAGGAAACCGAGGCGCGCCATATCTGCCTCAGCACGCTCGCCGACGGCAAGGTGGAGTACGACGTCATCAACTCCATGCTGTCGGAGGAGGCGGTGCTCGGCTACGAATACGGTTATGCGCTTGCCCGCCCGGATGCTCTGGTGGTCTGGGAGGCGCAGTTCGGCGACTTCGTCAATGGCGCTCAGGTGGTCATCGACCAGTTCATCTCGTCGGGCGAACGCAAGTGGCTGAGGATGTGCGGCCTCGTGATGCTGCTGCCGCACGGTTACGAAGGCCAGGGGCCGGAGCATTCCTCAGCGAGGCCCGAGCGGTTTCTGCAGCTTTGCGCGGAAGACAACATGCAGGTGGCGAACTGCTCGACGCCGGCCAACTACTTCCACATCCTGCGCCGCCAGTTGCGCCGCGAGTTCCGCAAGCCGCTGGTGATGTTCACCCCGAAATCGCTGCTGCGCCACAAGCGCGCGGTTTCCGAACTTTCGGAAATGGGACCGAAGTCGAGCTTCCACCGCCTGTTGTGGGACGATGCCGAAAGCCGCAAGAACGAGGCGATCAAGCTGGTCTCGGACTCGAAGATACGCCGCGTCGTCATGTGTTCGGGCAAGGTCTACTACGATCTTTACGAGGAACGGGAAAAACGGGGCGTCAACGACGTCTATCTGCTGCGCATCGAACAGCTTTATCCGTTTCCTGCAAAGGCGCTGATCAAGGAACTTGCGCGGTTCAAGAACGCCGAGATGGTGTGGTGCCAGGAAGAACCCAAGAACATGGGTTACTGGACGTTCATCGAACCCTTCCTTTCCTGGGTGCTGGCCCATATCAAGGCAAAACACGAACGGCCGCGCTATGCGGGACGGGCGGCGGCGGCCTCGCCCGCTACCGGCCTGATGTCGAAACACCTCGAACAGCTCAACGCGTTCCTCGAAGACGCGCTCGGCTGAGCCCAAACATGTAATCGCGAAAAGTACAGGAAAATCGACCATGGCAACTGAAATCCGTGTTCCGACCCTTGGCGAATCCGTCACGGAAGCGACGATAGGAAAATGGCTCAAGGCGGAAGGCGACGCGGTGGCGGTGGACGAACCGCTGGTGGAACTCGAAACCGACAAGGTTTCCGTCGAGGTTCCGGCGCCCGCCGCCGGCAAGCTTTCGGCGATCTCCGTCAAGGAAGGGGAAACGGTCGAGGTAGGCGCGCTGCTGGGCATGCTGGAAGAGGGGGCGGCAGGCGCTGCCGCAGCACCAGCAGCTGCAGCACCTGCACAACCGGCTCCCGCCGAACCCGCTGCAGCAAAGGATGGCGGCATGCCGCCGTCTCCGGCCGCTTCCAGGCTGGCGGCTGAATCCGGTGTCGATGCCGCCGGTGTGGCGGGAAGCGGCAAGCGCGGCCAGGTGCTCAAGGAAGATGTCATGAAGGCGTCGAGCGCACCTGCAGCACCGGCGCCGGCTGCACCGGTTGCCGTGCGCGCAGCGTCGTCGCCTTCCGACGAGGTGCGCGAGGAGCGAGTCCGCATGACCCGGCTGCGGCAGACGATTGCGCGCCGGCTGAAGGATGCCCAGAACACGGCGGCCATGCTGACCACCTTCAACGAGGTGGACATGACGGCGGTCATGGAAATGCGCAGGAAGTACAAGGACCTGTTCGAGAAGAAGCATGGTGTGAAGCTGGGCTTCATGGGCTTCTTCACGGCGGCGGTCTGCCATGCGCTGAAGGAAATCCCGGCGGTCAACGCGGAGATCGACGGCGACGACATCATCTACAAGAACTTCTGTCACGTCGGCGTCGCAGTCGGCACCGACAAGGGGCTGGTGGTTCCGGTAGTGCGGAATGCCGACCAGATGGGCATTGCGGAAATCGAGAAGGAAATCGGCCGGCTCGGCATGGCGGCACGCGACGGGCAGCTCTCCATGGCGGACATGCAGGGCGGCACCTTCACCATCTCCAATGGCGGCGTCTACGGATCGTTGATGTCGACGCCGATTCTCAACGCGCCGCAATCGGGTATTCTTGGCATGCACAAGATCCAGGAGCGGCCGATGGTGATCGGCGGTGAGATCAAGGTCCGGCCGATGATGTATCTGGCGCTGTCCTATGATCACCGCATCGTCGACGGCAAGGAGGCAGTGACATTCCTTGTCCGTATCAAGGAAAGCCTTGAAGACCCCGAACGTCTCGTGCTTGATCTGTAACCGGTCTTCGGCGCCGGGCCGAATTTCTGCAAGGAGGAAGCGACATGACCATCGAACTGAAAATGCTGCTGTACTCGACCATTCTGCTGCTGGTGCTGCTGGTCTTTCAGGTGCTGGCGGAGATCGTCCAGAACGGCATTGGCTATGCCCTGAGCGCGCGTGACGACGATCCGGAAATCGGCGGTTATGCCGGCCGGTTCGAACGGGCCTTCTACAACATGCTGGAAACCTTTCCGGCCTTTGCCGCGCTGGTGCTGATGGTCGAGGCAACGGAAAGCTGGACCTCGCTGACGGCGATGGGCGCGCAGCTCTATTTCTGGGGCCGCGTGTTCTACGTGCCTGCCTATGTGACCGGCATTCCGCTGGTGCGCACCCTCATCTGGGCCGTGGCGACCATCGGCATGTGCCTGATCGCCTGGGCGCTGGTCGGCGTTGCAACCGGGGCCGCAACGGGGGCGTCGGCCTGATCGATGGCTGATGTTGTGGTCATCACCGGCGGCAGCCGAGGTATCGGCGCCGCCTGCGCAAGGCTTGCAGCAAAAGCGGGCTATGATGTCTGCCTGAACTATGTATCCAACAGGGATGCCGCCAGCGCGGTCGTCGCGGAGATCGAGGCTGCGGGCGGGACCGCTCGGGCCGTGGCCGGCGATGTGGGCAGTAACGACGATGTCATCGCCCTGTTCAAGGCAGCCGACGAGATGGGCACACTCAAGGGGCTGATCAACAATGCCGGTGTGCTGGACGTCCGCTCGCGTATCGATGAAATGACGCCGGAGCGGCTGGAACGCATCATGCGGACCAACATTCTCGGTTCCTTCTTCTGCGCCCGGGAGGCGGTCATTCGCATGTCGACCAAAAGGGGCGGCGAGGGCGGTGCGATCGTCAATCTTTCCTCGATCGCGGCCCTGCTGGGCGCACCCAACCAGTATGCGGATTACGCCGCTTCCAAGGGCGCCATCGACACGTTCACCAGAGGGCTGGCGCTGGAAGTCGCGGAAGAAGGCATCCGCGTCAACGGCGTTCGTCCCGGCATCATCGATACCGAAATTCATGCGTCGGGCGGCGAGCCGGACCGGGCGCGGAAACTGCGCGACATCATTCCGATGAAACGCGAAGGCAACGCGGAGGAGGTGGCCGAGGCCATTGTGTGGCTGATGAGCGGCAAGGCTTCCTACGTCACGGGTGCAACACTGGATGTAAGCGGCGGGCGATAGCCGCCGCCAGTACAAAGAGATGGAATTCAATCATGGCAGATCAATACGACGTCATCGTCATCGGCTCCGGCCCCGGCGGCTATGTATGCGCCATCAAGGCGGCTCAGCTCGGGCTCAAAACCGCTATCGTCGAAAAGATGAAGACGCTGGGCGGCACCTGTCTCAACATCGGCTGCATTCCGTCGAAAGCACTGCTGCATGCCTCGGAAATGTTCCATGAGGCAGAGCACGGGCTTGAGAAGCTTGGCGTGAAAACCGGCAAGCCGAAGCTCGATCTGAAGGCCATGATGGCGCACAAGGAGGCGACCATCAAATCCAATGTGGATGGCGTTTCCTTCCTGATGAAAAAGAACAAGGTCGATGTTCATCACGGCACCGGCTCGATTCCTGCAAAGGGCAAGGTCGCGGTGACCGACGACAAGGGCAAGGAGACGGTTCTCGAAACGAAGAACATCGTCATTGCCACCGGCTCGGACGTGGCGGGCATCCCCGGCGTCGACCTCGAATTCGACGAGAAGGTAATCGTCTCCTCAACCGGCGCGCTGGCGCTTTCGGACGTGCCCAGGCACATGGTGGTTGTCGGCGGCGGAGTGATCGGGCTCGAGCTGGGTTCGGTCTGGTCGCGGCTCGGCGCCAAGGTCACGGTGATCGAGTTCCTCGACAAGATTCTGGGCGCGATGGATGGCGATCTGTCGAAGAACTGCCAGCGTGTGCTGGCCAAGCAGGGTCTCGACTTCAAGCTCTCCAGCAAGGTGACGGAGGTCAAGAAGTCCGGCAAGGGCGCCAAGGTCACCTTCGAGCCGGTCAAGGGCGGGGATGCGGAGACGGTGTCGGCAGACGTGGTGCTCGTTTCCACCGGCCGGAGGCCCTATACCGAAGGTCTGGGGCTTGAGTCGCTCGGCGTCGAAATGGAGCGCGGCATGATCAAGACCGATGCCCATTGGCGCAGCAATGTTGAGGGCATCTATGCCATCGGCGACGTTACCGCCGGTCCGATGCTTGCCCACAAGGCGGAGGATGAGGGCGTTGCCGTTGCCGAGACGATCGCCGGCAAGCACGGCCATGTGAACTACAATGTCATTCCGGGCGTCGTCTACACCCAGCCGGAAGTGGCCGCCGTAGGCGCCACCGAGGAAGAGCTGAAATCAGCCGGTATCAAGTATGTCACCGGCAAGTTTCCCTTTACCGCCAATGGCCGGGCGCGTGCCATGAACCATACCGACGGTTTCGTGAAGTTTCTGGCCGATGCCGAAACCGACCGGGTGCTCGGTGTGCATATCCTCGGCTTCGGAGCAGGCGAGATGATCCACGAGGCGGCCGTGCTGATGGAATTCGGCGGGTCGTCGGAAGATCTTGGTCGCACCTGCCATGCGCATCCGACGATGAGCGAGGCGGTGCGCGAGGCAGCACTTGCGACCTTTGCCAAGCCGATCCACATGTGATTGCCTCTGACACGGCACCTAAAACAAAAAAGCCCGGATATTCAGTCCGGGCTTTTTCAGTCTGGAGGTCAGACGGACAGACTTAGCTGACCGGCCTGTCGAGATATTTGACCAGCCACCCATCCTTGAGGTTGGCGGTCTGGATATCCTTTTGTGTCTGCTTGGGTTTTGCAGGGCTCATCGCAAGATACTTCGCGGGAGCGCCTTCAGAAACATGCGCCATGCCGAAGGAGCATCCGGCGGCTGCAGGCGCAACCGCGAAGGCCGAGACGACAAGGCCCAGAAGAACAGTCTTCATGGCTTTCTCCTTCCCGCCGGCCGTTCATGCCGGCTGGAAATCAAGCCATATCACAAAATGAGGTTGCAGAAAAGCTGCGCGGCTACTCGACCGGGCTGACGGTGTAGCCGGCATTGCGGAATGCTGCGACAAGTCCGGTCTCGCCAGGCAGATGCAGGGCACCGACGGCGATGAAGGCATTGCCCTTTTCCAGATGGGCGAGGGCGCGTTCAGCCATGTTGCGGTTGCGGGTAGTGATCAGCCTGTCCTTGAAGTCCTCATAGTCGGCGGAAGATGCCGATTTGGGTGAAACCGCCTTGGTCAGCGGCAGGATCATGCCGATGTCGCCGTCAAGATAGAGCTGCTTCATCGTCTCCATGACGTCTTCGGCGACGTTTCCCAGCTTCAGGGTTTCCTTCAGCGCCTCGAGATGAAAGTCCTCGGGCAGGGCTGCCATGGCGCCAAACTGTTCGCCAATGGTTTCGAGACCCACGAGGTTCTTGCTTTCGGCCTTCGCCCGGCTGGCAATCAGCCCGTCGAGCACCGGCTTGCCGGAACGCTTTTCCGCAAGTTCGCAGGCAGGCAGCGCCACCATGGTGGCGACCAGCCAGGGCCGCATGACCTGGGCCATGGCGAAGGGAACGCCGCGCTCCTCGACCGCCTGGCGCAGCAGGTCGAGCGAGTCCTCGTCCAGCCGGTCGGCCAGGGTCGAACCGTCGGTATAAAGCGTCATGTCCTTGAACTGCAGCATGGCGGTTGAGGCCTGTGCCGGGTCGAGCGCCTCGATGTTTTCCACGATCACGGTCTGAGAAGCATCGAATGCCTCGCCGCGAGCACCATCGAGCCGGGCGATGCGGCTATCTGCCATGTGCATGGTGCCGAGCAGAAAAGAGGGCTCAACACCATCCTTTTCGATTTTCCAGAAGATGGCCTTGCCGTTTGCTTCCTGGCTGGCTTCCGCTTCGAGTTTCGCCAGTTTTTCAGGGTCTTCCGCAGCGTATCTGGCGATCAGGTTGTCGCCGCCGCAGCTTTCTGGAGTAACCTCCTGGGCATGGGCGCCGGCGGCCTGTGCCAGCACCAGCAGAAAGGTCAGGAAGAACGCCATCATCAACCCGGCAAGCGCCAGCATGGCGCGTTCGGCATGGCGGTCGAGAAGTTCTGTCAGGCTGAGTTGAGAATGCATGGGTTTTGCATAGGCCAAAGACGTGGATTTCCGGTTAAATCTGCCGGTTAACGAAAGGTGAAATACCGTGCGGCCCGGACACCGGTTCACGCTCTTGGATGCGCCCTTTCATAGACATCCAGCAGGTAGTTGGTGTCGACGGCCGTATAGATCTGGGTTGTCGAAAGCGAGGCGTGGCCGAGCAGTTCCTGAATGGTGCGCAGATCACCGCCATTGCCGAGCAGATGGCTGGCGAAGGAATGGCGCAGGGCATGGGGCGTCGCCGTTTCCGGCAGGTTGAGGGCTGAGCGCAGTTTGCGAATCTGCCGCTGGATGATCTCCGGCCTGAGGTCGCCGCCCTTGGCGCCGCGGAAGACTGGCTGGTCTGCTTCCAGGTGGAACGGGCAAAGCGCCTGATATTGGCTGACCGCCTCAAGCACCTGCGGCAACAGCGGCACCATGCGCGTCTTGCCGCCCTTGCCGGTAACCGGCAAGCGCGCGCGTGTTTTCGGCGAGCATTTGCGGTGTCAGGGCCAGGGCCTCGGAAATGCGCAGCCCGCAGCCATAAAGCAGGGTGATCACCGCGACATCGCGCGCTGCCACCCACGGTTCATCGCGCATGTGTTCGGCGGGGTCGGTCAGTTGCAGGGCCTTGGAGACGGCGACCGGCTTGGGCAGGGTCTTGGGCTGTCTCGGCGCGCGGATAGCCGTCAATCCGGCCGAAGAGGCAAGGCCTTTCTTTTCGAGAAACCGGATGAAGGAGCGGATGCCTGCAAGGCCGCGCCCGAGCGTGCGGGCGCCGGCGCCGGAATTGCGCCGCCAGGCGAGATAGCCGCGCATGTCGGCAGGCCTGAGCTTTGCCACATGCTTCAGCTTTGGCGGTTCGCCGGCATGGCCGGTCAGAAAGGTCAGAAACTGCCTGAGGTCGCGCTCATAGGCTTCCAGCGTCTTTCCGGCCATGCGCCGCTCGCTGGCGAGCGAAGCCAGCCAGTCCGCGCGATGGCGGGCAAGCTCGGGCGAAAGCGTAACGAGAAAGGCATCGGCATTCATGGGTCCAGAATGCCGCAACCTGGTTAGCGAAGGGTGAAGGTTATTGCCTTAGCACGCTTCACAAGTCCCAAGCTTCGATATCATGAGCACTGCTTCGGCAGCCTCCCGACCTTTCTTCCTGAAATGCGATTTGAAAAAGACGTGATGCTCTTCGCAGGGCTGGAAATGATGCGGTGTAAGCGAAACCGAGAAAACCGGAATTCCGGTTGCCAGTTGAGCATGCATCAGTCCATCGACGACCGCCTGTGCGACAAAGTCATGACGGTAGATGCCACCGTCCACCACCAGCGCAGCACAGACGATGGCGTCATATCTGCCACTGCTGCCAAGCTTTTTTGCAAGCAGGGGCATCTCGAAAGCGCCGGGCACATCGATTGCCGTAATCTGCATCCGTTGGCCGGATGCTGCGATTTCCGCTTCGAAACCGGCAAAGGCCTGATCTACGATCTCGGCATGCCATCGTGCTTTTATGAATGCAATCTTGAGAGTTTCAGTCATGGAACCATCCTTCATCTGGAGTAATGGTCCCAAGGCGTATCCGACCGCTCTCCGGCTAGCCGAAGGCAGTTGGTTCTCTTCCATCCGGACTGTAACCGTCGGCCCCGGAATTTCACCGGTGTCTGCTGACCCTACCAAGGCAGGCGCTCGCGGGCTTTCACCGCCGGTGGGGAGTTTCACCCCGCCCTGAGAACGTTTTCAGGATGTCTGCAATTTTGCAAAGTTGCAAGTGGAGAGCGTGCAGCCCTCCTCTTGCCGCTCAAGCGGTTCAGCCGATCTTCTGGCCGGTCTTTGCCCAGTCGGCGAGGAAGGCGTCGAGACCCTTGTCGGTCAGCGGGTGCTTGACCAGCGCCTTGATGACGGCGGGGGGAACGGTGGCGACATCGGCGCCGATCAGGGCCGCTTCCTTGACATGCATCACGGTACGGATCGAGGCGGCAAGAATCTGC
>JAMLIH010000070.1 GCA_023954255.1 Phyllobacteriaceae bacterium | reverse complement strand
TCATCCAATACCGATAAATCTTTCCCCCGTAGGGCGTATACGGTATTAGCACAAATTTCTCTGTGTTATTCCGTAGTACTGGGTAGATTCCCACGTGTTACTCACCCGTCTGCCACTCCCCCGAAGGGGCGTTCGACTTGCATGTGTTAGGCCTGCCGCCAGCGTTCGTTCTGAGCCAGGATCAAACTCTCAGGTTTAGTTGAGATTTTGATCGGCTATGTGACATGCGGAAATTGCATGTCCGTCACGCATAAAACCTGCTGCTTTCGCAGCAAATTGACGAGAACATAAACACACCATCGTTTCACCGGAAAACCGGCTAACGACGATTGTTGTGTAACATTCTCGAAACGTGGACATAGCCATGTCTCTTTTGAACATCACAGCCGAAGGAATGACGGCTGCGTGTTCAGCAGGAACTCTGCTACCCACGTTTCTCTTTCTTCATATTCACTTGTCAAAGAACCAACACGGATTCACTCGCGCAAACACATGTTGTCGGCTGTCCATCGGGCATTTGAACAATGCCAGGCTTCCAGCCTTTCGAGACCACCTGAAGGTGTTACTCTCTAAGAAAAACACAAGAGCGCAAAATGTCGCCGCCAGCGGCGCCCCGCCCTCGTTGTGAGCGGTATATAGGCTCCAAGCCTTGGAAGTGTCAACAAGCTTTTTCAAAAATGTTGCATTTTTTTGAACGTTTGAAATCTGCCCCTTCCGGGACCTGCAGAAAACGTGAAAAAATCGGCCAAATCAGGCCCCTAACCCGGTTTTTGGCCACATTCCGTTTCTATCAGGAAAAGCCTTTCCGGGCGGGGGATCGCCGCATCCTGGAAGGGATTTGGGACAAAGCTGCAAGGCTTGCGGGCAAACCGCGCCCATGGCATTAGGATTCCAGCCGGATCTGCCGGATACAGGACGGGCATGCAGGACGACACCAAGAACATCGAAGCGGATTTCCTGGGCGACGCCGAGCCGCTGCAGGCAAGGCGCACGCCGGCGGAGGCCGACAGGCGCGGCATATCCTTCCGCTGGTTCGGCGGCTCCATCATGACCGGCCTTGCCTCCGTTTCTCTGATGGGAGGCGCCCTTTACACCGCGCTCGACGGCCGCGAAAACCTCGCCATCCCCGCCCAGGCCTATGAAAAGGAGACGACGGAGGTCGCTCCCGAGATCGCCCGCATCGAAAAGGCGGGAAGACCGTATCTCACCGCCTCGCTGCCCGAGAACCCGGAACCGGGCAAGGTCTTCATGGTGCCCACCGTCTCCCGCGAGGGCGACCAGGACGTCGTCAAGCTGAAACCCTTCATGCGCCTCGATCTGCCGCTCGCCGCCGTACCGCGGCGCGAGGTCGACTATCCCGGCTTCGACGCGCTGGCGATCTTTGCCGAAAACGGCAAGGCCGAGCCCGTCGCCTATACCTCCGAACAGATTTACGGTGCCGATGTGGAAGGCGAGATCTCGCTGAAGATCGAACCCTACCCGCTGGGCGACCCGCATATCTCGGTCGCCAGCCGCCAGACCTCCGAGGACATCGAGAGCATCGTGCGCAACGCGGCGCCCTCCCTCGATGTCGGCGCCACCGCCCTGACATCGGTACCCTATTTCGATGCGGCGAGGTTTTCCGCCGAGGACAGTTCCGTCCTGTCGACGCCGGGCCTGACGATTACAGCGGAGAACGTTTCCGTCGTCAGCCGGGTTGAGCCCGAGGACTATGCCGGCATGCGCTATGTCGAGCGCAAGGCGACGGTGAAGTCGGAACTGCCGATTGCCCTGGTTCTGCAGGGCGAGGGCCTGGGCGAATCGGAAGCGCTCGAATTCGCCAACGCCATCGCCGCCAACCTCACTTCCGAGAACTTCCTCGGCAACGACCGGCTGATCATGACCTTTCTCGCCATGCCGGAAAGCGACAGCCAGTCGATCGCCCGCATCAGCATCTACCGGGACGGCAAGCACATGGTCTCCGTCGTGCGCAAGAAATCCGGGGCGCTCGCCTATGCCGCGCCGCCGGACATGGCGCCGGAGGAGATGACCGCCAGCGGACCCAAGCCACCGGTACTGGTCGCCCGCAACAAGCTTCCCAACATCTACAATGCCGTCTACCGAACTGCCCTCAACGAGGGGCTGGACCTCGAGACCGTCAACCGGCTCATCCGCATCATTGCCTTCGATGTAGACTTCCGCTCGCAGATCACTTCCCAGGACCGGCTCGAACTCTTCCTGTCGCTGGAAGAGGGCCAGAACGCCCTGACGGAGGATGCCGAAATTCTCTATGCCGGCATCACGCTCGGCGACATCACCCGGCAGTATTACCGTTTCGGCGATCCCGAAACCGGCACCGTCGACTACTATGACGAGACCGGCAAAAGCGCCAAACAGTTCCTGCTGCGCCAGCCGGTGCCCAACGGCGTGTTCCGCTCTCCCTTCGGCATGCGCCGCCATCCGGTGACGCGCGTGCGGAAGATGCACTGGGGCGTCGACTTTTCGGCACCGCGCGGCACGCCCATTCTGGCTGCCGGCAATGGCGTCGTCGAAAAGGCAGGCTGGGCCGGTGGCTCCGGCAAGCGCACGATCATCCGCCACGCCAACGGGTACGAGACCTACTACCTGCACCAGACTTCCTTCGCCAAGGGCATCGCACCGGGCGTTCGGGTCCGCCAGGGTCAGGTGATCGGCTATGTCGGCTCGACCGGCCTTTCAACCGGCCCGCACCTCCATTACGAGGTCAGCGTCAACGGCAACAAGGTCAACCCGATGAAGATCAAGCTGCCGCGCGGCAAGGTCTTCCGCGGCGAGGAACTCGTGGCGTTCGAAACCGAGCGCAACCGCATCGATACCCTGCTCGATGAACGCCGCATCGCCGGAACCCAGTTCGCCGGCAACTGATTGTCCCCTCAAAGTCCCAGTTCCGCCCGCCGCTTCTTCGACAATCCCGAAGCGACGATGCGGTGGCTCTCCCTCAGATAATCCTCAAGCGCTGCGTCATCCAGGCTTTCGGCGGTCGTACGCTGGATCCATTTCATGCCGCGCGAGGCGAGATAGGGTGCCGGCCGGCAGCCCGGCTGTTCCTTCAGGATATCGTAGGCAAGGTCCGAAACCTTGAACGTGACGAAGAGTTCCGCCGTCTCCTCCGCCGGACCGCCGTTCCAGCCGCCGATCGCAAACACCTTTCCGCCGACCTTCCACACATGGGCGCCGCCCCACTGCACCACATGGCTGGTGGCGGGCAGTGCACCGCAGAACCGGTTGTAGGCTTCCAGCTTCATCGATCTGCCGCCTTCCAAAACAAAACCGCCGCGCCGGTGTTCCGGAGCGGCGGCCAAGTTGTAACAGACCGGGGAACCCCGGCAAATCAGGCAGCCGATTTCTTCTCTGCAGTCTCGATGCCGGAAAGATGCAGATGGTCCGCACTGACGGATACCTTGACAGTCATGCCGTCATGGATGTCGCCGGCCAGTATCCGTTCGGCAAGCTGGTCCTGCAGCGTCGTCTGGATCACCCGCTTGAGCGGCCTTGCGCCATAGGCGGGATCATAGCCCTTGTTGGCCAGCCACTCGACGGCCTCGTCGCTCAGCGACAGGCTGATCCGGCGGTCGGCCAGCAACTTCTCCAGACGGGCAAGCTGGATACGGACGATCGCCGCCATGTTCTCGCGCTTCAGGCGGTGGAACAGGATGATGTCGTCGACGCGGTTGATGAATTCCGGCCGGAAACTGGCCTTGACCACATTCATTACCTCGTCGCGGACGCTGTCCACATCCTCGCCGTCGCCAAGTCCGGCCAGATATTCCGAGCCGAGGTTCGAGGTCATGACGATCAGCGTATTGCGGAAGTCGACAACCCGCCCCTGACCGTCGGTCAGGCGGCCGTCATCAAGCACCTGCAGCAGCACGTTGAAGACATCGGGATGCGCCTTCTCCACCTCGTCGAACAGCACGATCTGGTAGGGCCTGCGCCGCACCGCCTCGGTCAGCATGCCGCCCTCGTCGTAACCGACATAGCCGGGAGGCGCGCCGATCAGCCGGGCGACCGAGTGCTTCTCCATGAACTCCGACATGTCGACGCGCACCATGGCGCTGTCATCGTCGAACAGGAACCCGGCCAGTGCCTTGGTAAGCTCCGTCTTGCCGACGCCGGTGGGTCCCAGGAACATGAACGAGCCGATCGGCCGGTTCGGGTCCTGCAGTCCGGCCGGCACGCCGTACGGCCCTGGAGACCGACTGCACCGCTTCGCCCTGGCCGACGACGCGTTTCGCCAGTTCGTCTTCCATCCGCAGCAGCTTGTCGCGCTCACCCTCCAGCATCTTGTCGACCGGAATGCCGGTCCAGCGCGAAACCACATGGGCGATGTGATCGGGCGTCACCGACTCCTCGACCATCGGCTCGCCGCCTTCTTGCGTTGTCTCGGCAGCTTCGAGCTGCTTTTCGAGCTGCGGGATAACGCCATAGGCAAGCTCGCCGGCCCGGGCGAGATCGCCCTTGCGCTGAGCCTGCTCCAGTTCGATGCGGGCCTGGTCGAGCTTTTCCTTCAGGTCGCGTGCACCCGACAGCTTGTTCTTTTCCGCTTCCCAGCGTGCCGTCAGCGAATTGGCCTTTTCCTCGAGGTCGGTCAGGTCGCCTTCCAGCACCTTGAGCCGCTCCTTCGAGCCCTTGTCGGTTTCCTTCTTCAGCGCCTCGCGCTCGATCTTCAACTGGATGATGCGCCGGTCGAGCTCGTCGAGTTCCTCGGGCTTCGAATCGACCTGCATCCTGAGCCGCGAACCCGCCTCGTCCATCAGGTCGATGGCCTTGTCCGGCAGGAAGCGGTCGGTGATGTAGCGGTTCGAAAGGGTAGCTGCCGCCACCAGTGCCGAATCGGTGATCCGCACGCCGTGATGCAGCTCGTATTTCTCCTTGATGCCGCGAAGGATCGAAATCGTGTCCTCCACCGTCGGCTCGCTGATGAAGACCGGCTGGAACCGGCGCGCGAGTGCCGCATCCTTTTCCACATGCTTGCGGTATTCATCCAGCGTCGTGGCGCCCACGCAGTGCAACTCGCCACGGGCAAGCGCCGGCTTCAGCAGGTTGGAGGCATCCATCGCGCCGTCCGCCTTGCCGGCACCCACCAGCGTATGCATCTCGTCGATGAACAGGATGATCTGGCCGGCCGCCGTCTGTACTTCCGACAGCACCGCCTTCAGCCGTTCCTCGAACTCGCCGCGATATTTCGCACCGGCAATCAGCGCGCCCATGTCGAGAGCGAGCAGGCGCTTGTCCTCCAGGCTTTCGGGAACGTCGCCATTGACGATCCGCAGCGCCAGCCCTCGGCAATCGCCGTCTTGCCGACACCCGGTTCGCCGATCAGCACGGGATTGTTCTTGGTGCGCCGGGACAGGACCTGGATCGTGCGCCGGATTTCATCGTCACGGCCGATCACCGGATCGAGCTTGCCTTCACGGGCGTCCTTGGTCAGGTCGCGGGCATATTTCTTCAGCGCGTCATAGCCCGCCTCGGCATTGGCCGAATCGGCGGTGCGGCCCTGGCGCAGCTCGTTGATTGCGGTATTGAGCGCATTGGCCGTCAGGCCGGCCTTTTCGAGAATCTGCGAGGTGGGAGCCGACTTTTCGATTGCCAGCGCCAGCAGCAGGCGCTCGACGGTGACATAGCTGTCGCCCGCCTTTTCAGCCGCTTTCTCCGCTGTGGCGAAAACCTTGGCCAGGGGCTGCGACATGTAGAGCTGGCCGTTGCCGCCTTCGACCTTGGGCATCTTGTCGAGCGCCAGGTCGGTTGCCATCAGGGCGTCTTTCGGCCGGCCGCCTGCCTTCTGCATCAGCGATGCGGCAAGGCCTTCCGGATCTTCCAGAAGCACTTTCAGAACATGTTCGGCGGTGAATTGCTGGTGCCCGTCATTGAGGGCCCTGGTCTGTGCGGACTGGATGAATCCCTTCACCCGGTCCGAATATTTTTCAATATCCATGTGTATCTCCCGCGCTTGCCGCCCTTCATAGGCACGGCAAATCAGATTGAAGACGAGCCCCCGTTCGGTTTCGGCAGGCCCTTATGGCGGAGATATAGGAACTGACCGCCCCGCATTGAAGGGGCGGGAAGAATTCATGGTCAACGAAAACCGGATGCCCGCAAACCGCAACGGCAGCGGGAGTTGGAATTCCGGTTTACTCTTCGGCGCCGACCGCGTGCCCTGCGCCGTTGCCCAGCAGGCCCTGCGGCAGGGAGGCCGCATCGTCGGTCATGCTGCCGGCACGCTGCGGTTTCGCACGGGTGGTACGGCGCGCGCGGGCAGGCTTTTTCGCCGGCTCGTCTGCGTCATCGCCGCTTGCCTCTGCCGCATCGTATGCAGGCGATTCATCGCCATCGGCTTCCGCCGTTGCGGCTTCATCCTCGCCGGCGGCCTCGCGCTGACGCGGCGGCCTTCCGTTGTTGTTCCTGCGGTTTGCCTGCCTGCGGTCGCTGTCCTCGAAATCGCCGTCGCCTTCCGCTTCCAGCCTGTCATCGTCATTGATGTCCGGCTGGTCATCCTGGGCGGAATCGTTGTGACGCACGCGATTGGCCTGCGCTTCATCGCGCTGGGCCTGTGCGGCGAGAACGATGCGGTTGTAGTGCTCGGCGTGCTGCAGGTAGTTTTCCGCGATCACGCTGTCGCCTGAAGACTGGGCATCCCTGGCAAGCGCCGTGTACTTTTCGGCGATATGGGCGGCATTGCCGCGGATTTTCACGTCCGGTCCGTTGCTCTCGTAATTCCGGTTGAGCGAGTTGGACGGCTTGTTGCGTCCCCGGCCACGCATACGGTTCTTGTTGCTCTGCTGCTGCCTCATGGCGTTTTCAACTATCCTTGCCCTGGAAAAACATTTCAGCGATTTGCCGGGCTGTCATGCCCGGCGGGTTAAGCGGTTTGAACTTGTCCAGATCATTTCGCGTTTCATCAGAAACGGGACAATGATTTCATCCGTCGATTATGTTTACGCATTCAGGTTTTTCCGATTCCGTCAAAACCTGAATTGCTCTGGCCGTTTGTGCAGACGCATTTTGCCCACATCAGCTTCCGGCTGTACGCCCCATGCCCAGACTGCAATCCTTGCTTCTTCCGTTGTCCCCAGCCGGACGGATCGGTTATGCGATCGCATCCGCATCTTCATCAGGCTCCCTGACCCTTGCCGGGCGGGGCAAATGAACTGGTGAGGTCACATCGTGCGGTCCAGGACCCGCAGGTCTCGCACACGGTTCATGGTGCAATAGCGCCAAACCGGGGCAATTCCAAGCCTTTTCTTCGAAATAGATTAATCCCCTGACCTCATCGCCATGCAGCACGATTGCGGCGACTCAGCATTTCTCAAGAACCACCATGCGTTCCAGGCCGGAAAGATCAAGATGGCTGGAAACAATTCCCCAGCGCAATTCTGCGGCCAGTTGCATAATTGCATCATGCTGGCCGTGCCCGGTTTCGAGATAGAGCCGGCCTCCCCTTTCAAGACGGGGATGCGCCTGGGCAAGAATGGCCCGGTAGGCTGCAAGTCCGTCCGCACCGCCATCGAGCGCCAGCTGCGGATCGTGCTCGCGAACCTCCCTCGAAAGCGCCGGTATTTCCGCCGTGGCGATGTAGGGCGGATTGGAGACGATGAAGGCAAACGGCCCCTCCACCCCTTCGAGAAAACTGGTTCGGACCGTTTCCAGCCGCTCCGCGACGCCGTGCCGTTCGGCATTCTGCCCGGCCGCCTGAAGCGCGCCTTCAGCGATATCCGTTGCAACTGCCGAAAGCCCGGGCCTTTCGGCCAGCAGTGAAACGCAGATGGCGCCGCTGCCGCAGCCGATATCGGCAAACCGCGCCCTGGCATCCGAACCGGTATCCTCAAGAACCCGCTCGACCAGTAATTCGGTTTCCGGCCTCGGAATGAGACAATCCGCCGTCAGGTAAAACTCCCGGCCGAAGAACTCGCGCCGGCCCAGAATGCGATGAACGGGCTCGCCGGCAAGCCGGCGCCCGACCAGCGCCTCGAAGGCATCCGCCACGTCACCCGACGCGATCACTCCGCCACAGCCGATCACCCGGCCCGGTTCCATGGAAAGCGCTTCGGCCAGCAGGATGCGGGCATCGAGCGCCGGGGTTTCGATACCGGCATCCGAAAGCCTGCGGCCTGCCGCCGACAGCAGTTCGCCGACGGTCAGGCGTAGCATCCGTTCTTTCCCGCAATGGCGTACGCGCTCACGCGTCCGACTCCTCGGCTGCCAGCAGGCTTGCCTGGTGGTCGGTGATCAGCGCATCGATGATCTCGTCGAGACCTTCGCCCTCGATGATCCGGTCGAGCTTGTAGAGCGTCAGGTTGATGCGGTGATCGGTAATCCGCCCTTGCGGAAAATTGTAGGTTCGGATGCGCTCCGAACGGTCGCCGGAACCGACCTGTCCCTTGCGCGAGTTCGCCCGTTCCTGGTCCGCCTTCTGCCGCTCCATGTCGTAGAGCCGCGCCCTGAGCGTTTTCATCGCGCTGGCCCGGTTCTGATGCTGCGATTTCTCAGATGACGTCACCACGATGCCGGTCGGCAGGTGGGTGATACGCACCGCCGAATCCGTCGTATTGACGTGCTGGCCGCCGGCGCCTGACGCCCGCATTGTATCGATGCGGATGTCCTCGGCCTTGATCTCGATGTCGATTTCCTCGGCCTCGGGCAGCACCGCCACCGTCGCCGCCGAGGTGTGTACCCGCCCGCCGGCCTCGGTTTCCGGCACCCGCTGCACCCGGTGCACGCCCGACTCGAATTTCAGCCGCGCAAAGACGCCCTTGCCGCTGATCGAGGCGATGATCTCCTTGTAGCCGCCGACATCGCCCTCGCTTGCCGACAGCACTTCGACCTTCCATTTTCTCTCCGCCGCATAGCGCTCGTACATGCGAAACAGGTCGCCGGCAAACAGCGCCGCCTCGCTGCCTCCGGTTCCGGCCCGGATCTCCAGCACGGCGCTCTTGTCGTCTGCCTCGTCCTTCGGCAGCAGCAGCAGGCGGATTTCGCCCGAAAGCCGTTCGATGGCTTCTTCCGCCTCGGGATATTCGGCTTCCGCCAGCTCCCGCATCTCGCCATCGACGGACTTGTCGGCCAGCAGTTCGTCGAGCCCGGCAAGGGAGCTTTGCGCCGCCTGCAGTTCGCGGATCTTGCCGACCACGGATTCAAGGCCGGAATACTCCGACGCCAGCGCCACATAGGTTTCGGCATCGGGATTGGCCGCCATTTGCTTTTCGAGCGTTTCGAAGCGGCTGGTCAGTTGCACCAGTTTGGAAGGGTCGAGCATGGGAATTGGAAACAGGTTTCAGGAGGGATCGGATTGCCGGCGGCAGGAAGAAGGGCAACTCCGCTAATAGGGGATGCCGTTGGTGTCGGCAAAATCCATCAGAAATTCGCGGATTGTCTGTCCGCCATAGGATTTGCAGATTTCAGCCAGCAGCGCTCCCTCGAGCTTGCCGATATCGGTTTCCAGCAGCATCGCCTTGACCGGGCCGATGGCGGCACCCGCCATGGAAATCGAGCGATAGCCAAGACCCATCAGCGCCATCGCCGAAAGCGGCCGGCCGGCCATTTCCCCGCACAGGGTGAGCGGCGTGCCATGGGCCTGGGCAGCAACCACGATCTTGCGCAACACCCGCAGGAAGGCCCGGTTGAGGTGGTCGTAACGCCGCGCGATGCGGGCATTGCCGCGGTCGCTGGCGAAGACGAACTGGAAAAGGTCGTTCGATCCCACCGAGACGAAATCCACCGCCTGCATCAGATCGTCGAGCTGATAGAGCAGTGACGGCACCTCGATCATCGCGCCAAGTGCCAGCGCGCGCGGAACCCGGTGTCCGAAGCGGGTCAGCAGGCTGACCTCGCGCTGGATGATCTCGCGCACCTGAAGCACTTCGCGCGTCTCGGTGACCATCGGGATCATCACCCGCAGTTCCCGGTCGGCGGCAGCCTTGAGCAGGGCGCGCAACTGCGCCCGCATCAGCCCCGGCCGGTCCAGCGCGAGCCGGATCGCCCGCCAGCCGAGCGCCGGGTTTTCCTCCTGCTCGCTGCGCAGATAGGGCAGCACCTTGTCGCCACCGACATCGAGCGTGCGGAAGGTTACCGGCTTTCCCTCCACGCTTTCGAGCACATCGCGATAGAGCTGCTCCTGCTCGCCGGAACGGGGGAAGCGCGAGGAAACCATGAACTGAAGCTCGGTCCTGAACAGTCCGATTCCGGCGGCCCCCGAATTCTTCACATTCGGCAGGTCCATCAGCAGACCCGCATTCATCAGCAGGCTTACCGGCTGGCCGTCCCTGGAAACGGCAGGCTCGTCGCGCAGGCTGCGATAGACTTCCTGCCGCTTGGCGCGGAACTGCACTTTTTCCGCATAGGCTTCCTGGACCTCTTCGGTCGGCCGCAGATAGACCATGCCTTCCTCGCCATCGATGATGACCGGGTTGGCGCTGTCGGCATAGGAGAGCGCGTTGTGCACCTGGCCGACCACCGGAATGCCAAGCGCCCGGGCGACGATCACCACATGGCTCGTCGGCGCGCCTTCTTCCAGCACCAGCCCGCGTAGTGCCGGGCCGTTGTAGTCGAGCAGTTCGGCTGCCCCCATGTTGCGTGCGACGACCACATAGTCCTTGTCGCCGCGGTCGGTAACCGGACCGTGCGGCTTGCCGACCAGCTCGCGCAGCAGCCGGTAGGCGAGATCGTCGAAATCGTTGAGCCGCTCGCGCAGATAGGGATCGGCCTGGCGCATCATCCGGGCACGGTTGTCGCTCTGGACCTTTTCGACCGCCGCTTCTGCCGTCAGCCCGTTGCGGACCTGCTCTTCCATGCGCCTGACCCAGCCCTGGTCGTTGGCGAACATGCGATAGGCTTCCAGCACCTCGCGGTGCTCGCCGTCACGCGCCACCTCGCGGTGCTGCAGCATGTCGTCGATGGAAAAGCGCAGCTTGGCAAGCGACTGGTGCAGCCGCCGCGTCTCGTATTCGGCATCCTCGTTGAACAGGTTGGTCACCACGACGCGCGGCTCGTGCAGGATGACATGGCCAAGCCCGATACCGTCGGCCAGCGCTGCCCCCTTGAGGTTGAGCGGGCGCGAAAGGTCGAGCCCCTGCCCCTGCTTGTCGAGCCCTTCCAGTTCACCGGCGGCAATCAGTTCGGCAAGCACCATTGCCGTGGTCTCGAGCGCCTCCACCTCGTCGTCGCGATAGACGCGCTTGTCCTGGTTCTGCACCACCAGAACGCCGAGCGCCCGGCCGGAGCGCAGGATCGGCACGCCGAGGAAGGAGTGGAAGATTTCCTCGCCCGTTTCCGGCAGGTAGCGGAAGGCGGGGTGCTTCTGCGCATTGTCGAGATTGAGGGTCCGCGCCGTCGCGGCGATGGTGCCGACCAGGCCCTGACCCACCCTCAGCGAGGCCTCGTGCACCGATTTCGGGTTGAGGCCCTGGGTGGCGAACAGTTCCAGCACATCGTCGGAACGCAGCACATAGACCGAGCACACTTCGGCAATCATGTTGCCGGCGATGTGGCGCACGATCTTGTCCAGGCGCTCCTGGGCGCCCAGCTCCTCGGCCATCACTTCCCGCAGCCGCTTCAACAGGGTGCGCGGCCCGCCGGTTTGCTCGTTCATTGTTTTCTTCGCCATCCGTTGCCGATGACGCCCGCAACATCGCTGCTCCTTGCCGATTCGGGAAGGATGCACATGCCTTCGTCTTTTATCGATCTTATGGCCTGCAGCCTGCCTTGTCAGCCGCCAATCGCAATGGGCTCACGTCGCGTCGTCGAGTCCGTAGGCGGCATGCAGCGTGCGCACCGCCAGTTCGGTGTATTCCGAATCGATCAGGACCGAAAACTTGATCTCGGACGTGGTAATCGCCCGAATGTTGATACCGCGCTTTGCAAGTGCGGCAAACGCCGTCGAGGCAACCCCCGCATGGCTGCGCATGCCGATACCGATCACCGACACCTTGACCAGCCCCTTGTCGCTCTGGATCAGCTCGTAGCCGATCTCGCCGCGGTGGTCTTCCAGCACCTTGAGCGCCCGCTCCACATCGCTGTCGGGCACGGTGAACGTCATGTCGGTGCGCGAGCCGTCTTCCGAGACGCTCTGCACGATCATGTCGACATTGACGTTTTCTTGCGCCAGCGGGCCGAAGATTGCAGCCGAAACCCCCGGCTTGTCCGGCACCCGGCGAAGCGAAATCTGCGCCTCGTCGCGGGCGTAGGCGATACCGGTCACGACTTCCTGTTCCACGATGTCATCCTCATCACAAATCAGCGTACCCGGCGGCGAGGCATCCGGACCGCTGTCGATTGTGTCCGGATCGTCGAAACTGGAACGCACAAAAGTCTTTACACCATGAACCATGGCCATTTCCACCGAGCGGACCTGCAGCACCTTGGCCCCCAGAGATGCCATTTCGAGCATTTCCTCGAAGGCGATCTTGTCGAGGCGCCGCGCCTTGGGCTCGATCCTCGGATCGGTGGTGTAGACGCCGTCGACATCGGTATAGATATCGCAGCGGTCAGCCTGTATGGCGGCGGCGAGCGCCACCGCCGTCGTGTCCGACCCGCCGCGGCCGAGCGTCGCAATGCGGTTGTCCGGGCCGATGCCCTGGAAACCGGCAATGACGGCGACCTGTCCGAGGCCGAAACGGCGGATCAGCTCGCTGCCGTCGATCGACTCGATACGGGCCGAGCCATGGGCATTGTTGGTACGGATCGGGATCTGCCAGCCGAGCCAGGAACGCGCCTCCACGCCCATGCCCTGCAGGGTAATGGCCAGCAGCCCTGCCGTGACCTGTTCGCCGGAAGCCACCACCGCGTCGTATTCGCGGGCATCGTGCATCGGCGAGGCTTCCCGCGTCCAGGCAACCAGTTCGTTGGTCTTGCCCGCCATGGCCGACACCACCACGGCAACCTGATGGCCGGCGTCGACCTCGCGTTTGACATGCCGCGCGACATTGCGGATGCGGTCGATATCCGCAACGGAAGTGCCGCCGAATTTGAGCACGAGGCGCGACATGCGTAAAAGTTCCGAAACCAGATGCCCCGGGTGGGACGAATTGCCAGATGGAAGAAGGCCTTCTTGCAAAGCCTCCGTCTTGAAATCGCCGGTTCCATACTGAATAACCGTTTGGCATGCAAGCAATCCGCCAGTTGGATCCGGCGAAGGCCGGACAGGAAAAGACCCCGATGTCCGCACGAGCAAAACCAGCCACCGCCGCCGCCACGACAATCGATCAGGCGGAGGTCGACCGTTTTTCGGCGATGGCGGCCGAATGGTGGAACCCGTCAGGGAAATTCCAGCCCCTGCACAAGTTCAATCCGGTCCGCCTTGCCTACATCGGAGAAGGTCTGCGAGCGCTTCGGCCGCGACCCGAGGGATTCGCGCAGCTTCGAAGGGTTGCGCCTGCTCGACATCGGCTGCGGTGGCGGACTGCTGAGCGAACCCATGGCGAGGCTGGGCGCCGAGGTCGTCGGTGCCGATGTCTCCGAAACCAATGTGGAAGTGGCGAAACTCCATGCCGCCCAGAGCGGGCTCGATATCGACTACCGCGCTGTTTCCGCCGAAGCCCTGCAGGAAGCGGGCGAGACCTTCGACATCGTCCTCAACATGGAAGTGGTCGAACATGTCGCCGATGTCGATCTGTTCATGAGCAAATGCGCCGCCATGGTGCGCCCCGGCGGACTGATGTTCGTCGCCACAATCAACCGCACCATGAAGGCGAAGGCGCTCGCCATCTTCATGGCGGAAAACGTGTTGCGCTGGCTCCCGCGCGGCACGCACCAGTACGAAAAGCTGGTCACACCGGCCGAACTGGAAAAGCCGCTGGCGGCGGCCGGCATGACCGTCATCGCCCGTACCGGCGTTTTCTACAATCCGCTGACCGACCAGTGGACCCGCTCGCGCGACATGGATGTCAATTACATGATCCTCGCCGCGCGCGATTGACCGCCGGCGCGACGGGTCAGTTGCGGTCTTCGGGAAGATCCGGCAGCGGATAGACGGGTATGCCTTCCTCGACGAGGTCGGCGGCATCCTCCGCCTTCGCATGGCCGTAAATGCCGCGCTCTTCCGCCTCGCCATAGTGGATCTTGCGCGCTTCCTCGGCAAACCGGTCGCCGACATCCTCGGCCGATTCCGTCACCTGTTTGCGGAAGGCGCGCACCTGCTCGATGAAGGCCTGGCGCATCTGCGGCGGCAGCGAGGCTAACGTGGCATCGCCGCCGGGCTTTGCCGCCGGTTCCGGTGCTGTTTCTCCCTCGGTAACCGCCGGCACGCTCTTGCGCTTCTTCGGCGACTTTACCGACGGCGCCATGATCGTCTTGGAGATGCTGGCATCGCCGCAAACCGCGCAGGTCAGATGGCCGCTCTTCTCGAGACGGTCATATTCGTCGCCGGTCGAAAACCAGCCTTCGAATTCATGGCCATGACTGCAAACAAGCGAATACTTGATCATTTCCAGCTTCCGGTTTCGCAAACCCGCCGGAAAGCTGTCTTTCGCGGCCGGCCCTTGCGGCGGTGCTTTTTACAGGAAAGCTGCCGTAAAGGTAAAGGCTGCAACCGTCATTCGCCATTACACTTTGGTCATCGCAAAGCGGCGTTCGTTCTCGAGCACCGGCAGGCGGCGGCGGGCGCTTGCGGCCTCCTCCAGATCGATATCGCAGACCAGCACGCCCGGTTCGTCATGATCGAGCCTGCCGACGATCTCGCCCCACGGGCCGACAACGGTCGAATGCCCCCAGGTCTCCCGCCCGTCTTCGTGGACGCCGCCCTGGGCAGCGGCGATCATGAACGCGCCGTTTTCGATCGCCCGCGCCCGCAACAGGGTCTCCCAATGCGCCTTGCCGGTCGGCCGGGTGAAGGCGGCGGGACACGTCAGAATAGCCGCGCCTGCCTTGGCAAGCTGCCGGTAAAGCTGCGGGAAGCGGATGTCGTAGCAGATCGAAAGTCCGATCCGCGCAAAGCCTGCATCCACGGTTACCGCCCGCTCACCCGGCGCATAGCGCGCCGATTCCTGCCAGCGGTTGTTTTCATCCACCGCGACATCGAACATGTGGATCTTGTCATAAGTGGCAACCAGCGTTCCATCCGGCGAGAACACGCCGCCGCGGTTCGCCGCCCGCCCGTCCGTTCCGGTTTCCTCCCGTCGGATCGCCGTCGACCCGAGATGCAGCCAGATGCCGTGGCGCTTCGCCAGTTCCCCCGCCGCAAGGAAGGAAGGATCGCTCTCCTCCGGTTCAATGATTTCGAGCAGCCGCTTCGGGTTTTTTTCCAGAAGCCCGGTCATTTCCGGGGTCTGCACATATTGCGCGCCCTGGGCTGCGGCCTCGCTCACCAGATCGCCCATGATGGCGGCATTGGCCGCCGGATCGGTGCCGGAGCGCATCTGGATGCAGGCGACACGCATCCTTGTACCTGCCTCAGCCATTGTTCAGCAGCCCGTCCAGCTTGCCGGCACGCTCCAGTGCCATCAACTCATCGCAGCCGCCCACATGATAGTCGCCGATGAAAATCTGCGGAAAGGTCGTGCGCCCCGATTTCTGTATCATCTCCTGCCGCAGCTTGGCGTCGAAGGTCGCATCGATCTCCCGAAACGCAACGGCCTTGCGCGACAACAGGCTTTTCGCAGCAGTACAGAAGCCGCAGAACTTGCGGGTATAGATGACGACATTGGCCATGGCGGATTTCCGGTGCTAGGTCATGAACTCATAAACAGGGTCAAAATGGCGCTGAAAGTGCAAAACAGAGCGAGGAAAAGGCCGAAAAACGGGGCTAATCCCCCGGTTGAGGCTTTTGACGCTGCTCTGTGCAGCAATTTCATGCGTCCTTCGGATATGGCAGATTTGGCTGGCTGATACGTCGCAAGGTTTTGAAATACGGACGTATTCCTGCAACCTTGCTCCTTTCAACCAGCCAAATCTGCTCATACCATTGTTGATCCTGCTTATGAGTTCATGACCTGAGTAACTCTGGAAGTTATGCCGTATATAGGGCCTCCGTGGCCGTCGGTTCAACTCTTGCGAAGGTCAGAACGTCCACCCGGGCCGCCCCTGCCCGGATGAGCGCCCTGCAGGCGGCGTTCGCCGTCGCCCCGCTGGTATAGACATCGTCGATCAACAGCAGATTGCGGCCCGCAACACCGGCCCTCGCTTCTGCCGGAACGCGGAAGGCACCGGCAACATTGCGCGCGCGCTGGCTTGCGCTGAGGCCCACCTGCTGGCGCGTCTTGCGGGTTCTGACCAGTAGCTGCGGGCGGTAGTCGAGCCCGCAGGATTTTGCCACGTGCCGCGCCAGTTCCGCCGACTGGTTGTAACGCCTGCCAAGGCGGCGCATCGCATGCAGCGGCACCGGCACGATAACCACGTCCGGCTCCAGCAGTTCACGGCCGGCCCGCACCATCCACTGCGCCATCCACGGCGCGAGGTCGAGCCGGTCGCCGTATTTCAGGCGGGTCACCAGCCCCTTGCTGGCACTGTCATAGATCACGGCTGCTCGGGCCCGGCGATAGCAAGGCGGTTCCGCCATCACTTCCGGCGAGACCGCCCCCTCACCGGCATCGTATTCGAAGGGCCGTCCTGAAACCGCGCAATAGGGCCTGGCGATGAAATGCAGCTTTCGCCAGCACTGCGGGCAGCAGGCACCGGGCTCCGCCGTCAGTGCGTCGCACATCAGGCATTGTGGCGGCACGGCGATATCGGCGAGGCGGGAAAGCAGGTTTCCCGCAAGGCGTGCATGATGCATCATGATACAAGTCAAGCACGCCGCGGGGGCGGCGGCAAGCATGCATGCCCGCCGAAACGGTTCCTTCTGCCGTCAAAACGCATTATGCACCGGGCATGGACAGTGACAAACGCGCCCGCCGCCGCAAGCACCTGATCGAACGGGCCGCCCGCATGGCGGTGCCCGATGCAGGATTCCTCCATGTCGAGGCAGCCCGCATCATCGGCGAACGCCTGTCGGTAACCAACCGGCGGTTCGAAAAGCCCGTATTGTTGTTCGAGGGTCCGTTTGCCGGGGCAATCGAGACAGCAATCCGCGAAGCGGGAGCACCCATTGCCGGCGACTTCCGCCACATCCCCTGGCCTGAAGCGGCAGACGGCCCCGAAATCCTGCCGCTCGAACCCGAAAGCGTCGATCTCGTCATCTCCGTCTTCGACCTGCAGCGCGCGGGCGATCTGGCGACCATGCTGCTGCAGATCAACCACGCCCTCGTCCCGGACGGTCTCTTCATGGCCGCCTTGCCAGCCCGGGGTTTTCTGTCCGAACTGCGCCAGGCGTTGCTCGAGGCAGAATCCTCGCTGAACGACGCGGCAGCAGCCCGCATCGAGCATTTCCATGCCGCCAGCGAAATCGGCAATCTGATGCAGCAGGCGGGGTTCAAGCTGGTGGTCGCCGATATCGAGGAACGGACAATCCGCTATCGCGATGTGAGGCGGCTGCTGAAGGACATCCGCGCAGCAGCAGCGGCATCCCTGCAAACGGGGGACATTCCCGCGCTGCCCAGGGCGGCCCCTTCAATGCTGGAAGAGACCTATGGCAGGCTTGCGGGAGAAACAGATGGCCGCATCCGGGCAAGCGCACCGCTTGCCTTTGCCACCGGCTGGAAACACGCCGACGGCCAGCAGCAGCCGCTCAGGCCGGGCTCGGCTAAACACCGTCTGGAAGATTTTCTGAAGGGCGGATGAGCCAACGCCCACAGCCCGGGCGCCGGAAAATGCAGGCGATCAGAAGTTCTGGAACTGGTCGCCCAGATTGTTGTAGTCCTCACCGATGGTCGTACCGATCGCCGTGGCACCGCCTACGATGGCAATCGAGATCAGGCCGCCGATCAGGGCGTATTCAATTGATGTCGCCGCATCTTCGTTCTTCAGGAACCTGCCGAGAAAACGCCACATGATTTCAACTCCGTCGATTACCAGAAAGCCTATTGCAGCCCCCTGAACCCCCACTTAACAAACATGGTTAACGCATTTTCCCTACAAACTCGGTAAACACCGGCCTTATTTGTCGAGAACACTTTTACGTATGGTGTAAGTCTTTGATTTCTCAATGCTTCCAGTCATGACATGGTCGATGCCAAGCGCCCGGTTCTCCGCATATCGATTGGCGGCATCATTGAGAAGCGGTGC
>JAMLIH010000007.1 GCA_023954255.1 Phyllobacteriaceae bacterium | reverse complement strand
GGGCTTTGGGGCGGTGAACCGGCGCGGGACGAGTTCTTCATCGATACCGACAATCTCGACAGCGCGCGCATGGGGGTTTCGGCCTTCGAGCGCCACGCGCTGGTGCCGCACGAGGCCTATCAGGCCGTCTTCGCCTCTGGCGAGCGGGAAAAGCTGTTCGAGGATTACAAGACCCACGTCATCTCCGGCGGGCAGGTCTTGAGGAATTTCTAGGAGCCAACCATGGATGCAGCACTGACCACGCTTCGGGAAGAGGACATCGCCAAACACCTGGCGACGGCGCAATCGCTGGTGACCAAGACGGCGGTGATCGAGGCGGCGAAGTCGAAATCGAACACCGAGATCGCCGGAACGCGGCGGCGCTTCGTGCAGACGGTTTCGACGGCAGGTGCCAAATCCTCGCGCAGCGTCGAACTGGCATCCACGCTGACGCAGATCACGCCGGACGACAACATGCTGTCGGTTGCCCAGCACGGCGTGCTCTACAAGGCACGCCGGGCGATCGCCGTGGCGCTGGCCGTTGCCGATCTCTATGCCCGGCAGACCGGCATGGACGCATTGCGCGACAAGAATGCCTCGGCCACGCTACAGGGCGAGGAGGCCGACCGCTTCCGCTCCATGCTGGAAGCGTCTGCCTATGTGGCGGCGTTTACGGCGGCAGCCTACATGAAGCAGATGGTGGACGCCGTCGGCGAGCCGGTAAGCGACGTCACTCCGCCGAGCTTCGACTTCTCGACGCCGCAGGATGCGCTCAAGGGCTTTGTCGCCTGTCTTGAAGATGCGGCAGCGTCTTCCGCCGACGATAGCGTGCTGCTGACGCGCATCCGCGAGGCGGCGGAAGCCTGTATCGAGGACCTGCTGTCGCGCAAGGCGCGGTTTACCGGGCTTGCCGCTTTCGAGAATACCCATCTGAAACTCGACAGCGACGGGTTCGAACTCAACGGCTTCGACGACGTGCCGGGCGCGAAGGCCAAGCCGCTGGTGATGACCTTCAAGAAGCCGAACGAGATCATCGGCAACCACATCGCCAAATACCAGGCGATGAAGCTCGCCAAGATGCTGATGGCCTATGATTTCGACCGGCAGTTGAACCCGTTCGTCGAACTGGGCGGCTTCGTCTTCACCTTCATCGGCGACGGGGCACCGGGCACCGGCAAGACCATCCTGATCCAGATGATCGCCGGCCTCATCAACGACTACTGCCAGATCGCCGGCTATCCCTTCCACTACGAGAATTTCGGCGTCGACCAGATTTCCTCCTATCAGGGCAAGTCGGGCCAGAACTGCCGGCAGTTCATCAACAACGTCCTGAACCCGCGGGCCATCGGTTTCGGTACGGTGGACGACATCGACCAGGTGGCGGCAAAGCGTTCCGACGACCGGGCGTCGGCCGGTCAGCAGGAGGTGACCGCCGTGCTGATGGAGAGCTTCGCAGGCGCTACCACGGTGGTGCGCGGCAACTGCTCCTTCGGCATGTTTTCAAACTATCCCGAGAACGTCGACGATGCGCTGCGCCAGCGGGCAGGGGCGCGCTGGCTGGTCGACGGGCCGATCACGCGCGACGACTACATCGACATCTTCGTCCTGCTTGCCGGCAAGAACCACAACATCCCGCTTGGCGATCACAAGCTCTATGAGGCGCAGGTGATCGAAAAGGCGGTTTCCGTTGCCTATGACAACCACTCGAAGCCCCAGGAGGAGGGGCTGCTGGCGGTCTACGAGCGATTTGAAAAGGCGCAGGGCAAGCTGAAGACCATGGCCGATGTCGGCACCTATCTGCACATGATCAAGGAGGCCGAGCCGCGCTTTACCGGAAGGGCGATCAAGAACATCACCGATGCGATCAAGATGCGGGCGATGGATGTCGATCTGCCGGACGAGTGGTTCGAGAAGGCGGAAACCTTCATGCACAAGCCCTATGACGAGAAGACGGCGATGATCGAGGAATTGCGCGGGCCGTTCACCCTCGACATGGTGATGCAGGAGATCAACCGCTATGCGGATTCAGAATTCCGCTACACCGACAAGGCCGACAATGCGGCGGTTGACGAAATCATCCGCCGCGAGCGCCAGCGCGAGAAGGCGGTGGAGAAAATCCAGCAGATGAAGAAGGACGGCCACTGGGGAGCGTAGGCTTTGAAACGCCTTTATGAAAACAAGCTGATCTTCGGTGGGCTCTTGAGCGTTGACGAACCGCATCTCGTCGAGCGCTACAACAAGGCGCTGAAGGGTTTCGGGCTCAAGCCCGTAAAGCTCAAGTCCTTCAAGATCGACATGACAGGCTATTCACCGGAAGTCGCCGACGAACTGGACGACCCGGAGTATCTCGACCCCAACGGGGTCAACCGGCGTTTCATCATCCTGTCGCCGGAACAGTCGGAACTGCCGGTGGTCCATACCCAGTTCTCCAATACCGAAGAACTGATGCTCGACTTCTTCGACAAGAACCGCAGGGAAATCTTTGCGCTGACGATCAAGGATGTCCTCTATGGCGAGATCGAGGACAATGTGCATGCGGTCGACAATCTTGAAGACCTGCTGCGCATCGAGCAGGTGGAGTTCAAGCTGTCGACCTCGGGCGATCTGCTCGGCAAGGCGCATGAACTGCAGGTGATGATCGACAAGCTGCTGAAGGATCCCGATGCCTGGCAGGACCGGGAGATGCTGGCGGAGATGGTCGAGATCGCCGGGGTTACCGGCGACATCCGCACCAATGACCTGCTGCCGAAGGAAGTGGTTTTCCGCCACAATGCGTTCTGGACGTCGCATTTCGGCGGCGTCTACATCTTCAACGACGACCATCAGGTGACGGTGATTGCCGATCCGGGAACGCGAGGCTTCCGCAAGTCACGCCCCTGGGAGGTTTCCTACATCGACATCAACGACCACGCCCAGGTGTACCGGTTCCTGCTGGAGACCCGGCGCATCGAGCCGCCGCGCGGCGCCTGGGTGGAAAAGTCCGGCCTGCTGAAGCAGCGTGCCCGCATGCTGATCATCGGCATGATGGTTGAGCGCGATCCCGATATCGAGCTCGATGAGCTTTCCAACAGCATGCTCGACAGCTGGGTGCGGAAAAATGCCAAGGCAATCGAGCGGGACGGGGCGCTGCCGCTGCTCGAATTCGTGCTGAAGCGCTCACGCGACTGGTCGGCTGTCGATCTGCACGAGGTTCGGCCGGAACACCGCTTCCTGATCTCGCGCGCCAATCCCAAGCATCCGGACTGGTGGCTGACCAACCGTCTGATCTCGGAATATCTGCGCTTTGACTTTCTGACCCTGTTCGTCTTCAACAAGCAGGGGTTCTACCGGGCCTATCAGGATTGGCCGGAAGAGTACCGGGAATATGTTGTGGAGACGATCCGCAATACCTATTTCAAGGACAAACGCGCGCTGCGCGCCCGCTTCTACGGATAAGGACAGGACACATGCTGGACCCGGTGGTCGATTTCTTTACCCGCATATTCTACTGGATCGGCCGGGGGATCGGCAAAATCATCGCCATCATCATCTGGCCATTCGTCTCCTTCCGCAACTGGCTGCGCGGGCGTGGCTGGTTCGTCAAGATTCCGGTATTCCTGATTCTGCTGGCTCTGGTGGTGGGCTATGCCTACATGTTCTACATCACCCAGTTCTGGGGCAATACCGATCCGGAATATGCCGGCAAATACGATTTCCAGAATACCTACCAGGCTGCCGGCGCACCGCTTGAAAACGGCAAGTGCCAGCCTTCGGCGATGGTGCAGGTGACGGCCGATCTTCTTGCCCGCAATGTGACCGAAGATACCTGGGTACCCTCCAACCCGCTGCACAAGATGGGCCTGTTTTTCATCTGGGACTGGAAGGACACGCCCTTCTTCGACAACAAGGCGGCCTTCCAGCTCGGAACCAACCAGGCGATCCGGCGCACCGCCGTCGAACTGGTGGACCGGCTTGGCCGTGTCCGCGGCACGTCGTCGATCAACCAGAATCTCCAGGAGGCACGCGAAGCGGCGAACTATCGCGAGAATGCGTGGTGGATGACGCTGTCGCCGCCGTTCATTCAGCCGACCACCAGCGCCAGGCTTCGCGACGCCCGCAAGAGCCTGCTCGCCTTCAACGAGGAACTGGGTAACTGCAAGGCGGACTTCGATACCCGCGCCGACAATCTGTTGCAGTTTATCGACAGGATGACGGCCGACATCGGCTCCACCTCCGAAATCCTGCAGAGCCGCATGCAGGAAGCCAATTTTATCGGCATCGACCGCCGGGCGGACGACCGCTTCTGGTTCACCTATGGCCAGCTCTATGCCTATCACGGCATTCTGACGGCCGCGCAAAGCGATTTCCGCGAAGTGGTGCGCCAGCGCAATCTCTATTCGCTGTGGCATCGCGTCGACGATCAGTTGCGCGATGCGCTTACCATGCGCCCGCCCATCGTGATGAACGGCAGCGCATCGAGTCTCGTCAAGTCGCATCTGGAGTCGATCGGCTTCGACCTGCTCCGCGTCCGTGCCAATCTGGTCGAGATACGCGACGTCCTCGACAAATAGCAGGCCTTTGCCCGGCAACGGCGAGCACGGCGCCTGCAAGGCTGCCGGTGATTCGCGTTGGAGTTGTGCTTCCGGCCGCAATAATCTGAAAATCCGGGTTCCCGGCGACTGGCCGGGACGCTGCCTCTCTGTAACAGGCTGAAATATCTTCTTTTTTCCCGCTGTCTTCGATTTCTTTCGGGTTTAACGCATTATTTACAAATACAACTTAAAGTAATATTATTGAACACGATACACGCAATGGATGCGGAATGAAAAACCGCGATGCGTACCGAAACACGGCGTGCCGGACCCCCTGCTAACATCCCGGCATTCGTGTACCTGGCGGCTGTCTCCTGCAGATGTCAGGTCCCTGAACGGAAGGCCCGAACCAATCCGCCCGGTTCGGGTCTTCCTGTTTCGGGGTGTTGCCGGGCCTGCTGCGAACTCGGCTGCTGAAGCAATGCGCAGTTGCGCGCGATGCCGTTTCAGTCTACATCACCTGACATGAACATCATGATCGCAAATTGCTGGTGGTGGCAGGTTCGCTAAGGCGGCCGGGCCATTGCTGCGCATGCATCATGGGTTGAAGCCGCCGGGTAACCGTCCGGGCGGCTTTTTGTTTGCCTGTGGCCGGTCTGCCCGACGGGGGTTGAAACGGAAAAACGGGATAAGACCAGATGGTTTCGCGTCCGATCGAATATGTAACAAAAGGCGGTATTCGCGTTTCGCGCACCAGCGTGGAGGCCGACTATGCCACGGCCATCGAGAACATGCTGGAGCGCGTCAACCGGCGGCGCGGTGCGGTGCTTTCCTCCAACTACGAATATCCGGGGCGCTACACCCGATGGGATACCGCCATCGTCGATCCGCCGCTGGGAGTTGAGGCGAACGGACGGGATGTCCGCATCCTCGCCTACAATGATCGCGGCAAGATACTGCTGCCGAAGATCGGCGGGGTCCTTGCCGGCCATGACCACATCGCTTCGTTCGAACAGGGCGAGGATGCCATCAGCCTTCGGGTCAGGGATGGCGGAAAAATCGAATCCGAGGAAATGCGTTCCCGGGCGCCGACGGTGTTTTCCGTCGTGCGGGCGATTGCCGACCTCTTCCACAGCGAGGAGGATCCGAGCATCGGCCTGTTCGGTGCCTTCGGCTATGATCTGGCGTTCCAGTTCGAGGAGATCGAGCAGAAGCTGAAGCGTCCGGACGACAATCGCGATCTCGTGCTGTTTCTTCCCGACGAGATTCTTGTCGTCGATCACCATCAGGCGATTGCCTGGCACGACCGCTACGAGTTCGAGGCCGACGGCAGAACGACCGCCGGTCTCGACAGGGAAACGCCCGATGCGGTCTTCAAGCCGAGTGACGTGCAACCGCCGCGTGGCGACCATGTGCCGGGCGAGTACGCCCGCGGCGTCGAAAAGGCCAAGGAGAAGTTCAAGCGCGGCGACCTGTTCGAGGTCGTTCCCGGCCAGACCTTCTACGAGAAATGCGAAAACGAGCCGTCCGCTATTTCGCGCAAGCTCAAGGCGATCAATCCTTCTCCCTACTCCTTCTTCATCAATCTTGGCGTCAACGAATACCTGATCGGCGCTTCTCCGGAGATGTATGTGCGGGTGACGGGCAGGCGGGTGGAAACCTGTCCGATCTCCGGCACCATCAAACGGGGCAGGGACGCCATCGAGGATTCGGAGCAGATCCTAAAACTGCTCAACTCCAAGAAGGACGAATCCGAGCTCACCATGTGTTCGGATGTCGACCGGAACGACAAGAGCCGGGTTTGTGAGCCGGGCAGTGTGCGGGTGATCGGGCGGCGCCAGATCGAGATGTATTCCCGGCTCATTCACACCGTCGACCATATCGAGGGAAGGCTGCGCGACGGCATGGATGCCTTCGATGCGTTCCTCTCCCATGCCTGGGCGGTGACGGTGACCGGCGCGCCCAAGCTTTGGGCAATGCGCTATATCGAGGAAAACGAGAAAAGCGCGCGGGCATGGTATGGCGGCGCGGTGGGCGTGGTGCATTTCAACGGCGACATGAATACCGGGCTGACCCTGCGCACGATCCGGCTGAAGGACGGCATTGCGGAGGTGCGGGCAGGTGCGACCCTGCTGTTCGATTCCGATCCCATCGAAGAGGAAAACGAGACGGAACTGAAGGCTTCCGCACTGCTGGCGGCAATCCGCGATGCCGGCAAGTCCAACCAGGACAGTGGCCGCCGTCAGGCTGCCCAGGTCGGGGCCGGCATGAAAATCCTGCTGATCGACCATGAAGACAGCTTCGTGCACACGCTTGCCAACTACTTCCGCCAGACGGGGGCAGAGGTGACGACGGTGCGAACCCCGGTTGCAGACGCGGTGATCGATGCGCACAAGCCGGATCTTGTGGTGCTCTCGCCGGGGCCGGGCATGCCGTCGGATTTCGACTGCAAGACGACGATCCGCAAACTGCGCGACCGCAACCTGCCGGTCTTCGGCGTGTGTCTCGGCCTGCAGGCGCTGGCGGAGGCCTATGGCGGTTCGCTGAGGCAGCTTGCCATCCCGATGCATGGCAAGCCGTCCCGCATCAAGGTTCTGAAGCCGGGCAAGGTGTTTTCCGGCCTTGAGCGGGATATCACCGTCGGGCGCTATCACTCGATCTTCGCCGATCCCGTGCGCCTGCCCAAGGGCTTCACGATTACCGCGCAGACCACCGATGGTATTGTCATGGGCATCGAGCACGACAAGGAGCCGGTGGCCGCCGTTCAGTTCCATCCCGAGTCGATCATGACGCTGGGCGGCGATGCCGGCATGAAAATGATCGAGAACGTCGTCGCCCATCTGGGTGGCCGCCGCAATGCGCGAAGCGAAGGCGAGAGGGTGTAGCGGCCCAGGGCGCCGGTAAACCGGGCCCGGAAAGAAAGGCGACAGCGATGACTTCCACGCCGCAACAGACAAAGGCACGGCGCCTGGCGCTGTTCTCGGTGGTGGTGGCAATCCTCATCATGGGCGTGAAGTTCCTCGCCTGGCGCCTGACAGGCTCGGTCGCGCTCTACTCCGATGCGCTGGAATCGATCGTCAACGTGATCGCATCGGCGGCGGCGTGGTATGCGATTGGCTTCAGCCAGCGGCCGGCCGACGATACCCATCCCTTCGGCCACCACAAGGCGGAGTATTTTTCCGCTGTTCTCGAAGGCGTGCTGATTGTCATCGCAGCGCTGCTGATCGTGCGCGAGGCATGGCATGCATTCTTCGAGCCGCGGCTGATTGCCGAACCCTGGGCAGGCATGGCGGTCAACTTCGCCGCTGCCATCGGCAACGGGTTATGGGCAATGCTTCTGCTCAAGGTCGCCAGGGAATCGAGTTCGCCGGCGCTCGATGCCGACGCCCGTCACATCTTCTCGGATGTGGTGACATCGGTGGGCGTGCTTGGCGGCCTGCTGGCGGCGGTGACAACCGGGTGGGCGATCCTCGATCCGCTGCTGGCACTGGTCGTTGCCGTAAACATCCTCTGGCAGGGCTGGAAGATCATCAGCAATTCACTCAATGCGCTCATGGACCACGCCCTTCCGGACGAGCAGCAGGAACTGATCCGCCGGACAATCGACCGCAATTCGGAGGGTTCGCTGGAGTTTCACGATCTGAAAACCCGAGAGGCGGGCGCGGTCCGGTTTGCCGAGTTCCATCTGGTGGTGGAGTCGGACATGACGGTCGCCCGCTCCCACGCGATCTGCGACCGGATCGAGAATGCGTTGCGGGAGATTGTGCCGGGGCTGCATGTGACCATTCACGTGGAGCCGGAGGAAAAGCGCAAGCTGCCGCATCCCGGCTGATCGCGAAGCCGCTGGCGCCCGCAATGCGGGGCAGGTTTTGCCTTGCAATGGATGGCAAATCCGGCCTAAATGGCGCCCATGACCGATACGGTATTCGCAAACGTCCTGTCCTCGCTCCTCGCCCTGCTACTTAGTGGCGACCGTCGGGCTCGTTTGTAAGAGGGCGTCCGGCGGTCGAACAGCTTCGGTTCCGAACGCGCCAGCCCCCTTTTTCCCACAATCAAATTGAGTTATCCGGACGGCACAGCCGATCCGACGACAGCGAGCGAACAGCATGACTGCAAAACCCGATATCAAACCGGCTGACATCAAGCCGGTAATGCCCCTGGCACATTCCAAGTACCAGGCTTACCAGCAGGTCGACTTGCCGGACCGGCAATGGCCGTCAAAGACCATCACACAGGCGCCGATCTGGTGTTCCGTCGATCTTCGCGACGGCAACCAGGCGCTGATCGACCCGATGGGTCACGACCGCAAGGAGCGCATGTTCCGCCTCTTGCTCGACATGAAGTTCAAGGAGATCGAGATCGGTTTTCCGTCGGCCTCCCAGACGGATTTCGACTTTGCCCGATGGTGCGTCGAACAAGGCGATGTGCCGGACGACGTTTCCCTGCAGGTGCTGGTGCAGTGCCGGCCGGAACTGATCACACGCACATTCGAGTCCCTCGAAGGCGCCAACCAGCCGATCGTCCATTTCTACAATTCGACGTCCGAATTGCAGCGGCGGGTCGTGTTCGGCATGGACAGGGCAGGCATCAAGAGGATCGCCACGGATGCCGCCAAGATGATCCGCGACATGGCGGAAGCTGCCGGCGGCGGTTACCGTTTCCAGTACTCGCCGGAAAGTTTCACCGGTACCGAGCTCGATTTTGCGCTGGAAGTCTGCAATGCCGTCACAGAGGTCATCCGGCCTACTTCCGACAACAAGCTGATCATCAACCTGCCGGCGACGGTGGAAATGTCGACGCCCAACATCCATGCCGACCAGATCGAATGGATGTGCCGCAACCTCGACAACCGGGAGAACCTGATCGTCTCGCTGCATCCCCACAATGACCGCGGAACGGGTATCGCTGCGACCGAACTCGGCCTGCTGGCCGGTGCCGACCGGGTGGAAGGCACCCTGTTCGGCAATGGCGAGCGCACCGGCAATGTCGATATCGTGACGCTGGCACTCAACATGTTCACGCAGGGCGTCGACCCGCAACTGGACTGTTCCGACATCGAGCGGATCAAGAAGGTCTATGAATATTCCAACCAGTTGCGCATTCCCGAGCGCCACCCCTATGTGGGTGAACTGGTCTACACGGCGTTTTCCGGCTCTCACCAGGATGCGATCAACAAGGGGATGAAGGCGATCCGCAAGGCCAACAAGCCATTGTGGGAAGTGCCGTATCTGCCCATCGATCCGCAGGATGTGGGGCGCACCTACGAGGCGATCATCCGCATCAACTCGCAATCGGGCAAGGGGGGGATCGCCTATATCCTGCAGGAGGATTTCGGCATCAACCTGCCGCGCAAGCTGCAGATGGAGTTCCGTGAGGTGATCCAGAAAATCACCGACGAAGAGGGCAAGGAACTATCGCCGCAGCGCATCCATGACGAGTTTCTCGCCGCCTATGTCAGCCAGCCGGACGCCCGGCTCTCCTTTGTCGATCACTCGACCTATCCCGATCCCGCCGGCAGCGGCATGCGCCGCATCGAGGCGGAAATCACCGATGGCGGCAGGAAGATCGTGATCGAAGGCAAGGGGACGGGCCCGATCGACGCGTTTACCGACGCACTTTCCAAACATCTGGGCAAGTCGGTCAGCGTGCGGGACTATTCCGAGCACTCGCTGAAGCAGGGCTCGAATGCGGCTGCGATCTGCTACATGGAAACCGATATCGACGGGGAGACGGTGTTCGGCGTTGGGATCAACACCAATATCGTCGCCGCATCGCTAGAGGCGCTCATTTCGGCCTGCAACCGATCGATTGGCTGAGCAAGTTGCAACCGGACGCGTGAAGGGGCCGCCTTGTGCGGCCCTTCTTGTCTGGCACTGTTTGGCGACGACAGGAACCGCAGGGCTGTATTCCGGTCAAATTTCGTCTATAAGTTAATAAAAGGTTACTTTGAGGCGGGTTCCGGGCGAAGCCGCACGAGAGGAAACCGCGTATGGGGGAACCCCCGCATGGAGGGCGAAGGCCATGTCCGAAGTGGAACTGGATGCAAAGCAGATCGAGCGCAAGGTCAGCGATCTGGCCGAGGCGATGGAACGGGTGCGTGACGATCAGGCCGCCCGGGACGATGTTGTCATCGAGATGAAGCAGGCCAGGATTGCCCGGCTTGAACTGCTGGCAAAGGATCTCCAGCCGCTGTTCAAGGAAGTGCCGGACGACAACGACCAGTTCGAGTTCGCGCTGACCAATGGCGAAAATCCGCGGCTGTGGATCGACATGACCTCCTATGTCCGTATGGGGCGCGACCGGCGCGAATACGAGTTCGTCAAGGATACGCGCATGGGCCGCACCATTCTCGGCCATTCGGAAGACCGCGAGCGGATGTCGAAGATGGTTTCGAACTATGTCGCCGAACGCATTCTCGAACGCGAACGGATGATCGAGGGCGAGTGGGTTGCCATGCGCAACTACGATTTCGACCAGAAGGGCGATCCGGAAGCGGCGCAGAACGCCGGCAAGGCAAGAGGCCGGGGGTTTGGCGAGGTGATTGCCTGGTTCGTGCTCGGCATTGCCGCCGGTGCTGTCGCGCTGCTTGCCTGGCAGCGCTACGGCGCCGAAGTGATGGCCCTGCTCCAGTAGGGTAGAGGATCAGCCTTCTGCCGGTGCCGCTTTTGCAGCGCTGCCCGTCAGCACTTTTTCCTCTGCCGGAATGATCTCCTCACCAGGTTTGCCGGTGTAGGCATAGCGCTGAAGCGTAATCTGCGCCTTGCGGTGACTTCCCTCGATGGTGAACAGGTTGATGCCTGCCGGCGGTTTGCGATAGCCCGGCCATTGATAGGCGGCAGGAACGCAGATCACCGGAACCTTCTTCTCCGGCCCCTCAAGCCAGGCTTCGGTCGCCAGATGGGTATGACCGTGCAGGACGAGGTCGGCACCGTGCTCGGCAATCACCCGCGTGAAGTTCGACAGGCCGATCAAGCGCTTGTGGCGGGCGGTGGCGCGCGGAAAGGGTGCGTGGTGGATCAAAATTACCGTGACCTGGCCCGCTGCATGTTCGGTGCGAAGAACTTCGGCCAGTCTTTTTGCCTGATCCTTGCGGAAATAGCCGGTGGCGAGAAAAGGGGCGGAGGCACGCGCGGAATTGCAGCCGATCAGCGATACCCCGCCGCGCCGGCGCAGTACCGGATAATCATCGGCGGAAGCGACTGGCTTCCGGTCGTCGCCGCAAATCCAGGGCTGCCAGGCGGCCATCGCCTTGTCGCGAGAGCCGCGCACATAGGCATCGTGATTGCCGAGGACGACGGTATTGTCCTCAGGTTTGCCCAATCCGGCGAGCCAGTTGCCGGCATTCTCGATCTCCAGATCGAGGCCGAGATTGATCAGGTCGCCGGTGATGACGGTGTGATCGGGCGCAAGCTGTTTGAGGAATGCCGTGACATGCGCGGTGATTTCCGGCTGATCGGCATTCATCCGGTTGCGGCGGAAGTTCACATAGCCGGTGATGCGCTTGGAGAAAAGCTCGCTGCGCTTCACCTTCGGCAGGGGGCCTAGATGCACATCCGAGATATGGGCGAGTCGCAGGGTCATCCCCGCACTATGCCGGTTTGCCTGCGCCGGGCAAGAACGGGAAGGCGATGCCGGGGAAAAAGCATCCGGGCTGCTCGCCAGAAAAGCGGATTGCGGGTAAGTAGTCGCCATGAAACGAAGACGCTGGAAAACGAGACTTCTGCATCTCTATTTTCTCCTGCGCCGGCCGATGACGCTGGGCGTGCGCATCGTCGTGACCGATGCCGAGAGCAGGGTTCTGCTGGTACGTCATTCCTATGTGGCGGGCTGGCACCTGCCGGGCGGCGGTGTGGAGCGCGGCGAAACGGCGATGGATGCCGTCTACAAGGAGTTGATGGAGGAAACCGGCATCGAGCCGCTGGAAGAACCGGAGCTTGTCGGCGTGCTGGCCAATCGGCGGGCGTCACCGCGTGATCATGTTTTCCTCTATCGTTGCGGCGACTGGCACCAGAAGCAGGTGTTCACGCCCAACCGCGAGGTGCTGGAAGTCGGCTTTTACGATCCGGCGGACCTGCCGGAAGCGACCACCGGCCCGACACGTCAGCGCATCGAGGAAGTGCTGCAGAACAAGCCGGTTGCCCGGCTGTGGTAGAACCCGGTTCTATTGAAACCTGCCACGGTCGTGCGGGGCGGTGAAATCCAGTTCCGGTCCCAGCGGAACGACGCGGCTCGGATTGATCGTTTCGTGGCTCTGGTAATAGTGGTTCTTGATGTGGTGCAGGTTCACCGTCTCTGCGATGCCGGGGATCTGGTAGATGTCGCGCAGATAGTTTGACAGGTTGGGATAGTCGGCAATGCGCTGGCGGTTGCACTTGAAGTGGCCGACATAGACCGCGTCGAAGCGTACCAGGGTTGCAAAAAACCGGATGTCGGCCTCGGTCAACTGCCTGCCAACCAGATAGCGCTGGCCCGACAATCTTTCCTCCATGACATTCAGTGTATCGAACAGTTCGCCGAAGGACTTTTCATACGGCTCCTGTCTGGTGGCAAAGCCGCATTTGTAGACGCCATTGTTGACGGTGTCGTAGATGCGGTCGTTGAGGGCATCGATCTCCCCGGCGTATCTGCCGGGATAATAGTCGCCGGAGGCTGCTCCGACGCGATCAAACGCGCTGTTGAACATGCGGATGATTTCCGAGGACTCGTTGGAGACGATGGTTTTGTGTTTCCGGTCCCACAGGACGGGAACCGTTACCCGCCCGGTATAGCCCGGGTCGGCGGCGGTGTAGATTTCGTGCAGATGGCCGGCGCCCAATTCGGGATCGCGAACCGCGCCGTCGCGATCGGAAAAATGCCAGCCGTCATCGCCCATGAACCAGTCGACGACGGAAACGGAAATGATGTCTTCCAGCTTCTTCAGCTTGCGCAGGATCAGCGTGCGGTGCGCCCAGGGACAGGCATAGGAGACATAGAGGTGATAGCGGCCCGGTTCGGCAGCAAAACCGCCTTCTCCGCCAGGGCCGGCAGTGCCATCCGCCGTCACCCAGTTTCTGAATGCACTGTCGCTGCGCTTGAAGGCGCCCTCCGCCGTTTTGGGGATAAGGTCCTGTCTTTGCCATTTGCCATCGACGAGCAAACCCATTGCCGTACTCCGTCATGCCGGGGATTCTTTCACGGCGCCAATATAGGCAGCAAACGGACGAGATAAACCGGCGGGCGGTGAACGTTGCGTTCAAGCATGTGACGGGGAGACGGCGGCGCACTTCCCGCTGGACGGGGGGCTGGCTGCATGGTAATGCCCGACGCCATGAAAGGGTGCATCATGACCTTGATCCGACGACGAACCGCTGAACGCAGCGCTGGCAGACTGCCGGCGGCGCGGCTTTTTGCGGCTGGTTGACGGGTTTTTCGTTTCACCGGCCATCCCTTCTCCGGCCGGAATGAAACGCCATGACAGACATGACCCCCTTGAGCCTGATCACGATCAGGCATGAAACTCCTCAAGATGAAGAACAGATCGAGGCGCTGGGTGCTGCGGCTTTCGGCCCGGGGCGCTACAGCCGTGCGGCCTTTCGTCTGCGCGAGGGTGTCAGCAGCGAGCCGGCGCTTTCCTTCGTGGCGATGCTGAACGGTGTGCTGGTCGGTTCGGTGAAGCTCACGCGCATTTTCATCGGCGAAAAGGAGGCTCTGGTACTGGGGCCGCTGATGGTCGATCCGCAATACCGAAAGCTCGGCGTGGGGCGTGAACTGATGAACCGTTCGCTGTTCGCGGCGCGGCGTAACTGTCACCGCTATGTGGTTCTGGTTGGCGATCTTGCCTATTATCGGCCGTTCGGCTTCGAGCGTATCGAGCCCGGCCGGATCACCTTTCCGGGACCAGCCGATCCGCTGCGTATTCTGGGTTGCGAACTGGTGGACGGTGCCGCCGCCGACTATGCCGGTCAGACACAGCGCTACGTCCCGTAGAAACCCGTCTTAGCGGCCTTCGCGCGTCCACATCGCGGCAAGGGCAAACAGCAGCAGGGCAAGGCCGAGGAAGCCTGCGAACAGGCTGATGCGATTGATGCCTAGAAGCTTGGTTGCGCCGGTATTGTTGAGCCCGACCCAGCCATTGCCGAATGCTGCCGCACCGCTTCTGACCGGAATGATGCGCGGCATGTCGGCGGCATCGCGTGCTACTCGAACCGTGCTGCCGCCGAGTGCCCTCAGTGCCGGAGCCAGCAGTTCCGCCGTGCTGACCACATTGGCGAATTCGCGCGGATTGGCGGGGCCTGAATGTACCAGGGTCGAGAGGTCCTCGTTGCGGATCTGGTAGAGCCCCATCTGCGGCTCTTCGAGTTCGGCGCTGTAGACGCCGGGGCCGGCTTCCGTAAAAGCCAGCACGGAAGTGCTGCCATCGGGTGCGGTGACCTCGGCATCGGGCGGCATACCGCCCAGAGTCTGCCGCTCGACGATGAGCGTGTTGCCATCCTGATAGGCGGAGAGGCGCTCTTCCTCGAGTTCGGGCTCCTTCATGAGCCAGTGGGCCATGCGGCGCAGCAATTGCACATGGGGCCCGCCACCCTCGAAACCGCGTGCCCAGAGCCAGGCATGGTCCGACAGCAGCAAGGCAACGCGGCCCTCCTCGAATCGCTGCAGGACGAGCAGCGGATTCTCCTCGGCGCCGCTCATGATCACGTCGCCGGTCAGCCGGTCGGTGCCGATGGTGCGGAACCAGCGGCTCCAGTCGGCCTCAACACCACGGCCGTTGTCGAGGCCGCGGGTGACCGGATGTCGGTTGCCGGTGTCGGTCAGCAGCGGCTTGAACGGGGTTTCGGCGATGAGCCCGTTGGGCTGGGCGGGCAGGACCGTGTTGAGCGGGGTTTCGGCAATGCTGCCCGGCCGGCCGAATTCGGGCCCGGCAGCAACCAGAACCGCGCCGCCATCGCGCACGTAGCGGGCGATGTTGTCGAAATAGAGCACCGGCAGCACACCGCGCCGCGAGTAGCGGTCGAAGATGATCAGGTCGAATTCGTCGATCTTCTCGACGAACAGTTCACGGGTCGGAAAGGCGATCAGCGACAATTGGCTGATTGGCGTGCCGTCCTGCTTTTCGGGCGGGCGCAGAATGGTGAAGTGCACCAGATCGACGCTGGCATCGGATTTCAACAGGTTGCGCCAGGTACGTTCCCCGGCATGGGGTTCGCCGGAGACCAGCAGCACGCGAAGGTTTTCGCGAATGCCGTTGAGGACAGTGAAGGCGCGGTTGTTGGCGGTGCTGATTTCCTCGGGATGGGTCTCGGCGCGCAGTTCGATGATGTTCTTGCCGCCGTGGGGAACGTCGCCGATGAAGGAATAAGGCTCGCCCGGGAGCACTTCCTCGACAGTGACCAGTTCGCCATCCATGTAGACGGAAACGGCAACCGCCGCATTGGGCATGCCCTGCTGGCGGACTTCATAGGTCAGTTCGAAACTCTCGCCCACCACGCCGTAGCGCGGCGCCTTGGTGATGACGATCTGGCGGTCCTTCTCGTTCTGCGTGCCGGTGATGAAGGCATGAACCGGCGCATTGAGTCCGAGCTCCGCCGCCGTCTCCGGTACATCGTGCACCTGGCCGTCGGTGATCATCACGGCACCGGCAAGCCGGTCTTCCGGCACATCGCGGATGCCGCTCTGCAGGGCGCGGAAAAGCGCGGTGGAAACGTCCGTCGAGCGCGTGACCTGTTCGCTGGCATTGATCTCACGGATTTCAAAGGCATCGAGCTGCGACAGGGAGGCGAGCAGTCTTTCGCGGATTGCCGCGGTCTGTTCCGGCCGTCCGTCGAGCGCCTGGCTGCCGCTCTGGTCGACGACCACGGCAACGACGCTCTTCAGGTTCTCGCGCTCCTCCTGAAGCAGGGAAGGGTTGAGAAGCGCCAGCAGGAGAAACACCCAGCCGGCAAGGCGCAGCCAGGAGCCTCGCGTGCCGTTGAACAGGCCGTAGAGCGCCAGCGCAAGGGCGGGAACGGCAGCAAGGCCGATCAGCCAGAGGGGAAGCTGCGGGGCAAGGGCGACGCTTACATCCATGGCGTGTCCCTATTGCCCCAGGCGTTCGAGAAGGGCGGGCACATGCACCTGGTCGGCCTTGTAGTTGCCGGTCATGGTGTACATGACGATGTTGACCCCGACGCGGAAGGCATACTCGCGCTGGCCAGGGACCGGCGGCGTGATGGGCAGCAGCGAGCGGTTCTGCTCGTCGACGGCCCAGGCGCCGGCAAAGTCGTTGCTGGTGATCATGATGGTCGACACGCCGTCGCCGGCGCGGGCAGGCCGTGTCTCGGTTTCGTCGGCGGTACCGATCTGCTCTACCCACAGATCGCCGCCCTGATAGCGGCCGGGAAAGCTGTCGAGCAGGAAAAACGCCTTGGTCAGTACATGGTCGGACGGCACGGGCTCAAGCGGCGGAATGTCCAGCGTGGCGAGTATTTCACGCAGTTTCTGATTGCCGCCGGAGCCGTTGTTGAGGACGCCGCTGATCTGGTCGCGGGTATCGAACAAGACCGTACCGCCCTGCTTCATATAGGCATCGACGCGCGCCATGGCCTCTTCACCGGGAGCAGGGGCGGCGGGATCGATGGCCCAGTATAGGAAAGGATAGAACGACAATTCGTCGGTGATCACATCGACGCCGACGGGATCGCCCGGCTCGAGTGCGGTGCGCGAGGAAACGAAGCGCGTGAGACCCAGAAGACCGGCGCGGCTTATTGCGTCAATCTCCTCATTGCCGTTGACGACATAGGCAAAGCGCGTCCTGAGGGCTGCGGAATAGTCGAGCCCGTCATCTGCCGTGGCCGATTGCGCCATGGCGGGAGACATGAAGGAGCCGGCCGGGGCAACCGGGCCGAGAGCCGCAGCCAGCAGGAGGGCGGTTGCTGCCGGCACCGACCTTGGCCGTGCCTTGCTCGAACCTCTTATGAGGCCGGCAAACCACAGCACGGCAAGGCAGTCGGCAAGGAACAGCACCATGGCGGCGAGCAGCAGCCAGGGCCGCAGCGTCAGGCTGGTGCTCGCGGCCAGTGTCGTGGTCTGCGCCTTGGCCGGAAGCATGGCAGGTTCGAGCGCGGTCAGGGTTTCGGCGTCACCGATCAGGTTGAGCGCCCGGAAACCGTCCTCCGTGCCATAGAGGCCGGGCGGGTTTTCCAGCGTCACACGCGGCTCGATGCTGCCTTCCAGAACCAGCGGCTTGACGCCCACTGGCGGGGGAACCGGCACGCCCTTGCCGTCAAGCACTTCCATCGGCGGAAGCCGCAATTGCGCGTCTTCCAGCGGTTTGACGCCGGTCGAGCGGGCAAGGTTGACGGTTCGGCGCAGCATTTCAACAAATGTGCCCGAAAGCGGCAGGTTTGACCAGTTGTTATCGGAATTGACGTGGAACAGCACCAGCCAGCCGGCGCCGACCTGGTTGGCGGTGACCAGCGGCGTGCCGTCCTCGAGGCGCGCCCAGGTGCGGTTTTCAAGATCCTGCGATTGCAGGGCGAGTACCTGCCGGCTGACGGAAACGTCCTCCGGCGTCTTCAGGCCGAAGAAGGGCGAGGAGGGTTCGAAGGGGGCGACACTCTTGGGTGTTTCCCACGACAGGGCACCGCCGATGAAACGGTCGCCCTGAACCAGTTCGACGGGCAGCAGGGCACTTGCCGGGTTGGCGGCAAGGCGCGGGCCGGCAAAACGGATGACCAGGCCGCCCTTGTCGAGAAACCCGGTAATCTGTTCGCGTGCCTGAACCGGCAGGGTGCCGACATCGGCCAGCACCATGGCAGACACATTCTGGTTGAGCAGGTCGTCGACCGCCTCATCGGTGTTGGCGGTATCGGCAAACCTGAGATCGGAGAACGGCGAGAGCGCACGGTTGATATAGTAGAGCGGCGACAGCAAAGGCTGTGAGATGTCGGCGCTCTGGCCGGAAATCAGGCCTACCACCCGGCGGCGGTTACTGTCGTCGAGCAATTGCACGGCTCCGGCATTGTTGGCGCTTTCGGCGACAATGCGGACGATCTGGTTGCGCACTTCCACCGGCTGGGAAAGTTCGAAGCGGGCTTCCGTCTCCCCGTCGGCAAACAGCGTTTGTGTGGTGGCTATCGGCAGGCCGTTCTTGTCGAAGGCGGTAATGCGCAGCGGCAGGCTGCCTCCGCCGTTGGCGCGAATGGCGGTTCCGATCATGCTTGATGGCTGGTTCTCCACCGGACGCAACGCAACCAGGCCGGACGTGTCGGGGCTGGCGACGAGCAGAGGGCCGTCGATCGAGGCAAGGCTATCGAGCAGTCCCCGGGTCCTGTCGCTCCTTGCCAGCCCGTCGGAGAAGAATACGGTCTCGCCAAAGCCCGTTGCCGCAATTGCCGAGCGAATGCGCTGAGCGGCAAGGGCATGATCCGGACGGGCCGGACGGTTGGTGCCGGCCTCCAGCAGTCCGCTGGCTTCGGCGGCGCTCATAGGCTCAAGGGAAACGTCCTCAAGGTCGGTGGTTCTGACGATGGTGACGGGTCTGCCTTTCTCGCCGGCGACCGCAAGCATGGCAAGCGCCGTCCGGTGTACCTGATCGGAACTGGCGGCACTCGCCCAGCCATCGTCGATTACCATCAGCAACGGCCCTTCGCCCTTCAGCGGGGTTTCGCCGGGATTGAGGATGGGGCCTGCCATGGCAAGGATTGCCAGCGCTGCCATGGCAAGGCGCAACAGGGTCAGCCACCACGGGCTCTTGGCCGGTGTGTCCTCGGTTGCCTTGAGCTGTTCGAGAATGACGAAGGGCGGGAAGAACTCGCTGCGCGGCTTCGGCGGGGTCAGGCGCAGAAGATACCAGATGACCGGCAGGGCGAGCAGGGCCAGCAGAACCCAGGGGGAGGCGAAGGCGAGCGGCAGACCGGCCATCATCGGCCTCCGTCGAAGGGATTTTCCGACATGGCGACATGCAGGGACTGCAGTGCCTGCGATGCCAGATGGTCGGTATGGTGGAGCGTATGCGACCAGCCGAGACGCGAGCAGTAATCCGCCAGCAACTGCGTATGGCCGCGAAACAGCGCTTCGTAATCCTGCTTTACCGTCTGTGCGGAGCCGAGATTGAGGCGGTGGCCGGTCTCGGGATCGCGGAATTCCATTCTGCCGGCATAGGAAAAGACTTCCTCGGCCGGGTCGATGATCTGTACCAGATGGCCACGCACCCGCTTGTCGGAGAGGTCGCGGAAGACGGCGAGATGGGCTTCCTCGTCTTCGCGTGATTCGAGAAAATCGCTGAACAGGACGACCTCGGCATGATCGCCGATGTGTTTCATGTCCGGCCATCTGTCCTGCGCGCCGGCAACGATCAGGTCGCTGGCAAGGCGCTCGGCGGCGTGACGGTGAACGATCGGCTTGGATACGCCGAGCCAGCCGATGCGCTCGCCACTGCGGGCAAGCAGTTCGGCCATGGCAAGCGCCAGCACCAGGGCACGGGACTGTTTGGAGACTTCCGCCGAAGAGGACTGATAGAGCATGGAAGCGCTCTCATCGACCCAAAGCCAGATTGTGTGCGAGGCCTGCCATTCGCGGTCCTTGACATAGACATGATCGTCGCGGGCCGAACGCCGCCAGTCGATGGCGGCGAGGTTCTCGCCCTGCACATAGGGCCGGAACTGCCAGAAATTCTCGCCGATGCCGCGCCGCCTGCGGCCGTGCCAGCCGGCGAAGACGTTGTTGGCGACACGTTGCGCCTCGACCAGCAGATCGGGAATGAGGGCGGCGCGGGCACGCGACCGCGCCAGCACGGATTGGGCCGGCAGCGCCTCGACAAGTTTTCCCGTCGTTAGACTCATGCGGTCACGCCCACCTGGCCTATCCTATTCTCGATCGGATATCGGCGATCACGTCGCGCACCGAAATTTTCTCCGCCCTGGCGGCGAAGGAGAGCTGCATGCGGTGCTGGAGCACCGGCTCTGCAAGCGCCAGGACATCGTCGACGGAGGGCGACAACCGGCCGTCAAGCAGGGCGCGGGCGCGGGCCGTCAGCATCAGCGACTGGCTGGCGCGCGGGCCGGGACCCCAGGAAATGTATTTGTTCATCGGCGAGTCGTCCGCGCCGGGGCGGGCCGAGCGGACCAGTTCGAGGATGGCGTTGACGACGCTTTCTCCGACCGGGATGCGGCGCACCAGCGCCTGCATTTCCTGCAACCGCTTGGCGTTGAGCACCGGCTTGGCGGTGGCTTCCTTCGCGCCGGTGGTCTCCAGCAGGATGCGGCGCTCCGATTCCATGTCGGGATAATGGACATCGATCTGCATCAGGAAACGGTCGAGCTGGGCTTCCGGCAGGGGGTAGGTGCCTTCCTGTTCGAGCGGGTTCTGCGTTGCCAGAACGTGGAAGGGTGCCGGCAGGTCGTAGCGGTGGCCGGCGATTGTCACGTGGTATTCCTGCATTGCCTGCAGAAGGGCTGCCTGGGTTCTCGGGCTGGCGCGGTTGATCTCGTCGGCCATCAGAAGCTGGGTGAAAACCGGGCCCTTGGCGAAGCGGAAGGAGCGCTTGCCGTCATCGTCCTGCTGCAGGATTTCGGAACCCAGGATGTCGGAAGGCATCAGGTCGGGGGTGAACTGGATGCGGGCGGCCTGAATGCCGAGCACCGTGCCGAGGGTGTCGACCAGCTTGGTCTTGGCAAGGCCCGGCAGGCCGACCAGCAGACCGTGACCGCCGGAAAGGATGGTGACCATGGCGCGCTCGACCACCGTTTCCTGGCCGAAGATGACCTTTGCCGTTTCCTTGCGGGCCCTGGCGATATCGGCAACGGCTGCCTCGGCCGCCTCAATCACGGCCTTTGAATCATTTGCCTCACGGCCTGCCTTCGGGTCTACGGCACTCATGGTTTGTCCTTCCTGCTGGCGTGGGATTCGGCGGAAACTCCCCGCATGGTAGTTTGACGCTCCGTCATTGCAATATGCCATACTTGCGAAACGGTGGGTGAGCGGTATTTTCGGCTAAACGCCCGATATGCGTTGAACACTTCGTCAACGCGGTTCCGGCCGGCATTTACGGGTGTTCACAGTACAAGTTGGGGCGATACTGGGTGAAGACAATGGCGAAATCTGGGGCGAAAACCGGAGAAAAATCCAGGACAGTGTCGGAAGTTGCCGTGCAGCCTGCCGGCAGCGGCAAGGGCGGTGCTGGCGGACTTTCCGGGCTGCAGGCGCTGATTTCGCGTGCCGGATCGCGCAAGCGCGGGCCTGCGCCGGTGGAAAAATGGAACCCGGAATATGGCGGCGAGCTCGATATGGAAATCCGGGCCGACGGCCGCTGGTTCTACCTGGGAACGCCGATTGCCCGCAAAGCCCTGGTCGAGTTGTTTTCAACCGTCCTGCGCAGGGACGAGGATGGCGAGACCTATCTCGTCACGCCGGTGGAACGCTACCGGATCCGCGTCGAGGATGCGCCCTTTCTGGCCGTGGAGTTGCATGCTTCCGAACGTGGCGGCGAGCCGGTACTGACCTTTCGCACCAATGTGGGCGATGTGATCGAAGCGGGGCCGGAAAATCCGTTGCGTTTCATCACGGTTGCTGAAAACGGCGGCATCAAACCCTATCTGTTGGTGCGCGGCCGGCTGGAGGCGCTGCTGACTCGGCCGGTGATGTATGAACTGATGGCAAGAGGCGAGGAGATAGAACAGGATGAAGAGGCCGTCTTCGCCGTGCGCAGCAAGGATGCGGTGTTCACGATCATGCCGGCAAGCGAACTTGCCCGGCTTGCTGTCGGCGAAGATGCCTGAAACAGGCCGATACGAGTGATGAACGCCCCGATGCAAATTCCAGCCAATCTCCATGATCTCGATGCGGCAGGCTTCCGGGCTCTCGCCGATGCGCGGCTGTTCGAGCCTGCAACCGAGCCAATGGGCGATTTCGCCATCAATCCGGAATACCGCGACTGGGTGATGAAGCAGGCAACCAGGCCTGCCGCTGTGCTGATCCCGGTGGTCGATGGCGGCGATGCGCTTTCGGTGATCCTGACCAAGCGCACGGAAAGGCTTGCCTCGCATTCGGGTCAGGTGGCCTTTCCCGGCGGCAAGATCGACAAGGACGATGGCGGGCCGGTGGAGGCAGCCCTACGCGAGGCCAGCGAGGAGATCGGCCTCGATGCGGGCAGGGTCGACGTGCTGGGCGTGATGCCGGAGTATCTGACCGGCTCCGGCTACCGCATCTCGCCGGTGGTGGCGCTGGTGGAGGAAAACCCGCAGCTCACTGCAAACCGTGACGAGGTTGAATACATTTTCGAGGTGCCGCTGGCCTTTCTGCTCGACACGACCAATCACCGGGTCGGCAGCCGCGTGTTCCAGGGCAGGCGGCGGCACTATCTCGAAATGCCGTATGGCGAGCATTACATCTGGGGCGTGACGGCCGGGATCATCAAGCATTTCCAGCAGCGGTTGACCGGTGGTTCCGCGTCCGGTTGGGGCGGCAGGGATGGCTGATGCGATCATGAAACTCGATCCCGATCAGGTTCCCTGGCTTTTTGAAACGCGGCTTCAGGCCGTGTTCGACGCCATCGAGGCGGCAGGAGGCGAGGCGCGTGTTGCAGGCGGGGCGGTGCGCAACTCGCTGATGGGCGAGGCGGTGGTCGATGTCGATCTCGCCACGACGCTCGTTCCCGAGAAGACCATGGAGGCGATCGGGAAGGCCGGTCTCAAGGCCGTGCCGACCGGCATTGCCCATGGCACGGTGACTGCGGTGAGTGACGGCAGGGGCTACGAGATTACCACCATCCGGGACGACATCGAGACCGACGGTCGCCACGCCGTGGTGCGCTTCGGCACCGACTGGGAACGGGATGCACTGCGTCGCGACCTGACGATCAACGGGCTTTACTGCGACCGGCATGGAGAAATCTTCGACCCGCTCGGCAATCTCGAAGACGTCAGGGCACGGCAGGTGCGGTTCATCGGCAAGGCGGATGAACGCATCGAGGAAGACTATCTGCGCATCCTGCGGTTTTTCCGCTTCTTCGCCCAATATGGCGCCGGCAGGCCCGATGCGGACGGGCTGAAGGCGGTAACGCGGATGAAGGATGGGCTGCAGCGGGTCTCGGCCGAGCGCATCTGGATGGAATTGCGCAAGCTTCTGGCAGCGCGAGATCCCTCGCGGGCGCTGCTGTGGATGCGCACGACCGGCGTGTTGAATCTGATCCTGCCGGAAAGCGAGAAGTGGGGGATCGACTTCATTGCGCCACTGATCGAGGCGGAAACCCGTTTCGGCTGGCGCAAGGATCGGAAGGGGGATGCGAAGGGTGAGGCGATACAGCGGCTTGAGGCAATCATCCGGCCCGACGGCGCTGTGGCACGCAAGCTCGCCAAGCGCCTGAAACTCTCCAATGCCGATCGGGACCGGTTGCTGGCCTGGACGATGGCAGAACTGCCGGAAACGCCGCTGGACGAGGAAGCGCTCAAACAGCAGGTCTATTACGGCAACAGCCAGGCGATTGCAGACCGGCTGCGTCTTGCAACGGCCATCGCCATCTCGCGCAATGAACCGGCCGAGAAGATCGAGGCGATGGCGGACAATGCCGATTTTTCGGCAAACTGGATGCCGCCGCAGTTTCCGGTCAGCGGCAAGGACCTGGTCGAGAAGGGCATTCCGGAAGGCCGGGAAGTCGGACGATTGCTCAAGCGGCTCGAAAAGACCTGGGTCGAAAGCGGCTTCAGCCTGTCGGCGGAAGCCCTGCTGAAGGATATTTAGTCAGCCTGTCTCAGTCCACCTCGCCCGTCGCTGAAGGTCCCAGTGCCGTAAGCCCCGCGATCACGGTTTCCCCGTCGCGTTTTTTAACCACCCGGATGGGGCAGGCGAGGTGCTCCCCGAGTTGGGTTGCAAGCTCGTTCGAATGTGTGACGACGATGATCTGCGTTGTTTCGGCCGCCCTGCCGATCAGGCTGGCGAGTGCGGGCATCAAATCAGGGTGAAGGCTTGCCTCGGGCTCATTGAGCACCACAAGGCGCGGGGGATGGTAGGAAAGCAGCGCGCCGCACAGGGCGAGGAATTGCAGCGTTCCGTCAGACAGTTCCGCCTGGCTGAACAGGCGCTGCGGAAAATTCGGCCAGCGGATGAAGAACGCCGCCTGATCCTCCGGGGGCGGAATCACCAGTTCGGCATTGTCGAAAGCCTGTCTTACCAGCGCCTTCAGATCGACGGTATCCTGCCGGATGTGTTCAAGGGTTGCAAAGACAGCGGGCAGGTTGGCCCCATCGGAGTCAAGTCTTGTTGCCGTCACCCCAGGCGCCGGGCGGCGCAGGGGAGAATCGGTGTCGACGCGGAAACGGTGAAAGAAGCGCCAGTCGAGCAGGGTGTCCCGAAGGCCCGCAACGTCGGATGCTGCGGCTTCGGCGGGCAGTCGCGACAGGGCTGTTTCGCTCGGCAGCAGCAGGTCATCCCAGTGCCGCTGGCTGCCGTCGAGCCCGGCAAGGGTGACCGAGGGGCCGCGGCGCTTCATCAAGATGCGTGTCCGGCCGCTGTACAGCGCCTCGACGGTTTCCTCCTTGATCAGCGGTTCATTCAGAAAGGCAGCCGTGGTGGGCGTGGGGTGCCCGACCTCGATGTGGTAGCGCAGATCGCCGACAGTAACGGAAATGGCGATGCGGGCCTTTTCATGGGTTCTGGTTTCGCCACTCCACCGGCAGGAGGCAAGCCCGCCCTGTTTCGCCAGCCACAGGGACAGGTCACCGCGTGCGGCATGGCGGCAGAATTCCAGTGAGCGGTAGATGTTGGTCTTGCCGGTTCCGTTTCCGCCCCGGTAGACGGCGACATGGTCGAGCGGCAGGGTCACGTTGCGCAGCGAGCGGAACCCCTTGACGGATAGCTGCCCGACCCTGCCTGCAATCATGGCCAGCGGACGGTGGGCGGCATCGAAGACAGGATAGAGGCGACGTTGCCGCCGGTCTTCAGGCCGAAAATCGTACCGCGGTCATAAAGCAGGTTGAACTCCACATAGCGGCCGCGCCGGACAAGCTGCTCCTCGCGCTGCTGCGGTGTCCATTCCTGGTTCATGTTGCGATTGACGATGGCCGGATAGGCGACGTTGAAGGCCTTGCCGACATCGCGGGTAAAGGCAAAATCGGCTTCCCAGCCGCCCTTTTCCTCCGGTGAACGCAGGTAGTCGAAGAAGATGCCGCCAATGCCGCGCATCTCGTCGCGATGCTTGAGGAAGAAATAGTCGTCGCACCATTTCTTGTAGCGCTCGTAGTCGGCGATGGTGTGACGCTCGCAGACGAATTTCATCGCCTTGTGGAAGATCTGGCTGTCGGGGTCTGCCTGGGTGCGGCGGGCATCCAGCATCGGTGTCAGATCGGCACCGCCTCCGAACCAGTTTGATGTGGTTACCACCATGCGCGTGTTCATGTGCACGGTCGGCACGTTGGGGTTCCAGGGGTGGGCGATCAGCGAAATGCCGGAGGCCCAGAAGCGCGGGTCGTCGCTGGCGCCGGGTATCTGCTTGCGGAAATCCTCGGCGAATTCGCCGTAAACCGTGGACGTGTGTACGCCGACCTTTTCAAACAGCCGGCCGCGCATCATCGACATGATACCGCCGCCGCCATGACCGCCGTCGCGCTGCCACGGGGTGGTGACGAACTTGCCGGGTTCATAGTCGGAAAACGGGCCGCTCAGTTCCGCCTCGAGTTCCTCGAAGCGGCTGCAGATCAGGTCGCGAAGCTCGTGAAACCAGGCTTCGGCGCGCTGCTTTTTTTCCTCGATGTTGTCGGAATGCCCGCTGGGCAGGTTCGGCCGCTCGCTACTCATGATTTTATCCGCATTCTTGTCCGCCGGGTCACTAACAACAGTCCGGCTGCAGTGTCCAGAGTGCAAATGTAGTCCTTTTTACATCCCAGGGGCAGACCGGCGGCAATGATGCTTGACAATGGGCGGGGGCAGTGTGTTGAGATAACGGGGCAAACCGTTGGAGTTGGACATCATGACCGCCAACAGGCAGGGCGCAGGAAACGGCATCGAAAGCGACGCCGAGCGCGAGCGGCAGAGCCGCCAGTCAGCGCCCGAGGGATACTGGCCACGCCAGTCGGAAGCGCTGGCGCGAGCCCGCAAGCAGCACGAAAGCTGGACAGCCAAGCGCCGCAAAAGCGATGCGGGCAGGGGCAATGCGGCCTGGAAACGGGTGACGCTTACCCTGCCAAGGGCCGAGGCCCAGCAGAAGGCGCGCGAATTCTTCGCCAAATATCCCAAGGCGGCCTACTGGTCGGAAGTGGAAAGCTGGCGCGAACTGCCCGGCGACATCATCGAGTTCACCCTGCGCCGCCTGCCCAGTGCCGATTAAGGTGGGCTGAGTAACCAGTGCTGACTAACCAGTGCTGACCAAGATGGGCCGATTGAGGCGTGCCGGCTTGAAAAGCGCGGCGGAAGAGGGGGATGGTTCAGTCGCCGAATTCCGGAAAAGCTGAAAGCTGGCGCAACGCTTCTGCCAGTACAATGGCGCCACAAACCGCTTGGTTGATCGAGCGGGCCTCCTTCTGCATCGGAATAACGATACGGGCATCTGCTCGCGCATGAACGCTGCCGGGAACGCCGCTGCTCTCGCGGCCCAGCAACAGCAGGTCATCCGGCTCGAAGGCGAAGTCGGCATGGGATGTCTCACCGCTTGTGGTCAGCAACACGATGCGCCGGCTTTCGGCTTGCGCCATGGCTGCGAAAGCGGTGAAGTCGTCGTGGCGTACCAGCGTTGCCAGTGCCGCATAGTCCATGCCGGCGCGGCGCAAGGCCTTGTCGTCGTGGCGGAAGCCGGCCGGGTCGATGATGTGCAGGCGGGTTCCCAGGCAGGCTGAAAGACGAATCAGCGTTCCGGTATTGCCGGCGATATCGGGCTGGTAGAGGGCGAGGGCCGGTTTTCTGTCAGGCATGGTGTCCTCTCGTTGGGCCGGCAGACACTGTCAGAAAGGGCGCGGCCAAATCCGCCTCCTCCTTGCCGGCCGCCATGCCCCTGCCACAGGCTACTGACATTACGCTGTCAGTCCGGGACTCTATAACCACAGCTTCCAATTGAAAGAAGCGCCCCGCACTACGAATTGAATTGCCGCATTGCACATCATCTGCGAAGAGGGCGTGAGGAGAGATCACTTGCTGTTTCGCTTTTTCGAAAGCCGGGTCGACCCCTATCCGCCCGCAGAACCGGATACGCCGCCGGAAGGGTTTGCCGCATTCGTGTGGCATTATACCCGGCCGGTCGCCTTCTGGGTTGCGGCGATGTCGCTGTTTGCCATGACGGGGGCTGCCGGCGAGGTCATGCTCTTCGGCTTTCTGGGGTCGATCGTCGACTGGCTGTCGGCGTCGGCGCGAGAGGGCTTTTTCGATCGCGAGGGCTTCAAGCTGGTGGCGATGGCGGTTTTCCTGCTGGTCGTGCTGCCGCTCAACTCGCTGCTGCATTCGCTGATCGTCCACCAGACGCTGCTCGGCAATTATCCGATGATCGCGCGCTGGCAGATGCACCGCTATCTGCTCGGCCAGAGCATGAATTTCTTCGCCAATGAATTTGCCGGCAGGGTGGCGACAAAGGTGATGCAGACATCGCTGGCGATCCGCGAATCCGTCATCAAGCTGGCCGATGTCTTTACCTATGTTGCCGTTTACTTCGCTTCCATGCTGGTGCTGGTGGCGAGTTCCGACTGGCGGCTGGCCATGCCGCTGCTGGCATGGCTCGTCATCTATGTATCGGTCGTGTCCTATTTCGTGCCCCGGCTGAAGAATGTCAGCCGCAGGCAGGCCGATGCACGTTCGATGATGACGGGGCGGGTGGTCGATTCCTACACCAACATCAATACGGTGAAGCTGTTTTCCCATGCCGGGCGCGAAGCCATCTATGCGCGCGAAAGCATGGACGGGTTTCTCAACACCGTGCACCAGCAGATGCGGCTGGTGACGCTGTTCCAGTTCTTCGTCTATTTCAACAATGCCCTGGTGGTGTTTCTCATTGCCGGGCTTTCCATCTGGCTTTGGCACGGGTCGCTGGTTTCCATCGGTGCGATTGCCATCGCCATCGGTCTTGCGCTGCGGCTCAACGGCATGTCGCACTGGATCATGTGGGAGGTCTCGGCACTGTTCGAGAACATCGGCGTCGTTCATGACGGCATGGCGATGATGGCCAAGCACCGCGAGGTGCAGGACCGCCCCGGCGCCGGCGATCTCGCGGTCAGGAAAGGCCGCATCGAGTTCGACGGCATTTCCTTCAACTACGGCAAGCGCGCCGATGGCGGCGATCAGGTCATCGACGGCCTGCATCTGGAAATCGCAGCCGGCGAGAAGGTCGGTCTGGTCGGCCGTTCGGGCGCCGGCAAGACGACGCTGGTCAACCTGCTGTTGCGCTTTTACGATCTTGAAAAGGGAGAGATCCGCATCGACGGCACCGATATCGCCAGCGTCAGGCAGGATTCGCTGCGCCGCCATATCGGCGTCGTCACCCAGGACACCTCGCTGCTGCACCGCTCGATCCGCGACAACATCGCCTATGGAAGTCCGCAGGCAAGCGACGAGATGGTGATCGCCGCAGCGAAAAAGGCAAAGGCGTGGGATTTCATCGCGGGGCTGGAGGACCAGCAGGGCCGCAAGGGACTGGATGCTCATGTCGGCGAGCGCGGGGTGAAGCTTTCAGGCGGTCAGCGCCAGCGCATCGCCATTGCCCGCGTATTCCTGAAGGATGCTCCGATTCTGGTGCTCGACGAGGCGACGTCGGCGCTCGACTCCGAAGTGGAGGCGGCGATCCAGGAAAGCCTGTTCGATCTGATGGAAGGCAAGACGGTGATCGCCATCGCCCACCGGCTTTCAACCATCGCCTCGCTCGACCGGCTGGTGGTCATGAACGAAGGCGAGATCATCGAGCAGGGCACGCATGGCGAGCTTGCAACCGCCGGCGGTCTGTATGCGGAATTGTGGGCGCGCCAGTCGGGCGGGTTCCTCGGCGTGGACGACGCCACCCAGGCCGCGCAATAAAGCTGCGGGTGTTGCGGTTTTGTCCATGGGGCGGCAGCTTCCCGGCTGCAAGACGAAAGGCATTGCATGTTCGACCGGATTTTCAGTTGGTTTGAAAACCGGTTCGATCCGTTTGCGCGGCGCGGCGATGCGCCACCCAGTGGGCTTTTCGCCTTTACCTGGTATTTCGTCCGCCAGTTCCGCTGGGCATTCGGCTTCATGCTGCTGTTCGGCTTCGCCAATGCGGCGATCGAGGCACTGGTGTTCACCTTCGTCGGCCAGCTCGTCGATATCCTGACAGCCTTTGAACCGCAGAAGGGCAGCGGCTGGAACGGGTTACTGGAAACGGCGGGACCGGCGCTCGCGATGATGGTGGCGGTGGCGCTTGTCGCACGGGTCATCATCGTCCTGTTTGGCGCACTGATCGAGGAACAGCTGATCGTTCCCAACTTCTTTTCCGCCGCCCGCTGGCAGAGCCACATGCATGTGGTGCAGCAGTCGCTTGGCTTTTTCCAGAACGATCTGGCAGGACGCATCGCCCAGAAGGTATTCCAGACCGGCCATGCCATGGGCGACATGATGATCGCGCTGATCCAGACCATCGGCTTCATCACGGCCTATGCTTTTACCACGTTCGGCCTGCTGCTGACGCTGCATGTCGAGATGGGCATTTCCGTACTGGTCTGGCTTGCGGCCTTTCTGCTGCTCGCCCGCCTTTTCGTGCCGCGCATCCGCGAGCACGGACGCAAGACGGCGGAAGCCGCAGCACTCGCCACCGGCCGGATGGTGGATGGCTACACGAACATTTCGACGGTCAAGCTCTACGGTTCCACGGCGGGGGAGAATGACTGGGTGCGCGACGGGCTCAAGGGCCAGTACGATGCGCTGAGGCTGTTTACCCGCGATCTGACGGGCGTGCGGGTGTGGCTGTCGCTGGTTTCCAACGTTGCCGTGTGCTTCATCGCCTGGCAGGCAGTCGACCTGTGGCTGGCCGGCATGCTCTCGCTCGGTGAAGTGGCCTTTTCGACGGCGCTGGTGCTGCGCCTGACGCTGCTGCTCAACCGGCTGATGGGCATTCTGAACGGCTTCTTCCGCAATGTCGGTGTGACACAGAACTCGATGGAACTGATTTCGCGGCCGCTGGAAATCCGCGACCGGCCGGAGGCGATCGAACTCAATCCCGGCAAGGGCGGCATCGAGTTCGATGCGGTCACCTTTCACTACGGCAAGGGGGAAGGGCTGTTTGACGGGTTCTCGCTCACCGTCAAGCCGGGCGAAAAACTCGGCATTGCCGGCCCCTCGGGTGGCGGCAAGTCGACCCTGATCAACCTGATGCTGCGCTTTTTCGAACTGGAAGGCGGCACGATCCGCGTCAACGGGCAGGAAATCCGTTCCGTCACGCAGGACAGCCTGCGGGCTGCCTTTTCGCTGGTGCAGCAGGATCCCGCCATGTTTCACCGTTCGGTGCGGGAGAACATCGCCTACGGTAAACCGGATGCCTCGCTTGAGGCGGTCATCGAGGCGGCAAAACGCGCCAACGCCCATGACTTCATCACCGGGTTGAAGGACAGAAGAGGCCGCACCGGCTACAATGCCCATGTGGGTGAGCGTGGCGTGCAGCTTTCCGGCGGCCAGCGCCAGCGCATCGCCATCGCCAGGGTGTTTCTGCGCGATGCACCAATTCTCATTCTGGACGAGGCGACCTCGCAGCTCGATTCCGGTGTCGAGGCCGCCATTCGCGACAATCTCGACAAGATGATGCAGGGCAAGACGGTGATTGCCATCGCACACCGCCTTTCCACCCTGGCCGAAATGGACCGCCTGGTCATCATCGACAAGGGCAGGATCACGGAAGAAGGCACTCATCGTGATCTGCTGAAGCGCAAGGGACTGTACGCAAACCTGTGGGCGAGACAGGCTGGCGGGTTCCTGCCGCAGGAGGGTTAACCTTTCGTTTACGTTTACGTTACAGTTGGTTACACAGTTTGAATTGATTTTGCTTGCCAAACCCTATTTTTGCCGCATCGCGGCACGACATGGTGCCAGCCGGAAAGCAGCGGGGATGGGGGCGTTTGTTACCGGCAGGGCGGGTTTCACGAGAAATCCACCCGCTTCGTAGTGACAACAGCAAAGGGGCAGAGATCGGCCTGTCACAGGGCCGGGGCATAGGCGGATTGCGCCGACGCTTTCTCTCTTCAAACTCATGAAAACAAGAAAACCCTCGCGGTTGGCGCAAGTTGCGCTGGCCGGACTTCTCGCCGCCGTGTCTTTTTTCGGTGGCAACGACTTCACCTCAGACGTGGCAATCGCCAACCCGGCAAGGCTTGCCGCCATCAAGCGGGTGGAAGGGCTGCACGAACGCAAGCATCGCAAGCAGATCCAGGCGATGGTCGGGGTCAATCCGGCTTCGACGCCATGGTGCGGCGCTGCTGCTGCCTATGCCGTTCGCAAGGCCGGCGGAAAGCCGCCTGCAGGCCACAACAAGGCCATCAGCTGGCGCAACTGGGGGCAGGCGGTTTCGCTGAAAAATGCCCGCAAGGGCGACATCGTACTGTTCCGCTTCAAGCGCGGCTATCACGTCGCCGTTTACAACGGCGTGGCCGGCAAGGGCAGCATCAACGCCTGCGGCGGCAATATGTCGAACCAGTTCAAGTGTTCCAACTACCGCACGTCGAGTGTGGTAGCGGTCCGGCGATAACCGTTTTTGCGTAAGCCGGATTGCCGGAGGCTGACACCGGTCAGCCTCCGGCCTCCTCGCGCAGGATTTCCAGTTCCAGCCATTGCTCTTCCTTTTCGGCGAGCGCTTTTTCGCGTTCGGCGAGCGCTTCGGCATACTTGTTGAAGCGGGCCGGTTCGCGGGCGTAAAGGTCAGGCGCCTCAAGCGCCTTTTTCAGTTTCGCGATTTCGCTTTCGAGTTTGCCGATTTCTCCCGGCAGGTTTTCCAGTGCGTGCTTCTGCTTGAAGGAAAGCCTGCGGGAGGCAATCCCGTCTCCCGCGGAACTGCTGCCTGTGGCTTCGGAACCTGTCTTTTCCTTCCTGGCGGTTTTTGCCGCTTCCCTGACGACCGGCTTTGCAGCACCCTTGCGCTGGGCCAGCATGTCGCTGTAGCCGCCGGCATACCGCAGCCATTTGCCGTTTCTCTCCGGCGCGATGACGGAGGTGCAGGTGCGGTCGAGGAAGTCGCGGTCGTGGCTGACCAGAAGGACCGTGCCGGCATAGTCGGCGATGAATTCCTGCAGCAGATCGAGTGTCTCGAGATCGAGATCGTTGGTCGGTTCGTCCAGAACCAGGAAGTTTGAGGGCTGGCGCAGGCCGCGCGCCAGCATCAGCCGCCCGCGTTCGCCGCCCGACAGCGCATGGACAGGGGTGCGGGCCTGTTCGGGCAGGAACAGGAAGTCCTTCATGTAGGTCATCACATGGCGGGTTTCGCTGCCGAGCGCCACCTTGTCGCCCGCGCCGTCGGTCAGCGCATCCTTCAGGGTCCATTCGGGGTCGAGCATCTGGCGCTTCTGGTCGACGACGAGCGCATCGAGATTGAGGCCGAGGCGGATGGTGCCGGTGTCGGGTTCGAGCTTGCCGGTGATGAGGTTGATGAGCGTTGTCTTGCCGGCACCGTTGGGGCCGACGATGCCGACGCGCTCGCCGCGCATGATGATGGTCGAAAAACCGTCGACGATCTTCCTGCCGCCGAGCGATTTCGAAACGTCGTCGAGCTTGGCGACCAGCTTCCCCGATACGCCGGCCTCGGCACTGGCAAGGCGAACCGATCCGCCTGCCTTTGTCTGGCCTGCCTGCTTTTCCTTCAGTTCCTGCAACTCGCGAACCCGGCGCATGTTGCGCTTGCGGCGGCCGGATACGCCGTGGACGATCCAGTGCTCCTCGCGGGCGATCTGGCGGCCGAGCTTGTGACTGGCCTGTTCCTCTTCGTCCAGCAGCTTGTCGCGCCAGTCCTCGAAACCGTCGAAGCCGCGGTTGAAATGACGGGTGATGCCGCGGTCCATCCACACCGTGCTGGTCGACAGGTTGGCGAGGAACCGCCGGTCATGGCTGATCAGGACGATGGCCGACGCCATGGCGCGCAGTTCGGCTTCGAGCCATTCGATGGCCGGCAGGTCGAGATGGTTGGTCGGCTCGTCGAGCAGCAGGATGTCGGGTTCGGGGGCCAGGGTGCGGGCGAGGGCGGCGCGTCGCGCCTCGCCGCCAGAGAGGTTTGCGGTGTCGCTTTCCGCGGTGAGGCCCAACTGCTCGATCAGATAACGGGCGCGGTGAACATCATCGCCAGGCGCAAGCCCGGCCAGCACATAGGCTTCGATGGTTTCATATGCCGACAGGTCCGGCTCCTGCGGCAGGTAGCGCAGCGTGGTGCCGGGCTGCAGAAAGCGCTCGCCCTTGTCCGGCTCGATCATGCCGGCCGCGATCTTGAGCAGGGTCGATTTGCCCGAACCGTTGCGGCCGACAAGCGCGATGCGGTCGGAGGCGTGGATCTGCAGGCTGGCATCGCCGAGCAGCGGCGTTCCGCCGAAAGTCAGCGCGATATTGGACAGAAAAAGCCGGGGAGGCTGCAATGGATTACCCGTTCAGATGATGGAAATGATGTTGCCGGGACGCCTTTCCTGCCCAATCCGTGCGGCGAGCGCAACCATATTGGCACCTGCGGTCTGCGGCCGGCAATTGCGGGGCTGCCGCAGCGCGGGCTATTGTCTGTGGGCAGACGCGACAAACTGCCCATTAGACCTTCAAATGGCTGGACAAATGGGGGCTTGGGAGCATAAACACGCGCTCAAGACCGGGAGCACGCGTTCTGGCCACCCTTATGCTCGGCATGCAGGTCCGCATTCGGCGGCCGGATGCCCGGCGGGGGACACTGCCCAGCAGGGAGCGTACTCGGCCTTTTGTTGGACGTCGTCGAGGGCGGGAACCAGGGTTCCGCCGCAAGAAAGCGAAAGGATGGTATGCCGTGAGTGCAGCCAAGACCGACCACGATCAGAGCCGCAGGGATTTTCTTTACCTGGCAACCGGCACCGCCGCCGCCGTTGGGGCCGCCGTTACCGCCTGGCCGTTTGTTTCGCAGATGAATCCGAATGCCGCCACAAGGGCGCTCGCTTCCATCGAGGTCGATGTTTCCTCGATCGAGCCCGGACAGGCAATCACCGTCAAATGGCGCGGCAAGCCGGTCTTCATCCGCAACCGCACCGATGAGGAAGTCTCGGCAGCCAAGGCCGTCGATCTGGGCGATCTGAAGGACCCGTCGGCGGAAAACCAGAACATCAGATCCGGCGCGCCGGCAACCGACGAAAACCGCTCCGCGGGCGAGGGCGGGGAAAACTGGATCATAATGATCGGCTCCTGTACCCATCTTGGCTGCGTTCCGGTCGGCCTGTCCGGCGATTTCGGCGGCTGGTTCTGCCCCTGCCACGGTTCGCACTACGATACCGCCGGCCGCATCCGCAAAGGCCCGGCGCCTGAAAACCTGCACATTCCGCCATACGCATTTAGTTCCGACACCACCATCGTGATCGGCTGAGGGGACGGGGAGAGAAGATCATGAGTGCTGGACATTCCACATACACGCCCAAGACGGGTTTCGGAAAATGGCTTGACGAGCGCCTGCCGCTGCCGCGGCTGGTCTATGACAGCTTCGTCGCCTATCCGGTGCCGCGCAACCTGAACAACTGGTACACCTTCGGCGGCATTCTTTCGCTGATGCTGGTGGTGCAGATCATCACCGGCGTCGTTCTGGCGATGCACTACGTTGCCTCGGTTTCGGGCGCCTTCAACTCGGTCGAGTGGATCATGCGCGACGTGAACTATGGCTGGCTGATGCGCCGCCTGCACGCCAACGGCGCGTCGATGTTCTTCATCGCCGTCTACATTCACATTTTCCGGGGCCTCTATTACGGCTCCTACAAGCAGCCGCGCGAAGTGCTGTGGATTCTCGGCGTGATCATCTTCCTGCTGATGATGGCGACCGCCTTCATGGGCTATGTGCTGCCGTGGGGCCAGATGAGCTTCTGGGGCGCCACCGTCATCACCGGCTTCTTCTCCGCCATTCCGATTGTCGGAACGGCGATCCAGGAATGGCTGCTGGGTGGCTATGCGGTCGACAATCCGACGCTCAACCGCTTCTTCTCGCTGCACTATCTGCTGCCGTTCATGATCGCGGGTGTCGTCGCGCTGCATGTGTGGGCGCTGCATGTCACCGGCCAGACGAACCCGACCGGCGTCGAGGTGAAGAACATCCGCAAGGAAACCGTTCCGTTCACGCCTTACGCCACCATCAAGGATGCGTTCGCGATGGTCGTGTTCCTGATGGTTTTTGCCTGGTTCGTTTTCTATCTGCCTGATTACATGGGCCATCCGGACAACTACATCCCGGCCAACCCGCTTAAGACGCCGGCGCATATCGTGCCTGAATGGTACTTCCTGCCGTTCTACGCCATTCTGCGCGCGGTGACGTTCAACATCTCGATCCCGTTTACCGACGTGGTGCTGATCAACTCCAAGCTGGGCGGCGTCATCGCAATGTTCGGTTCGATCGCGGTGCTATTTTTCCTGCCCTGGCTCGACCGCTCGCCGGTGCGCTCGGCAACCTACCGCCCGCTGTACAAGCAGTTCTTCTGGATTTTCGCCATTGTCTGCGTGCTGCTCGGCTGGCTCGGTTCGCGGCCTGCCGAAGGGGGCTATGTTCTGGCCGCGCAGATCCTGACGGCATGGTATTTCATCCACTTCCTGGTGGTCCTGCCGTGGCTTTCGCGGGTTGAAAAACCCAGGCCGCTGCCTGCCAGCATCGCCGAAGCCGTTCTGGCGAAACACTGACCAGCAAGCAAAGGCCGGGCGGGCTGGCCCGGCCTCAATCAAGGGATTTCCCAAGAGGGACTGGACACATGGAACTGAAATCGATTTTCACCGGACTTTCGGGCACGCTGGCGGGACTGACCGTCGGTGTCATGGTAGCTTTCGGTTCGGCGCAGGCCGCCGAGGAAGAGGGCGGTACCCCGCATTATCCGATCGAACATCCCAAGCATGTTCACTGGAGCTTTGGCGGCCCGTTCGGCCACTGGGATGTCGGCCAGCTTCAGCGCGGACTGAAAGTCTACAAGGAAGTCTGCTCGGCCTGTCACAGCCTCAATCTGGTTGCCTTCCGCAATCTTGAGGAACTGGGCTATTCGGAAGAGCAGGTAAAGGCATTTGCCGCCGAGTATACCGTCACCGACGGCCCGAATGCCGAAGGCGAGATGTTCGATCGCGCCGCCGTGCCGTCCGACCGGTTCCCGGCACCCTTCCCCAATGAGGAAGCGGCTGCCTATGCCAACAACGGCGCTGCGCCGCCCGACTTTTCCCTGCTGGCCAAGGCCCGCGCGCCCGAGCGCGGTTTCCCGACCTTCATCTTCGATATTTTCACGCTGTATGCCGAAAACGGACCGGACTACATCTATTCCCTGCTGACCGGCTATCAGGATGCACCTGAGGGTACGGATGTTCCGGATGGCTCCCACTACAACCCGTATTTCGTCGGCGGTCCGACGCTTGCCATGGCACCGCCGCTCTCCGAAGAGATCGTGAGCTATGACGACGGGTCGCCCGAGACCGTTGACCAGTATGCCCGCGACGTTGCCGCCTTCATGATGTGGGCCGCCGAGCCGAGCCTGGTCGAGCGCAAGTCGCTCGGTTTCAAGGTGATGATCGCGCTGCTGCTGCTGGCGATCCTGTTCTACCTTTCCAAGAAGGCCGTCTGGTCGGCGCTGTACAATGAAGGTTCGGCCTCGGCCGGACGTGCTGCACCCGCCCCGGCCATGGCCGCTGTCGGTTCCGCACCACGCGCCGGTGTCGATTTCATCGACGACATCGAACTGATCGACGGTATCGGCGCCACGATTGCCAAGCGGATGAAGTCGAAAGGCATCAACAGCCTGGCAAAGATTGCCGCCATGAGCGTTGCCGAACTCGACAAGCTGGGCGAGGCGGTTAACGCCAGGAACCGCCCGGTGCGCGAGGAATGGCAGGTGCAGGCCCGTGAACTGATTGCCGGCAAGCCGCCAAGGGCTGCAATCGACCGCGCCAAGGTTGAGAAGCTGCTCGGCAAGAAATTCTGATCCTGCAATAAATGCAATGCGAAAGAGCCCGTCCTTGTGCGGGCTCTTTTTTTGGGTTGAAATAGCGCTCCGCCTGAAACCGGCCGGTATCGGCCGGCCGGCTCCACTATGAGGCTTTCATGGATTCTTCCCTGCGCGCAACGCTCGAAGGCGCCATCCGCACCATCCCGGACTATCCCCACAAAGGCATCCTGTTCCGCGATATCACCACGCTGCTGGGCAATGCGCGGGCCTTCCGGCGTTCGGTGGATGAACTCGTCCATCCCTACAGCGGTACCGGCGTGAAACAGGTTGCCGGCGTCGAGGCGCGCGGCTTCATCCTCGGCGGTGCGATGGCGCACCAGTTGTCCTGCGGCTTCGTACCGATCCGCAAGAAGGGCAAGCTGCCGCATGAAACCGTGCGCATAGCCTATTCGCTGGAATACGGCGTCGATGAAATGGAGATGCACAAGGACGCGGTGGAGAAGGGCGACAGGGTCATTCTGGTCGACGACCTGATCGCTACCGGCGGCACTGCGGAAGGCGCGGTGAAACTGCTGCAGCAGATGGGGGCCGATGTGGTGGCGGCCTGTTTCGTCATCGACCTGCCGGACCTTGGCGGGCGCAGGAAGATCGAGGCGCTGGGCGTGCCGGTGCGCACGCTGATCGAATATGAGGGGCACTGAGGACTCGGGCGGATTTCAACGGATGCAGCAGGAACAGGACTGGATCGCCCATAGCCCCTATGCGCGACTTCTGGACGAGACGGTGCGGGCACGGCTTCTGGCGCTGAAGCCGGTTCTCGTGCCGCAGGGCACGATCCTGTTCAGGCCGGGCGATGAGCCGGGTGGCTTCGTTCTGGTTCTTTCCGGCAGGGTTGGCGTCTTCCTGACCGGAAAATCGGGGCGGGAAATCCTGCTCTATTCCGTCGAGCCGGGCGAAACCTGCGTTCAGACCACCGTCGGGCTGATCGGCGGGCGAACCTATTCAGGTGAAGCCGTTGCTGAAAGCGATCTGGTGGCAGTGATGATCCCGCCGGCCCTGTTCGTCGAATTGATGGCGCAGTCTGAAAGCTTCCGCTCGTTTGTTTTCAACGCCTTCGGCGAGAGGCTGGGCGACGTGACGCGACTGCTGGAAATGGTTGCCTTCGTCACCGTGGACCAGCGCCTGGCCAATGCCCTGATCGAGCGCAGCCGGACCGGGGAGAAGGTGGAACTCACCCACGGGGAACTGGCGGCGGTCATCGGCTCGTCGCGCGAGGTGGTGAGTCGCAAGCTGGAGAAGCTCAAGCAGAACAATATCGTCCGGCTGGAGCGCGGCGCCGTGGAGATCGTCGACCGCGCCGCCCTGTTGCGCAGTCTGGAGCACTACTAGAGCCCTTTCCCGGCCTGCCGGAACGCAAATTCACCAGTTTGGTGACCAAGTCACTGAACCTGGCCCGGCAAAGTGCTTTTCTGTTTCCATCGTTCCTGAACGGAGAAGCAGATGTTCAAGACCAATGTTGGCGGCATCGACCGCGTGTTGCGCATTATCGTAGGCCTCGCCCTGCTGGCGGCGTTTTTCCTCTATCCCGACGCTTCCTGGCGCTACTGGACCCTGATCGGCATCATTCCGCTGGCAACCGGCCTGCTGTCGACATGCCCGCTCTACAGCATTCTGGGTCTTTCCACCTGTCCGGTGAAGGCCAAGTAAAGAGGCCCGCGTGTTACCCTCCGTCCGCCCGTGGATATCACTGGCGGCCGGGGGCGAATTCCTGAAAGAGTGCCAGTGCATCGGCAGACCATTCGGATGCCTGCGGCCATTGCCGAATGGTGCCGTCACGCTGCTGTGCGAGGTAGAGTTTCCGGCTTGCCGTGTCGGCGATAATCAGGGAATCGGCGCCGCCGCAATTGTGCGGCACGCAGCCCGAGCCTGATATGAGGCTGCCGCGCGTCCGCGGTTCGCTGGCCACGCCGAGGCCCCGGGCATAATCCGTGATGTCATCTGCGCCGAGCATTTCGAGTGCGGCGCTATAGAGCGCCTCGTTGCGCAGCAGGTCCATGGGGTGGGCGATTTCGGCGCCCGCGACCGTTTCCCAGCCGGTGCCGGGCTCCGGCGAATAATGCAGCATTCCGACGGTCTCGATTCCCTCCAGCGGTGTCCAGTTCCTGACCGGCGCGGTTTCGCCCGGCAGCAGATAGGGCACGAAGACGATACCGTTGTCGCCAACCGACGGTGCGGGCGTGCTGCAGTCATCGCCATGGTTGAGGCTCCTGACAGCGCCATCCTCGCCGCGCCACACGATCAGGGTGGAAGGGGCACAGGCATTGCCGCCATCGCCGAGATAGAACAGGGCGACCGGCTGGTCGTAGACCTCGACGATGCGGTCGAAACCGGCAAACCAGTTGCTGCCCAGTTCGCGGTCTCCCAGCAGGATGGCGCGCTGTCCGTCATCCTTTTCCACGATGGTGATCGTCTCGTCGTCGAAGGCTATTTCTTCCTGCGCTTGTGCGGCCCCGGCCATTTGCGCGGCGATCAGTGCGGCGAGCCCAAGAATGGCCGGTATTTTCAACAGCGATGGAGTAATCATGCTTGCGTTCCCTGAGAAATGAAGGCCGGCCTGATGCTGGCAGCTAAGCGCTTTCACCGCTGAGGGCTGCCTGCCCGAGACCTGAAACCGGGGCATTGTGATCATGGCTCGACAAGCTCCAGAAGTAAAACAGCGGCACGGCCACATAGGCAATGATGCACAACAGAAGTGCCAGGCGGATGCCCGGGTTGGCGTAGCGGCGAAACAGGATGATCGCAATGAGTACGCCAAGCCCTGCCTCGAACAGACTGAAGGCCGTGCCGTAATGGCTGGGATCCCAATACGATACGGGTGAGTGGAAACGCCACTCCGTCAGCGGCCAGAAATGCATGTGGCCATCGTCGCGGTGGCACAGAAAATCGATTGCCGAGTGCAACAGGGCGGAGGCGGAGAAGGCGAAGGCCATTGCCGCAGCGCCGCCATCGGGTGCGGTGTTGGGGTTCTGCGTCTGCCTGTGACGGGTAACGATCCATGCCGAAGTGGCAGCCACGGCACCCCAGAGCAGGAAATTGTGGCCGACGGCATTGGCTATCTGCCAGTAGTCCTGCCAGTAGAACTCCCCGAAAATGCGATCGAGGCTGTGCCCCTGCAGGCGCAATCCGGCGACGATGACATACATGGGAAGATCGGGGAGGATGCCACCGGCAGCGCCGGCCCAGGCAAGACGGGGCAAGGGTTTGCCAAACAGGGCTGCGCCCATGATCAGGTGGGTTTGACTGTTCACGGGCAACCGGCCCTGGTTGTGTAGCTGCTACATCATAGCAGAGAGATTCCACAACAAAATGGCCAGGCAAAGGGCGGCCGCCGGAATGCCCCACCAGTGGAAGCGCGCCGCCAGGGGATCGGTGCTTTTCCTGCCGATGGCAAACAGCGACAGATTGACCATGGCGAAGACCGCAAGCGTTACCAGGCTGGTGATTTCGGCCAGCGCCACGAGCGGGAAGGTCATGGCAAGCAGCAGGATGACGGCGGTGGTGAGCAGGGTCGCAACGACGGGTGTGCGGCGGCGGGCATGCACTTGGCCCAGAAAGGCGGGCATCTGGCCTTCGCCGGCCATGCCGTAGAGTACGCGTGCCGCCATGACGATCTGTACCAGGATGCCGTTGACCATGGCGATTGAGGCCATCACCGCGACCGCATCCCCCGGATAGCCGGTCGCCAGTTCGAACAGTACCGCCATCGGTGCCTGCGAGTTGGCAATCAGTTCGCGCTGCGGCACGCTGGCTGCAACCAGGGAAACGGAGAGATAGACGATAGCCGTCAGTCCCAGTGTCCAGAGGATTGCACGCGGGGCGGTTCTGGCCGGGTCCCGGGTTTCCTCGGCCATGTTCTCGATATCCTCGAAGCCGATAAAGGCAAAGAAGGCGAGGATCGCTCCGGCGAGCACGGGGTTGAGTGTTGCAAGGCTGTCGGGCGGGGTGAAGGCGGCGGCGGTCGTGTGCAAGGAGACAAATTCCGGTAGGCCGAAGGCTGCGATCAGTACCAGGGTCGCCAGTTCCAGCACGGTGATGACGGCAGCAAAGATCACGCTTTCGCGCACGCCCCAGCAGGCGATTGCAGCGAGAATGGCGAGGATGCCAATGGCAAGAACCGGTTCGGGCAGGGGCAGGAAGCTGGCGGCATAGCCGGCAAAGGCAAGCGTGATGACAGCGCTGGAGATGATTGCCGTGAGAACAACGCCGAAACCCGCAAGGAAACCGGCGGTCCTGCCGAGGCCGCGGTTAACGAAGATCGCTTCGCCGCCGGCGCGCGGATAAAGCCGCACAAGGATGGCGTAGGAAAGCCCGGTCGCGCCGGCGATGACGGCTGCCAGCAGAAAGGATTGCGGCGCCCGGTCGCCGGCCAGTGCCAGTACCTCGCCGACAAGGGCAAAAATGCCTGCGCCAATGGTAACCCCAAGGCCGTAGAAGACGAGCAACGGCAGGGTGAGGGTGCGGCGCAGGGTCGTGGAAGGCGGGGCGGTGGTTTCACTCATGGCACAAGACTAGGCGGGCAAGGCGACAGCGCCTTGACGGGGATCAAATCCGGCCGGGTCAGTTCCCCTCGGCAAGCGCCGCATCGGTCCCCCTGATGCCGAAGGTAAGGGATGCCCAATAGCTGTACCATTCGGGAGTGTCGGTCTCCGGGTCCTCGTCGCCGGGATAGATTCTGACGGCGTTGAGCATGAACTTGCCGCCGCCTGCAAGCGGAATGCGGGCACGCCCGGCTTCATCGGTGCGCACGGTGCCGGTATGGGAGGCGTCGCGGTAACGGAACCATCGTATCTGGACATCGCCGGCAGGTTCGCCCTGCCAGTAGAGCCGCACCGGCAGTGTATCATCCTCTTCCAGCAAGTAGGGGTTTTCCTCGGCAACCAGTTCGAACTTCAGTCCGGTCAGCCGGTCGCTCCCGGCAACCGGTTCGCCGACCTGAAACAGGGCCTTGGCGCAGCGTGCATAATGTTCCTGCAGCCGATCATCCGCCAGACCCCTTTCGGCATGGTGCCGCAGCAGGCCGGTCAGTCCTTCGTAATCCTGATAGAGTTTCATCTTGGCGGGATCGGTGAAGGTGATGCGGTCGAACTTGCCCTGATAGGAAACGCTGTAGAGGCCCGGTTCGTCCGTCCTGGCCACCAGTGCAGGCATGTCGCCGTCCCGGCCCGTGACAGGGGTTTCTCCCGAGGCTGCATTGACCGTGAAACGCTCGAAACGGCTGGTGATATAGGTGAAACTCGAGCCCTTGAAGTCCTGGCCGTTTTTCAGGTTGCCGGAAATCTCCTCCCCGGGGCGGACTTGAAAAACGACAGGTTCCAGCCAGTATTCGTGCGCCTGCGCACTTGCCGCCAGCATCACTGCGCTCCATGTGGTCAGAAGAAGCCGTTTCATCATGCTTGTTTCCGCGCTGGTGTTGCCGCAATCATGGGAACTGCCCGATACCGGGACCGGATAAAGAGTAGCCGAAGCACTCGAGGATGCAATTGGAACCGATGAAAGCAATACGCACAAGAGCGGGAAAATGTTTCACGAGCGCCGTTTTCATGTTCGCGCTGCTGATCGCAGCTTGGGTGCCGGTTGCCGTCGCTCATGAAGTGCTGCCGGCGATTGCCGATTTTCATGCCAATGACGAGGTGGCGGGCGACGGCCGCTACAGGCTGGAAATCAGCCTCAACGCGGAGGCCATACTTTCGGGCATCGGGGCGGAGCATGAAAATACCGACGATTCACCGCAGGCTGCGACCTACAACCAGCTGCGCGACCTGGCGCCGGAAGCACTGGCGGAGCGCTTCAATGCCTTTGTCCCGCAGTTCCGGGAGGCGGTGGGGATTTACTTCGACGGTGCCCGCTCAGTGCCCGGGGACATCGCCATCGAGGTTCCCGAGGTTGGCGATACGGCACTGGTGCGCAATTCGGTTGTCGTGGTTTCGGGTGATTTTCCCGGCGATGCGGCCAACCTGCGCTGGGAGTGGCCGCAGGCCTATGGCGCCAGCGTCATCCGGATGAACCCGCCGGGCGCGGCGCGCGGAGAAGGGTATTCGGCCTATCTGGGGCCTGGCGAAAGAAGCGAGGAGATATCGCTTGCCTTCACCGCGCGGCAGAACCTTGGCGCGGTGATCGCCAACTATGTGAAGATCGGCTTTGCCCACATCATTCCAAAGGGGCTTGATCACATTCTGTTCGTCGCCGGGCTGTTCCTGCTTTCGGCCCACTGGAAGCCGCTGCTTTGGCAGGTGACCGCGTTCACGCTTGCCCATACCATCACGCTGGCACTGGCGACGCTCGGCTATGTCAACATCTCGCCGGCCATTGTCGAACCTCTGATTGCCGCCTCCATCGTCTATGTGGCGGTCGAGAACATCTTTACCAACCATCTCAATCCGTGGCGGCCGCTGGTCGTCTTCTGCTTTGGCCTGCTGCACGGGCTGGGTTTTGCCGGGGTGCTCGGCGAAATCGGATTGTCGTCGACCCATTTCGTTGCCGGGCTGATCGCCTTCAATGTCGGTGTCGAACTCGGGCAGCTTGCCGTCATCGCGCTTTGCTATCTGATTGTCGGCATCTGGTTCGGCGAAAAACGCTGGTACCGCCACTACATCACCGTTCCGGCCTCGGTGGCGATAGCCGTTGTCGCGGCGTGGTGGTTCTACGAGCGCATCTTCCTGACCTGAGCTGCAGCCTTCGAAGAGCCGGAGCATCCCGGCAGCGGTCCTTTCGTCGCATTCAATGCCAAAGTGTCGCGTTTCGATGCTTGCGCTTTTTTGTGGCTTTGCGTTTCCTCGCCAAACAAGGGAGACCCTCATGAAAATCGGATTTATCGGACTTGGAAACGTTGGCGCCAAGCTGGCGGGCAGCCTGCTTAGAAACGGTCATGACCTGACCGTTCGCGATCTCGACAGGAAGGCTGCCGAACCCTTTCTCGCCAGGGGGGCGAAATGGGCCGACAGTCCGAAAGCGATGATGGCTGCCTGCGACATCGTCATCACCTGCCTGCCGAGCCCGCAGGCCTGTGCGGCGGTGATGGAGGGCGAGGACGGGCTGATCGAGGCAGTCGGCCCCGGCAAGATCTGGGCCGAGATGTCGACCACGGATGCCGGCGAAATCAAACGGCTTGCGGCAAAGGTCGGTGAGAAGGGCGGCAAGGCGATCGAGTGCCCGGTATCGGGCGGCTGCCACCGGGCAGCGACCGGCAACATATCCATCTTCGCCGGTTGCGACCGCGAAACCTTCGAGACCATGCTGCCGTTTCTGAAGACGCTGGGGCGGCGCATTCTGCACACCGGCCCCATCGGTTCGGCCTCGATCCTCAAGGTGATGACCAACTATCTTGCGACCGCCAACCTGCTGACGCTTTGCGAGGCGATGGTGACGATGAAGGCGGCCGGTCTCGATCTTGCCACCACCTGGGAGGCCATCGTGATCTCGTCCGGAAACTCCTTCGTTGCCGAGACCGAGGGGCAGGTGATCCTCAACGGCAGCCGGGACATCGAGTTCACCATGGACCTGGTGCTGAAGGATATCGGCCTGTTCCAGAAGATTGCCGAGGACAACGCAGTCCCGCTCGAAATCTCGCCGCTGATGATCGACATTTTCAGGGACGGACAGAAACGCTACGGCGTGCGTGCAAATTCCGACGACATCATACGGCGGCTGGAGGATGCCACCGGCCTCGACATCACGGCGCCGGGCTTTCCGGCGCTGATGGAGGACGATGAACCGGAAGAGCCGGGTTATGAGGTTGTTCCGCGCGGGCGCGCTTGAGCCTGCCGGGTGACGGATTGACCTGAAGCGCCGCTTCCGACAGGCTGCCGGTAACCGTTCCGTCTGGAAGCTGTCTGAACCGTGACCAACGCACTTGCCGCGCTTACCACCGCAGATCATCTAGCGCTTGCTGCCTTTTTCGGCATCTGGCTGCTTTTCGAAGTGCTCACCCAGCACACACTACTCAAGCACAAGAGCCTGTCGGGGATGATGGCCCACAAGCGGCGCGAATGGATGCTGGTGCTGGCGGAACGCGAGTTGCGGATCGTCGACACGTCGATCCTCAACGGCCTGCAGCATGGCACGGCCTTTTTCGCCTCCACCTCGATCCTTGCCATCGGCGGCTGTTTCGCCCTGCTGGGATCGGCCGATCTGGTGGTGGAAATCTATCAGGACCTGCCGCTCGACAACACGCCGAACCGGGGGATATTCGAACTCAAGGTGCTTGGGTTGACCGTTCTGTTCGTCTATTCCTTCTTCAAGTTCGGCTGGGCGTTCCGGCTGTTCAACTACTGCTCGATTCTGATGGGTGCGGTGCAGCAACCGGACAAGGCGCCGCTGGAAGAGCGCCGCAGGGTGGCGCTGCAGGCGGCTGAAATGAACATCATCGCCAGCCATCATTTCACTGCCGGTCTGCGCGGTATCTTCTTTGCGCTCGGCTATCTCGGCTGGTTCGTCGGTCCCTGGGTGCTGATCGCCACGACAGTGTTCGTGGTGCTGGTTCTGGCAAGGCGGCAATTCCGGTCACGGGCGCGGGCGGTGCTGGCAAACGAGGAAAACGGATGAGCGATGTTGTTTCGTTTCTGAAAGTGGCGCTGGAGCGTGGTGTTGTCGATGAGCTAACCCGCCAGCGGCTCCTGGCGCTGCATGGCGAACTTGCCGGCACACCTGCTGCAGGTGGCGTATTTGCCGAGCTTTCGCAGCCGAGCGACGCAGACGATGCCGGCATTCCCGGTGCTTCTGAAGCGCCGCGCTTCATTCGCGGCTTTCACGATATCCTGATCACCATCGGCATCATTATCGCACTTGGCGGGCTTTGGGCTCTGGCCAGTGCCATCGCCGTCATTCCGGCGATCATCGTGCTGGCGGAATGGTTCGTGAAGCGCCAGCGCCTGGCACTGCCGGCCTTCACGCTGACGGTGATGCTGGTTGCCTCGGTCGGCGTAGTCGTGGAAGCGGCGGTCGGTGGCGGCGGCAGTCTGGCGGGGGCTTTTCTGTTCCTCGCGCAGGTTGCCGCACTGGCGCTGTTTTACTGGCGCTACCGGGTGCCGGTTGCACTGGCTGCGATGATCTGGGCGGGTTTCAGCCTGGCCTTCTTCCTGATCCTTGCAGCCTTTGGCGCCGATACCAAAATGGATTCGCTGTTCAACACCTATCCGAGGCTTATCGGCGTCATCGGGCTTGTTCTGACCCTCGGCATGTTCGCCGTGGCGCTGCGCTTCGATGCGGCAGACCGCATGCGGGTGACGCGGCGCTCGGATGTCGCCTTCTGGCTGCACCTGGCGGCTGCCCCCCTGCTGCTGTACTCGGCCTTTGCGATATTGTTTGGTTCGGACGGTTTCTGGTGGTCGGACAAACCCAGTGCGGCGGAAGCCATGGCGGCAATCGGCATCGTGACCCTGATGGTGCTGATCGGCATCGTCATCGACCGGCGGGCATTCGTTACCTCCGGGCTGATCTCGCTGGGTGCGGCGCTTGCCATCATCACGCGGGAAATCGGCGTCGACATCTCCTCGATCACCGCCTTTGTCTTCCTGGCGGTGGGCGTGATCGTGCTGCTGCTGGGATCGGGCTGGCAGCAATTGCGCGCGCTGTTCGTCGAGGCGATGCCGGAGGCAATCCGGTCGCGTGTCCCGCCCGTCCAGAGGTGACGTGAGTCATATCATTTCACGTTTCGAAAAAACGGGACAATGATTTAAGCTGCGGGTTTCGCTTGTGCATTCGTGTTTTGCCGATTCCGTCAAAACCTGAATTCCCCTACAGGATGGCGGCGACGATCATGTCGGCCGCCGCCGGACTGCAGGCAATCGGCGTATCGTGCTGGATTGCCAGGCGCAGCAGCGCCAGCAGATCGAAATCGATGGCGCCGGGGCTGTGAGGATCGGCGAAGAAGATCACCGCGTCCAGTTCACCGGTTGCGACCAGCGCGCCCAATTGCTGGTCGCCGCCATGGGAGCCGCGCTGCAGGCGGCGGATGGAGAGTCCGGGGCGGGCCTTGCCGAGCATGGTGCCGGTGCCGCCGGTGCAGACGATGCGGTGACGCTTCAGGGTTTCTGCGTGGCGGCCAACCCAGGCCGTCAGATGAGCCTTGCGATTGTTGTGGGCGACGAGCGCGATGCGCTTGGGGGCCGACGAATGCTGCCTTGCCCGCCCGGTCATCGCCAGAATGGCCTGAACCTGGGAGACGAGACCCTTCTCAGCCGCCGGAAAGTTCTCGGCAAAGGCTGCCGTGCCGACAGTAAAGCCCGCTGCGCCGGCCTCGGCTGCTGCCCTGATGCGCTCTTCCTGGTCGATGGAGCCTGCCATGATCACCGGCTTGCCGGTCGACCGGCAAACGGCCTTCATCAATGCCGGCACGTCACCGGCAAAGCGGTAGGCGAGCAAATCGAGGCCGTGAACGGTTTCAAGATCGGCCAGTTGGCGGGCACTCCCGGCAATCTCCTCGATGCTGCCCGCAAGCACGCTGGGATGGCCTACGATCTTTCCGGGGAAGGGATAGTAGCGCACCGGATGATCGCGCAGCAGGGGGGCGACGGCGGCAGCCCTTGTGCCGCCGAGCAGGCAGTCTACTTCAAGGTCGATGGCCGCTTTTGCCGAGCGCAGTTCGCTTTCCTCGTCGAGGCTTACCACCTCGAGATAGGCCCGCCCGCCGGCAGCGCGGATATCGGCGGCAAGGCCCTTCAGTTCATCGAAGGGCAGGCCGACATCCTTGAAACCGATATGGCGGGCACCGCCCGCCAGCACATCCTCGAGCCGTGCGCGGGCATCGGGGATGGTCGAGTCGTTTGCCGTCAGCATGAAGATGAAATCGAATGCCATGACGGCAGCTTATCATCCTTCGCTCCGGCTGCGAGCGTTTTATGTATTGAACTTGAACAGCATCACGTCGCCGTCGTGGACGACGTATTCCTTGCCTTCGTCGCGGGCCTTGCCGGCTTCCTTGGCGCCCTGTTCGCCGCCAAGCGAGATGTAGTCGTCAAAGGCGATGGTCTGGGCGCGGATGAAGCCCCGTTCGAAATCGGTGTGGATGACGCCGGCTGCCTGTGGCGCCTTGGAGCCGCGCCTGACGGTCCATGCACGGGTTTCCTTGGGGCCGGCGGTAAAATAGGTGATGAGGTCGAGCAGGCGGTAGCCTGCGGCGATCAGCCGGTCGAGGCCGGATTCGCTCAAGCCGTTCATTTCGAGATATTCGGGCTGTTCCTCCTCCGGCATCTGGGCGATTTCCTCCTCAATGGCTGCCGAGATGACGACGGTTTCGGCACCCTGTTCGGCGGCCATCTTCGCCACCGCTTCGGAATGGGCGTTGCCGCCTGCCGCATCGGCTTCCGCGACGTTGCAGACATAGAGAACGGGCTTCGAGGTCAGCAGGTTGAGACCCTTGAGGATTTTCAGATCTTCTGCCGCAATGCCGTCGAGCAGGATGCGGGCCGGCTTGCCGTCATGCAGCAGTTTCAGCGCCGCCTCCATCATCGGCAGGACCGTCATCGCCTCCTTGTCCTTGCCGGTTGCCTTCTTGCGCGTCTGGTCGGTTCGGCGTTCGAGCGATTCGAGATCGGCGAGCATCAGTTCGGTCTCGATGGTCTCGGCGTCGGCCACGGGGTCGATGCGGCCTTCGACATGGGTAATGTCGTCGTCCTCGAAACAGCGCAACACATGGACGATGGCGTCGACCTCGCGGATGTTGGCGAGGAACTGGTTGCCGAGGCCTTCGCCCTTCGAGGCGCCGCGCACCAGGCCGGCAATGTCGACAAAGGAGATGCGCGTCGGGATGATTTCCTTCGAGCCGGCGACATCGGCAATCTGCTTCAGCCGCCTGTCGGGCACCGCCACCTCGCCGGTATTCGGCTCGATGGTGCAGAAGGGGTAGTTGGCGGCCTGCGCTGCGGCCGTCTTGGTGAGTGCGTTGAAAAGCGTGGATTTACCCACATTGGGCAGGCCCACAATGCCGCATTTGAAACCCATGTCTTAGTCTTTCCCGAACAGTTTTTTCAGCATGTCGGCCATCGGACCGGTTTTGGGGACATCCATTTTTGGCGCATTGCTGCGGGCCTGATGGATGTGGCTTTGGGCCTTTTTCGGTTGTTTCGGCCCGGAGCCCGGTTTCTCGCTGCCGGTGGCAAGGGCGACGCGGTTCATGAAAGTCGACGGGTCGCCCGAGACCAGCAGGCCGGCATGGTCTGCGACCGCCTGCAGCAGGGGATCGAGCCATTCTCGGTCCGACTTGGCGAAATCGCCCAGGACATGGCCGGTAACCCGTGCCTTGTCGCCGGGATGGCCGATGCCGAGCCGCACACGGGCATAATCCCTGCCGCAATGGGCGTCGATCGACTTGATGCCATTGTGGCCGCCGGAACCGCCGCCGGTCTTCACCCGCACCTTGCCGGGGGCAAGGTCGAGCTCGTCGTAGAAAACGGTGATGTCGCCGATCGCCATCTTGTAGAAGCGCAACGCTTCGCCAACGCTTTCGCCGGACAGGTTCATCATTGTCTGGGGTTTTACCAGCAAGACTTTTTCGCCGGCCAGTTCGCCATCGGCGATTTCGGCTTTGAACTTCTTGCGCCAGGGAGAAAAGGAATGGCGGCGGTGTATCTCATCCGCCGCCATGAAACCGATATTGTGCCGGTTGCCGGCATATTTCTCCCCCGGATTTCCCAACCCCACGAGCATGCGCATGGCGGAACCTCCTTGCGGGAGCAGACAACCGGCCGGGCCGGACGGGGATTACTCCTCGCCGCCCTCTTCCTGGTCCTCGTCGCCTGCCGGAACTTCATCGGCAGCAACTGCCTCGCCCTCGTCCTCACCGGCAGCAGCCGAAACGGTCGGCGCAGCAATCGAGCACATGGTCGGGTCGCGGTCGAAAACCGTCAGCGTCACGCCGTCCGGCAGGGTGATTGCCGAGGCGTGAACCACGTCCTCGATTTCCAGGCCGGTCAGGTCGATCTCGAAATATTCCGGGATCGCGTCGGCGCGGCAGGAAACCTCCAGCGCGTGACGGACAATGTTGAGTACGCCGCCCTTGCGGATGCCGGGGCAATCGTCTTCGTTGATGTAGTGAACCGGGATTTCCACCGTAACCTTGGTGTTCTTGCCAATGCGCAGAAAGTCGACATGGGTGAAGAAATCGCGGACCGGCTCGGTCTGGTAGTCCTTCGGCAGCACACGGTGCTTGCTGCCGTCGACTTCCACTTCCAGCACGGTGTTGAGAAAGCCGCCCGAATTGATCAGGATGGAAAGTTCCTTGTAGGGAACGGCAATCGGCAGGGGATCCTTGTTGTCGCCGTAGATAACGGCAGGCACCAGTGAATTGCGGCGTAGTTCGCGAGCGGCCCCCTTGCCGACCCGGCCACGCGCCTGTGCCTTGAGCTCGATGGATGCGCTCATGGTAGTTCCTTTCGCGTGTATTGTGAGGTTTCCCGGCGGGCCGGGAAATTGCCGTTCTTCGATGCAGTTGCCTGCCGTCGAAAAACAACAAACCCGCGCTGCCTCCAAGGGTGTCTGCACGGGCAGGCGGCTTATAGGCCAAACCGATGCCGCTGGCAAGCGGCGAGCGATTGCTTCATTCTGATGTAAACAGGCCGGGTTTGGCGAAAGGCCGGGTATAGGCGCGCAGGATTTTCCGTGCTTCTGCCGGTGTCAGCAGCCCTTCGCGCACCATGGGAAAGAAGGCGGCATCCCGCTCGCGGGCAAGGCGCACGCCGCCGGTCAGCGTGACGAGTGCCTCCTCATGCCCGAGATAGGCCATGACTGCGATGCGATGCTGGCCATCCTTGACGTAGAAGGCCCATTCGCCGTCGTCATCGGCGATGAAATGGCCGGCCGGAAGGTCGTTGGTCTCCAGCACGCCGTGCTTTTGGAAGGATGCAAGCAGACGGTCGAGGTGGGAGGCCTCGAGTTCCAGCTTCGCACGGCTGACGGGTCCGTGGTGCTGATGGCCGTGGCTTGCCGCCAGTCCCTTCTCCGAGGGCACGTTGCGGTCGAACTCGCCATCGGCATATTCGATCCATGGCAGGCCCCGAAGCGGTGTGTCCGGCCTGCCGGAAGCCGGGAGAAAATGCTTTTCCAGCACGTCGCGCGGCTGGTGGTTTTCATAATAGGCGGCGAGGGCGCCTATGCCATCGCGAAGGTAGCGAACGAAATGCTGTTCCTGCGGCTCGAACCTGAGCGCGCCGGCATAGCGCATGCGGGCAATCGGCAGCAGGATTACCGGCTGGCCGGCGAAGAAGGCAAAGCGCTGCGGTCCGTCCTCTGCGATGGCAAAGGGCTTGCCGCCGCGGTCGCGCAGCAGTCCGGCCTTGTCGCGTCTGGGGGCCTGCCTGCCCGCGACAAGCCTCCACAGCGCAGGCGGCGTGATGTCCTGCAGCGCCTTGCGGCCGGCCTTTTTCAGCCGCAGGGCGAGATAGGCGCGCTGGCGTTTGCTGTCTTGTTCGTCGTCCAAGGAAGCCCTTGTCCCAAACTGTTGCACCGGACCGCACAGTTGCCTGTAAATGCCCGCTTTTTCAAGCTGCCCGCTTTCCCCGAACCTTGACTGAAGCAACCAAACCATAGCAACTTGCGGGTATGGGGTTCGCGACGACCCCGTGAGGCGCCAGCCCAATGTTCGCATCCCTTCAACCCGTCAACCGGAGGATGGATGCATGGCGTCTCCAGATCAAATCACCGTTTCCCAGCTTTCAAGACTTATCGGCCGCCCCGACGCGCCGGTGCTCGTGGACATCTGCATCGATGAGGATTTTGCAGCCGATCCGAGGTTCATCCCCGGTGCATTTCGTCATTCCTTCACAAACATCGAGGAACTTGTTCCGGTCCTGAGCGGGCGAAAGGTTGTCGTTGTCTGTCAGAAGGGGTTGAAACTCTCGCAAGGAGCGGCCGCGCTGCTTCGCAGCCATGGTGTGGCGGCAGAAAGCCTGGCGGGCGGAAACCTTGCCTGGCGGGATGCCGGTTTGCCGCTGGTGCCTGCCAGTGCAGTTCCCGCCCGAAGGGCAGACGGAGGCACTTTGTGGGTAACCCGGCTGCGGCCCAAGATTGACCGGATTGCCTGCCCGTGGCTGATACGGCGGTTTGTCGATCCGCGTGCGCGGTTCCTGTTTGTCGAAACCTCCCAGGTGCTGGAGGTTGCCGAACGGTTTTCGGCCACTCCGTTTGATGTTGAGGGTGTTTTCTGGAGCCACAGGGGAGAGCGCTGCGCGTTCGATACCATGCTGGAAGAATTCAAGCTGGAGACCGAACCGTTGCGAGCATTGGCGGCTGTCGTGCGCGGCGCCGATACCAACCAGCACGATCTTGCTCCGCAGTGTGCAGGCCTTCTGGCTGTTTCTGCCGGGCTTTCGCGAATGTACAGGGACGATCTCGAGCAATTGGAGGCCGGGATGGGCCTTTACGATGCCTTTTACCGATGGGCGCTGGATGCGCGTGACGAAGGTCATGACTGGCCGTCGGCAAGCATGGAGAAGGTGGAATGACCGGGTATGGCGAACTTGTCCGCACCTTCGGCAAGATCGGCGTCCTGTCGTTTGGCGGCCCGGCAGGGCAGATCGCGCTGATGCACCGGGTGCTGGTCGAGGAAAAGGGCTGGCTCGACGAGCGGCGCTTCCTCCATGCGCTCAATTTCTGCATGCTGCTGCCGGGGCCGGAGGCAATGCAGCTTGCGACCTATTCCGGCTGGCTGCTGCGCGGTATCCCCGGAGGGCTGATCGCCGGCGGTCTGTTCGTGCTTCCCGGCACGCTGATCCTCATCGCGTTGTCGGCGATCTATGTCCATTTTGGCGGCGTGCCCCATGTGGAAGGCGCGCTGTTCGGCCTCAAGGCAGCGGTGCTGGCAATCGTCGTGCAGGCACTGATCAGGGTTGCGGGGCGGGCACTGAGCAGCCGGTGGCACTATCTCGTGGCACTGGCGGCCCTTGTCGCGCTGATGGTGTTCAGCGTTCCCTTTCCGGCAGTCATTCTCGGCGCCGCGATCCTGGGTCTGCTGCGGCCGGAGATTTTCGCAGCACCCGGCGAGGCGCGTGACGATTGGGGACAACCCGTCTCCCTGGCGTCTTCAGCTGTGGTGTTCTGTACGGGACTGGCAATCTGGTTCCTGCCGGTTCTGCTGCTCCGTCCGGCCTTCGGGCCGGGCACGTTCTTCGATCTGGCGGTATTCTTTTCAAAGGCTGCGGTGGTCACCTTTGGCGGCGCCTATGCGGTGCTTGCCTATGTCGGCCAGCAGGCGGTGGAGGTTCATCACTGGCTGGTGCCGCAGGAGATGCTTGCCGGCCTCGGTCTTGCGGAAACGACACCCGGTCCGCTGATCCTGGTTCTGGTGTTCGTCGGTTTCGTCGCCGCGTTCCGAGATGCCGGGGGACTGGATCCCATGACCGGCGGCCTGCTCGGCGCGCTGATCACCCTGTGGGTGACCTTCGTTCCCTGCTTTATCTGGATCTTTATCGGCGCGCCGTTCATGGAGCGGTTGCGTGCCAATCCCCGGCTGGCGGGAGCGCTGGCTGCGATTACTGCAGCCGTCACCGGCGTGATGGCGAACCTTGCCATCTGGTTCGGTTTGCACGTCCTGTTCGGTGAGGTGCGGCAGGTGTCGTTTGCGGGCGGGACTGTCGATTTTCCCGTGCCGGGAAGTGCCGATCCGGCAGCATTCGCCATTGTCCTGCTTGCAGGCTTGTGGCTGTGGCGCGGCGGCGGGGTGCCGGGTGTTCTGGCCTCGGCGATTGTTGCCGGTGTGGCTGTCAGGTTTCTCGCCTGACCCTATTACTGGGCGGTTTCCGTCTTGTCCTCTTCGGGGGTGGCGGCAACCTGCTGCAACTGCATGCGGGTGATCCCGACGGCGATGTTGATGCCCTTCTGCTTTGCTATCTGTACCGGCTGAAGGGCGAAATCCTCCGACAGCCCGCCGATCAGAACGCTGGCGCCAAGGCCGAAGGCGACGCTGGCATTGGCGGATGCACCGGCAAAACTGCCGGCCAGGGAGCCGGGTGCATAGGTCTTTCCGTTTGCAACGAAAACGTCCCAGACCATGAGGGATTCTTCGGTGAAGCCGATGTCGACACCGTATTTCTTCAATTCGCCGACATAGTGTTCCAGCGCCTCGTCATTGTCGCCATAGAGCACGCAACTGACATCCTTGGTCGAGCCGACGATGTAGCCGCCGCCGGCATCGACGAAACATTCGAGCGTGCCTACCTTTTGTGTGTCGGCGTGGGCGGGTGTAGCCAGGATTGATGCCATGAAGGCAGTCGACGATATCAATAGAACCAGACGCATCGCTCATTCGGCCCGTTTGTTGAGTTCGACTCGTATTCTCTGCTTATAATGCCGGATACGCTCGATCTTCTCCATTGCCTCGGCCAGATGGGCATTGTCCAGCAGGACAGCCGTTTCGCTTACAGCGAACAGCAGCACACCGGCGGCCACGGCCGGCAGGGCAATGAAGGCGCCGGCCACAGTAACAACCAGTCCGGTTCCGCTTAGCCCCAATCGCCATTTTTCCCCCGTTTTGAGCGGTGCGGAGACGTTGTCGATTTGTCCAATGTAATGGTCTGCCTGAAGGTAGTCGGAAGCCAGTTCGTTTGCCGGAACGCGGCCGAGTTGGGCTGGGCGCGTTCGCAGCCATTTTTCAACTTCATCGAAAAGGTGCGTCCGGCCAGCCAGCTTACTTCTTCTTGCCGGGCTTGCGGTCTTGCAGCGCCTTCGCGATCAATTCACCATCAGCTTCCGTCAGCCGCTGTTCTTCTTCAACGGCGAGTTCGATCTGCAGTTTTCGACGGACACTGGTCACCCGATTGAACAGGGACAAGGCCAACATCATGGGCACGAGAAGAAACAGCGCCATGTAGGCGAGCAGGCTCATGTTAAAGGGCAACTGATCGCTGATGGTATAGATTCCGAAACCGGCACCCATGAGGGCAATGATGGCCAAATAATAGATATCGTAGCCATTGCCGGTTTGCGCATCGCTTACATGTTTGGTGCTGGTATACATTGATCCCTTTGATGGAAGCTGCCTTGGTGGCTACCATCAAAATATAAGATCAATCGAACAAACTTGAAACAGATTTTTCCAGCGCGGTTCTCTGGATCGCCTCGCCAACTAGTTCGGCGACGGAAACAACGCGGATGTTGTGGGCGGTCTTCACGGCGGAAGTGGGCTCGATGGAATCGGTGATCACCAGTTCCTTGAGCTTGGAGGAGGTAATGCGCGACACTGCGCCGCCCGACAGCACGCCGTGGGTGATGTAGGCGGTAACGCTGGTTGCGCCTTTCGCCAGCAGGGCCTCGGCGGCGTTGCACAGCGTGCCGCCCGAATCGATGATGTCGTCGATCAGCAGGCAGTCCTTGCCCTTTACGTCGCCGATGACGTTCATCACTTCAGACTCACCGGGCCGGTCGCGGCGCTTGTCGACGATGGCCAGCATGGAATCAAGGCGCTTGGCGAGCGCGCGGGCGCGAACCACGCCGCCGACATCGGGCGAGACCACCATCACGTTTTCAAGCGCGTAGTTTTCCTTCACGTCGCGGGCGAGCACCGGCACGGCGAAAAGGTTGTCGGTCGGAATGTCGAAAAAGCCCTGGATCTGGGCGGCATGAAGGTCGAGCGTCAGAATGCGGTCGGCACCGGCGGTGGTGATCAGGTTGGCAACGACCTTGGCCGAGATCGGCGTGCGGGGGCCGGGTTTGCGGTCCTGGCGGGCGTAACCGAAATAGGGAAGCACCGCCGTGATGCGGCGCGCTGAAGCCCGGCGCAGCGCATCCATCATGATCAGCAGTTCCATCAGGTGGTCGTTGGCGGGGTAGGAGGTGGACTGCAGAATGAAGCAGTCCTCGCCGCGGACGTTTTCCAGAATCTCGATGAAGATTTCCTGGTCGGCAAAGCGTCGGACGTTTGCCTTTCCAAGCTGGATATCGAGATAGTTGCAGATGTGCCCGGCGAGCGAGCGGTTCGAGTTGCCTGCAAACAGTTTCATGAAGCCAGCCCGGTTTGCCGATGGTGCTGATGGGTGCGCTTTTGCCCGTAGTCTATTGGGGATGGTCTATAGGGTAAGCGGCACGATGCTTCAATGCGTGATTGACCGCCAATCCGCCGCAACAAGCATTAAACTGTAGAAAACTTCCGGGAAGACCAACCCCTAGCGGGTAGAGAGCCAGCTCTTCAACTGTGCCATGGTCGTTTGCGCAACCCGGTCGAGCATTGCCGGCGTTACCGCGCCCCAGGGATCGGAACTGCGTCCGCCGGCCTGTTCCTGGCCGTTGATGCGGTAGACGCGCTTGTTGTTGCGGTCGAGAATGTCCCAGACATAGACGAGCAGGGTTCCGGAACCGTCCTCCAGTGCCGAGAAATAACCCTTTACCTGATAGGCGGCACCCTGCTGAACGGAGCCGACGACCGGCACGCCCTGTCGCTGCGCCTCGTTGCGGATCGAGCGGGCAAGGTTGGTGACCGCGGTTTGCGGGGCATTTGAGACCGGCAGGAAGGTTACCGACCGTCCCGCCGGAAGGGCGGCAGTCTGCTGGCCGGCCGGATCGGTTGTTGTGCCGTCAAGCGTTGCCGTGCCGCCACTGACATCACCGGGCTGGGTTCCGACAGACTGGGAGGGTTGCGGACTTGCAGCACTTTCAAGGCCCTCGGTCAGAGAGCCTGAATTACAGGCGCTCAGCACGATGAGGGCTGCCACCAGGATCAAGGCCGCAACGACCCTGCCGGACATTGAAGAAAACCAGGTTGAGAGGGTCAGATCGTGAATTTGCCGCATCCCCGAATTCCTGCACGCTTGCCGCCCGTTTCCACCGGACGGGCATTTACCGGCGGAACCAGTCCCGTGACGGTTCCCAACAAGGCAGGTACGGTATCTGCTCCCATCTCTGCCGCTTCCGGAGGAGAATCACCGCATATGCCTTTTCCCATTCTTGCCGCTAACAGCGGATCAGGTCAATTTCGTGGCGGGAAAGGCAAACAGGGCCCTTGCGCGTGGCGATGTAGCTGCGGCCGAGCGTCATCGCCGTTTTCGAACTGCTGTCGGCGATAATCATGTGGTGAAACAGAACCATGTTTTCCTCGATCACCGTAGGGTTGGCTTCGTAGATCATCGGCGGATCCATCCAGCAGGGGGTGAAGGAGGCTCCCATGGAATAACCGCAGGCATTGAGACGGTGTTCGCGCAGCCCCGCCTCGTCGAGCGTTTTCGCATGGGCATCGAACATGTCGCCAAAGGTGTTGCCGACCTGCATGGCACCGGCCACGGCATTGAGCGCGTCGCGGCTTGCCTCGTAAAGCTGCAGATGGCGTTTCTTCGGCTTGCCGATGATAATCGTGCGCATCATGGCGGCATGATAGTGGCGGTAGGAGCCTGCCCATTCGAGCGTCAGCTGGTCGTTCCTCGAAAGCTTGCGGCGACCGGACTTGTAACGGCAGAGCAGGGCGTCGGCACCCGAGCCGATGATGAATTCGTTGCCGGCATAGTCGCCGCCTTTCGAGAAGATTGCCGAGTGCATGGCGGCGAGAATGTCGCCCTCATCGGCTCCGGCACGGGTCGCGACAATGGCGGCATCCAGCGCGTCGTCGGCCAGTTCTCCCGCTTTGCGGATGTACTTCAGTTCCGCAGGCGATTTCACCATGCGCAGGGTGTCGACCATCAGCGAATGATCGGCCAGTTGTGCAAAACCGCGCAGGCTGCGGTTGACTGCATCGCCGTAGAAGCCGTTGAGGCCGACGGTCTTGCGTTCGATGCCGAGGGCCTTGTTCCTGTAGCCGAGGTCTTCTAGGGCCTGTTTGAGATCCTTTTCGGGTTGCGCCTTGCCGTGATCGCGCCAGATACGGATGTCCTCGACGATGGAGGTGTGTTGTGCCTGGCGCAGATCGGGGGCGCGGGTCAGCAGGGTGATGTCGCCCTTGGCCGAAACGATCATGCACTGGAAGAAGCAGTAGCCGAAGGTGTCGTAGCCGGTCAGCCAGTACATGCTTTCCTGGGCAAACAGCAGCATGCCGTCGAGACCGGCCTTTTTCATTTCGTCTTTCAGCCGCTCCATGCGGGCAGCATATTCCTTGCGGGTGAAATGAAGCGCCATGGCCTGTCCTTTTGCTGTGTACGCAAAGCCTATGCGAGGCAGATCGCGGAAATCTGCCGTCCGTAGTCCGGCTCCTGGCGATGGGTGGTGCGGCGATAGGAGAAGAAGCGGTCCTCATCGGCATAGGTGCATTCGCCGGTCCATTCTGCGGCGACGCCGAGGGCCTGCAGTCGGCTGACGATATAACCGGGCAGGTCGAACATGGCGTGGCCTTCGTTCGCGGAAGGAGCCAGCCAGCGGTCGTTGGCGGGGTCGAGCGCCATCAGCCGGTCGACGAAATCCGGACCGACCTCGTAATTGGCCTGGCTGATGGTGGGGCCGAGCACGGCGCGGATGTTTTCGCGGCGGGCACCGAGCGTCTCCATCGCCGTCACGGTGTTTTCGAGTATGCCGCCGGTGGCGCCCTTCCAGCCGGCATGGGCGGCGCCGATAATACCGCTTTCGGCATCGGCAAACAGTACCGGGCCGCAATCTGCCGTCAGAATGCCAATGGCAATCCCCGGCGTGTCGGTAACCATCGCATCGCTTTTCGGGCGGTCGCCGGCGGGTGCCCTGCTGATCTCCAGCACGCTGCTCGAATGGATCTGGTAAAGCGTAGCAAGGTTCTGTGGTGCCACATCGAGATGAGTAGCGACGCGGTGGCGGTTTTCCAGCACCTTGTCGGGCTCGTCGCGGGAGCCGATGCCGACGTTGAGGCCGCGATAGATGCCATCCGACACGCCGCCATCGCGGGTGAAGAAGCCGTGACGGATGTTGTCGCCAGCAAGCGTCCTGGCGGTGACGGGTTTCAGTTCGGCCTTGCCGTCTTTCATTTCCTGCCCGGATTTCTGGCAATCGTGATCCGGCGATGTTTGGTTGCCGGGAAGCTGGCTGTCAAGCGGCGGCTTGACCATAGCCGGGGAGTTCCAGCCGCGGGTTGGTCAGGCGCAGCACCTTGAACAGCGTCCCCATCTGGTCGGGACCGGCGAGGCGCTCGACCTGACGGCGCAGGGTTTCCTGCATCGCCGCATCCTTGCCGTGTCCAAGCGCGCCGGCACGTTCGAGCAGGCCGAGTTCGAGCAGGAAATCGCCCTGAGAGGCGAGGGCGGCGTGGGGCAATCCCGCCCTTCGCGCGGCGGCGGCCAGACGCTCGAAGTCGACATGGGATGTCAGATCCTGTGTGCCGGGCCCGGCAAGCGGATCGGCATAGGCATGGCCGCGCATGGCCTGAAAGGTATCGCCAAAGCCTGAAACGGCATGGCCGTAGTCGATGAACAGGGCAGCGCCGCGGTATTCGAGCAGACGGGCGGCGATTTCCTCGATCACTGCCTCGCGGGCCGGGGCGTGTTCAAACACCGCGCCTTCCGGCTCCCCGTCTGCGCCTTCGGGCAGGATGGCCGGATCGGCCAGCGAGGGCAGGGTTACCCGGATCAGCCTGCCATCCTCGCCCAAGCCGATGCCGGCCTCCCGCCAGCCGGCTTCAGCCTTGATGTATTGGCGCAGGGGCAGGGCATCGAGAAACTCGTTGGCGACGGCAATCAGCGGCATGGCAGGCAAAGCGGAGACGCGATCCGTCCATTCCAGCCCGCCGAGCCTGTCTTCCCATGGCTCAAGGGCTGCCTTCTGCCGCCCGCGCATCAGTGGGCTGGCCTCTATCAGCACCAGCCTTGCGGCCTCGATGAAGCCTTCCGCCCGGCTTGCCGCGCGCAGCAGGTCGGCCATTAGCGTTCCCCTGCCGGGGCCGGGTTCGGCAAGACAGAAGGGGTCCGGACAACCCAATTGCTGCCAGGCGGCCACGCACCAGCCGCCGATCAGTTCGCCGAACATCTGGCTTGTCTCCGGCGCGGTGATGAAATCGGCGGTTTCGCCGATTGCCGGTCTTGTCGTGTAGTAACCGAATTGCGGATCGTTGAGACAGGCATGCATGTAGGCTGAAAGCGAAATCGGGCCCTGCCGGTCGATCTGGAAGGCGAGCTTCTCCTTCAGGCTGGCAAACTGCCCGGCGGTCATTCGCTGTCCTGCGGGGCGGGGCGGAAACTCGGTTCGCGGTTTCTTGAAGTCACCATGCTCCACAGTCCGATGGCGATGAAGGGAAGCGACAGCACCATGCCCATGGTGAGCCAGCCGCCGAGAAGATAGCCGATCTGCGGGTCGGGCAGGCGGACGAATTCGACCGCGATGCGGGCAATGGCATAGCCGCAGACGAAGGCCCCGGCGACAAAGCCCGGCTGGGCGAACATCTTTCTCGAATGGGTCAGGTAGCGCAGGATCGCAAACAGCACGAGACCTTCCAGAATGCCCTCATAGAGCTGGCTCGGATGACGGGGAATGCCGTCTCCGGTGATCGGGAAGATCACGCCAAGGGCGAAGTCGGTCGGCTTGCCGTAAAGCTCCTGATTGATGAAATTGGCCACTCTGCCGAAAAACAGGCCGATGGTGGAACTGGGCCCGATCACGTCGAACAGGTGAAAGACGGAAAAACCGCGCGAGCGGGCGAAGGCGATCATGGCGAGGATACAGCCGGTCAGCCCGCCATGGAAACTCATGCCGCCCTGCCACAGCATGAAGACGCGCAGCGGATTCTCCAGATAGGTTGAAAGCTCATAGAACAGGACATAGCCGAGCCTGCCGCCGAGGATGATGCCGATGACGGCCCAGACCAGGAAGTCGTCGATGTCGACGGGGTGGATAGGGAGGTTGTCCATCTTGTGCCGCGGCCACAGCGAGATGTTGGAGACCAGCCGCCGCGCATACCACCATGCAAAGAGGAAGCCGGCGACATAGGCCAGCCCGTACCAGTGCACTGAAAGAGGGCCGATGGAGAGTGCCACGGGATCGATCTGCGGAAAGGCAATGGCGCCTGCAAGCATTGCAAATGACATCGAACGGTGTCCCCTGGAACAGAATGTCCGTCCCCTACAGGAGGCGGCGCGGTGCGGCAAGCGCGCGCCGGGTGGTTGATTTGGTCTGGCAGCGGTCTTATTTCTACAGCGCCGCCACGGTTGGCGGCAAAGCCTTCAGGAGTGATGCCATGACCGATGGTCCCAATCGCGTATTCGACGAATTTGCAAAACTGATGACCGATGCGGCCGGCGTTGCGCAGGGCATGCGCAAGGAGGCGGAGAACGTGTTCCGCCATCAGGCAGAGCGGATGCTCGGCAATCTCGATCTCGTCAAGCGCGACGACTTCGATGCGGTGAAGGAAATGGCGGCCAATGCGCGTGCTGAAAACGACCGGCTGGCCGAGCGGATCGACAAGCTGGAAGCCAAAATCGCCGCGCTGGAAAAGGCAGCCAAGCCGGCCGCCAAAGCTGCCGGGAAGGCTGCTTCCGCGAAGAAGTAACCGCGCATGTGGTTCCGCCCCGCCGGGAGCCGGCGAGGGGCAAAAAAATTTCGGAAATTATCCACAGACCCGCCGGGCGAAAAAGCGGAGTCAGAAGAATCTGTTAGCGAATCTTCTGAAGAGGTTGATTCCGCCCTTCTCCACAGATTCGCCAGCCAATCCTCCTGCGGCCTGTGGCGGGACGGTTTTTCGCGGTTACACTGAATTCAGGTTTTGATTCGCGGCGGACCTGGGCAACTTCCTCCTCCCGGTTGCCTATGGTGGAGCGGGCAGGTCGCAACGGGGCACCTGTTTTCAGGTTTTGCAACCTGTCCGCTTCCGACTTCAAGGCCCGGCTGTTCCGGCAGCCGGCAGGAGGCGCATGGCAATGCACGGCATTGCCGTGTACAGGAAATGGCGGGGACAAGGAGTATACGGGGAATGGGTCTTTTCGAACTGGAAGTGGAGCGGGACACCAATCCGGTCGATCTGTTGGAGCAGGTAGCCTCCCTGAACGACTGGCAGTTCGAACGCATCAATGACGAGATCAGCATGACCGTCAACGGGGTGTGGTCCGACTATGACGTTTCCCTGTCCTGGATGGAGGAATTCGAGGCCCTCCATCTTGCCTGCGCATTTGATCTGAAAATTACCGAAAACCGGATGAACGAGGCGATCAACCTGATCAGCCAGGTCAACGAGCAGTTGCTGATCGGCCATTTCGACCTGTGGCGGGAGGACGGCGCGGTGATGTTCCGCCAGACCCTGCTGTTGAACGGTGGCGCCGATCCGACCGCCGAACAGCTTGAATGCCTGCTGACCAGTGCGCTGGAAGCCTGCGAGCGCTACTATCAGGCATTCCAGTATGTGGTCTGGGCCGGCAAGAGCAGCAAGGAAGCGCTCGATGCCGTTCTGTTCGAGACCCACGGAACCGCCTGACGGCCTTCCCGTTCTGCTGCCATACTTCCCTTATTCTCCGAACACGGGCACGGCTTGAGTCGCCGCAGGCGCTATGGCAGTGAATTGCCGGTGTAATTTGCGCGGGAGCGGATCGATGGCCGACGAATTCGAGCTTTGCCTCATTGGGGCCGGAAACATGGGCGGGGCGATGCTCGCCGGCTGGATCGAAAGCGGCTTTGCGGCGAACCGCATTACCGTGGTCGACCCGTCGCCGCGCGACGGGATGGCGGCACTGCTGCAAAAGCATGACATCCGCCATTGCCTGGCACCGCCCGAGGGCTACAGGCCCGATGTGATGCTGATTGCGGTAAAGCCGCAGGCGATGGAAGCGGTGTTGCCAACCCTGAAGGGCCTGGCTGGGCCGGACACCGTCTCCGTCAGTGTGGCGGCTGGTACGACGCTGGCTCAGCTTGCTGCGCATCTGGGCGAGGTGCCTGTGGTGCGCTCCATGCCCAACACGCCCGCCATCTTGCGAAAGGGCATTACGGTGTGCTGTCCCAATGGGCTTTGCAGCGAGCAGCAAAAAGCGCGCGTCGACGGACTGCTGTCGGCGATCGGCAAGGTGCGCTGGGTCGAGGACGAGGCGATGATCGATGCGGTCACCGCGGTTTCCGGCAGCGGCCCGGCTTACGTGTTTCATCTCGCCGAATGCATGGCGGCGGCGGGTGTTGGCGAGGGGCTTTCGCCCGATCTTGCCGAGGCGCTGGCGCGCGAGACCATTGCCGGCGCAGGCGCGATGCTGTCGCAACTCGACGAGCCGGCCGGCGTGCTGCGCGAAAACGTCACCTCGCCCAATGGAACGACGGCTGCAGCCCTTGGCGAGTTGATGGGTGAAGGGCGGCTCGAGAAACTGGTGGCGCGCGCCATCCATGCGGCGCGGCGCCGCTCTGAGGAATTATCCGGACAGGTGAAGTGATGAGTGACGAAACCAGGATCAGCATCGACGACTTTCTGAAAGTCGACATTCGTGTCGGAACGGTGGTGGCTGCGGAGATCTTTCCCGAGGCCCGGCGGCCGGCCTACAAGCTGCGCATCGATTTCGGCGAGGACATCGGCATTCGCAAATGCTCGGCCCAGATCACCGTGCATTACCAGCCGGAGGAACTGGTCGGCAGGCAGGTTATGGCGGTGGTCAATTTCCCGCCGCGCCAGATCGGCCCTTTCATGTCGGAAGTGCTGACGCTGGGCTTTAACGACGCCGATGGCGCGGTGGTGCTTGCATCTCCCGACAAGCCGGTGCCCAACGGCAGCCGGTTGCACTGACCGGATCGCAAGCGCTTTAGTGTGGCAGCCTGATCGTGGCGCGCAAACCGCCCAGCGGACTGTCTTCCAGCTTGATGTCGCCGCCATGCAGCCTGGCGATGTCGCGGGCGATGGGCAGGCCAAGGCCGGTGCCGCTTTCATCCTGGTTCCGGGCTTCGTCAAGCCGCAGGAACGGCCTGAAAACCTCTTCGCGGTCTTTCACCGGTATGCCCGAACCGTTGTCATCGACCCACAGGACGACATCCTGCCCGTCGTCGATTGCTGTCACCTTGACCTTGTTGGCATGGCGGAAGGCATTGGTGACCAGATTGCCAACCATGCGCGCCAGCGCATTGGGCCGGCCGCGGATGGAGAGATTTTTCGGACAGGAAACCGTGTATTTGTTGCCCTTCAGGGAAGCCTCGTTCCGGTGGCGCTCGAACAGGTCGAGCAGGCGCACCTCCTCGATTTCCTCGCCGCTCTCGCCCTTGGCAAAATCGAGATAGCCCTGCAGCATGCGCTGCATCTCGTCGATGTCGCGCTGCAGTTCCTCCGTCTCCGGGCTTTCGCCCTGCAGCGCCACCTGCAGCTTGAAGCGGGTCAGGATGGTGCGCAGATCGTGGCTGACCCCGGTCAGCATGGCTGTGCGCTGCTGGATCTGGCGGTCGATGCGCTCGCGCATCTGCAGGAAGGCGAGGCCCGCCTGACGCACTTCCCGCGCGCCGCGAATCTGGAAGTCGATGGGCAGGTCTCGGCCCTTGCCATAGAGTTCGGCAGCGCGGGCAAGGTTCTGGATCGGCCGGATCTGGTTGCGCAGGAACAGGATCGACAGGGCGATCAGGAACACCGAAGCGCCGATCATCCACAACAGGAAGATGTGCGAGTTTGAGGCATAGGCCTGGCTGCGCCGGGCATAGACGCGCAGCACACGCTCGGGTTCCTCCAGTCGGATGCGGATTTCGATCAGGTTGGAATCGCCCACCGTGTCGATCCAGAAAGGCCGGCCGATCTGCTTGGTGATTTCCTCCTGAAGCACATCGTCGAGAATGGAAAAGAACGGTTTGGCGGTTGCCGGGGGAAAGGGATCGGGCGGCAGGATGGCGATGTTGAGGCGCAGGCGCTCCTGGGCGATGCGGGCGATTTCCTCGTAGTTTTCATCCTGGGGATAGGATTCGATGACATCGATGATGGCGGCAAGATCGGCGGTTACCGCCGTCGACAGACGCTGGGTAACGGTCTGCCAGTGGCGTTCCATGAAGACATAGGCGATGACGATCTGAAGGATCACCATCGGGGTGATGATGATCAGAATGGAACGGGCATAAAGCCCCTTGGGCATCCTGCGACCGAACCAACGCAGGAAGCGCGCAGGCGGGCTGCGGCGCCAGCTTCGGTAATAGGTATTGCTCTGCAGAATCCCCAAACCCGGTTCCAAGCCGTTGCTGCCGGCACGCGTTTCCGGCGGCCCTGCCTCGGTCCGCCGGCCAAGCCGGTTATCCATGTTGCGGCATCCTTATCCCGGAAACAGCCGATAGCCAATGCCGCGCACTGTCTGCAGCCATTTCGGATCGCTGGGATCTGCCTCGATCTTGCGGCGCAGGCGGTTGATCTGGACGTCGATCTTGCGCTCACCGGCATCCGAACCTTCGGTCAGCAGTTCGTGACGCGCCACCGTCTCGCCCATGCGGCTGGCGAAGACGATCATGATTTCCTGCTCGCGCTCGGTGAGGCGGATCAGTTCGCCGTCGCGCTTGAGTTCGCGGCGGGTGACGGAAAACTGGAACGGCCCGAAGCTGACATGCTCGACAGCGGGCGTATCGGGCCGGCTGGTGCGTTTGAGAATGTTGTTGATGCGCAGAACCAGTTCGCGCGGATCGAAGGGCTTCGGCAGATAGTCGTCGGCACCCGACTCCAGGCCGTCGATGCGGTTCTGCGTTTCTGCCAGGGCCGTAAGCATCAGCACCGGCACATCGGTCTGCTCCTTCAGCGAACGGGTCAGGCTGAGCCCGGTTTCGCCGGGCATCATCACGTCGACGATGAGGAGATCGAATTCGAGACCGGCAAGGTGCCGTCTGGCTTCGGCGGCATCGGCGGCGAGGGTGACCCGAAATCCCCGTTCAGCAAGATAGCGGCGGGTCAGTTCGCGAATCCGGCGGTCGTCATCGATTACCAGCAGATGGGGAGCGTCGTCGCTCGGGGTTACAGGGTGCCGGTCCGTGGCGGTGTCGTCTGTGGCACGTTCCATGGTTGAGCCTTCGCAGTTGTTGCCCCTTGCTTCACGCGCCCGGCGGGTTGCGCATGGCGGCCAAGAATGCCGCGATATCCTCCCGGTTGACGGTATTCACCGCCTTCAATGCCGCGTGGATGCGGCGGGACTGTGGCGCTGAAAGTTCCAGAATGAGCTTGCGGCCGGCCGGGGTGGGAAAGAGCAGGCGCTGGCGGCGGTCCTCGTTGCCGGTTTTCTGGACGATATAGCCCGATTCGATGAGCTGCTTGAGAACCCGGGCAAGGCTCTGTTTGGTGATGGCCAGCAGGTCGAGCAGTTCGGCAACGGTCATCGACGGCTTGCGGTTGACGAAATAAAGCACGCGGTGATGGGCACGGCCGAAACCCTGGGCCTCGAGAATGCGGTCGGCGTCGCCGACGAAGTCGCGATAGGCGAAAAACAGCAATTCGATCAGCTCGATTTCGCTGATGTCGTCGCTGCCCAGCGGGGCGGCGTGGTGGTCGTCGATCATGCCCATGTGAATTTGCTTGCCGGTTGAAGCGCCGTGCCGTTGATGATGCAAGGCCCGTTAATCATGGATCGCCATCTGGTTGCAAGGCAGCGATGCTTGCCAATATGTCAGCAGTATTGACATATTTTGGGGCGAAGCATAGGCTTTTTCGATCGTCTTGGCTAATATTGCCGGCAGAAAGTGGCCGCGACCACGGTGCCGGCTGCGGGACGGGGCGCGAAACAGAAAACAAACAGAACATATAACGGGTTGGAGAATTCCGATGGCAGGCGTTCCTTACGATCAAATGGGTGGCCATATCTGGTTCAACGGAGAGTTCGTTGCGTGGGGCGACGCCAAAGTCCATGTGCTGACCCACGGGCTGCATTATGCAAGCTCCGTCTTCGAGGGCGAGCGCGCCTATGAGGGCGAGATCTTCAAACTGCGCGAGCACACCGAGCGGCTGTTTTATTCCGCTGAAACGCTGGGAATGAAAATTCCCTACTCGGTGGAAGAGATCGACGAGGCCTGCGTCGCCACACTCAAGAAACAGGGCCTGAAGGATGCCTATATCCGTCCGGTCGCGTGGCGCGGCAGCGAGATGATGGGGGTTTCTGCGCAGAAGAACCGCATCAACGTGGCAATCGCGGTATGGGAGTGGCCGAGCTATTTCGATCCGCAGGAGCGGCTCAAGGGTATCCGTCTCGACATCGCCGACTGGCGCAGGCCCGACCCGAAAACCGCGCCGTCCTTCGCCAAGGCAGCGGGCCTCTACATGATCTGCACGCTGTCCAAGCATGCTGCCGAGGCCAAGGGGTACGCCGATGCAATGATGCTCGATTATCGCGGGCAGGTGGCGGAAGCGACGGGTGCCAATCTGTTTTTCATCACCGACGGCGTCATCCACACGCCGAAGCCCGACTGTTTCCTCGACGGCATCACGCGCCGCACGGTCATCGATCTGGCCAGGGCAAGGGGCATCGAGGTCATCGAACGGGCCATCATGCCGGAAGAGCTTTCGGGTTTCGGCGAATGCTTCCTGACGGGCACCGCCGCGGAAGTGACGCCCGTTTCGGAAATCGGATCCTACAGGTTCACGCCGGGGGATATCAGCCGTGCGCTGATGGACGATTACGAGGCGCTGGTGACCGGCAAAGCAGGCGCCACCAAAGCGGCCTGACCGGCCTGCGCCCACACCATGCTTTCGCGGCAAATTCGCATGGCGGTGGCCCGCCGTGCGCAAACGGGTTACGTTCCGTAATTCGATTTGCGTTTTTTTCTACAAAAGTCTAATACTCCGCAAGAGTCATCCAGGCTCTTCATCGTTGGGTGCGGGCTGAGCCCGTCTTTGGGAGAAGTAACATGATGGAAATAATCGTTCCGCTGATCATCCAGGCCATTTCCGGTGCTGTTGGTGGCGGGGTAGTCGGCAATCTGGTCAAGTCGATTGCCGTGCCGATGATCACCAAGATGCTGCTCGGCGGTGCCGGCGGCATCATTGGCGGTGGTCTGGCAAGCGGCGCCGGTCCGCTGGGCGGCCTGCTGGGCGCTGCGGCCGGTGATATGGCCGGCGGCCTCGACATGGGCAACATTCTTGCCCAGGTGGCAGGCGGCGCCGTTGGCGGCGGCGCGCTGACCGGCATCGGCGGCATGCTCGCCAACATGATGAAGAAATAAGTTCTCGCATCATTGCGAAGATGGAGACGGGCGGCTTGCCGCCCGTTTTCTTTTTGAACTGCCGTGTCCCTTGCTGTTAAAGGATGGCCACGCCCCTTGCAGGGGCAGACGCCAACAGCCTACCGGGAAGAAGCATGGGAAAACTTGCCGCCGCCATCGTAACGGTTACCCCGTTCCAGCAGAACTGCACGATCCTGTGGGATGATGAGAGCATGGAAGGCGTGGTCATCGATCCGGGCGGGGAGGTGGAACGCATTCAGGCGGCATTGCAGGAAACCGGCGTCACGGTGAAGGAGATCTGGCTGACTCATGGCCATATCGACCATGCCGGCGGGGCCGAGGCGCTGAAGCGGGCGCTCGGCGTTTCGATCACCGGCCCGCATGAAGCCGACCGCAAACTGCTGGAAAGCATCGAGAAGCAGGCAGAGATGTTCGGCGTTCCGGGCGGATTTCAGAACGCCTATCCCGACCAGTGGCTCAGCGAAGGCGACACCGTCGGTTTTGGCGATCATGTCTTCAAGGTGCTGCATTGCCCCGGCCATGCGCCGGGCCATGTGGTGTTCTACAACGAGGCGCACCGTTTTGCCCATGTGGGCGACGTGCTGTTTCAGGGCTCCATCGGCAGGACGGACCTGCCGGGCGGCGACCATGAGGCACTGATCCGTTCGATCCGCGAAAAGCTGCTCCCGCTCGGCGACGATGTCTCGTTCGTCTGCGGTCACGGACCAGGCAGCACGCTGGGCCGCGAACGGGTGAGCAACCCGTTCTTGACCGCATAGGTCAGACCGCACAGACCTGACCGAATGCACTTGTCCGCACAAGCTGCGACAAAGGGATCACTGCACATTATTCGGGAAGCAAGGTGCGAGAGGACGGAATGTTCTCAAACCAGCGTCTCAGCGCTAGAGAACACCTCGGCTTCAGGTGTGGGGTCGTCGCCGACGTTCGTGTGGGGTGAACGCCGCCTCTCGCACCGGCCACGATATCCAGTTATGGTTACCGAACCGTAAAGCGCTCCGATAAACTGCCTAGTTTCAGTCCGCTACGGCTTCGAGATGCGTCAGGCGACGAGGCCCATGCGCTGTTCCTGGCGGTTTTGCAGCCAGTTGTTGAAGCTTTCGAAGGGCAGCGGCGTCGAGAAATAGAAGCCCTGCAGTTCGGTACAGCCGAGTTTCCTCAGGATCGCGGCTTCCTCTGCGGTCTCCACCCCTTCGGCGACCGTCTTGCAGCCAAGGCCGCGCGCCATGTTGATGGTTGCCTCGAAAATGACCCGTGTGCGCTGGTCGCGGGTCAGCCGGGCTGTCAGCGGACCGTCGATCTTCAGCGTGTTGACGCGCAACTCCGACAGGCGCGAGAGGTTTGAGTAGCCGCGGCCATAGTCGTCCAGCGATACCTTGAAACCGATTCGCTGCAGTTCGCCGATCGTGTCGGAGGGTTCGTCGTAGCGCGAAAGCGCGGTTTCCTCGGTCACCTCGATTTCGAACCGGCCGGGGTCGCAGCTTTCGGCCCGCACGATGCCGCGAATACGCTCGGCAAAGCCGTCGGACATGAAGTGCCGCGTGGCGATGTTGACGGCGATGTCCATCTTCATGCCGAGGGATTCCCAGGCCTTCATGTCCCGGCAGGCGCGGCGGATCACCCACTCGCCCAGCAGGTTGGTGGTTTCATGGTTTTCGATTGCCGGGATGAAATGACCCGGATTGATGACGCCCTTGTGGGGATGGACCCAGCGCACCAGTGCCTCCACCGAATTGACGCTGTTCGATTCGGTGTCGACCTTTGCCTGGTAGAACAGTTCCATCTCGTCATTGAGGATCGCCTGCTGCACGTTGGTGCGCAGTTCGGTCAGGCTGACCTCGCCGGTTTCCATGCCGAAATATCGGATGCCCGACTTGCCGGAGTTCTTGACGTGATACATGGCGATGTCGGCCCGCTTGACCAGTTCGGGAAAGGTCAGGCCGTGCTCGGGAAAGATCGCCGCACCGATGCTGCAGCCCAGCGAATGGTTGTTCTGGATGCCGGGAATGGAACTCGTGACGGACTGGAGGATCTGTTCGGCGATGGCATCGCGTTGGGCAAAGCCCCGGTTTTCGGGCAGGAAGAGGGCAAACTCGTCGCCGCCGATGCGGGCAAGGCAGGGGCCGGGTGCAACGTCGCGGCTGCGGCCATCAAAGGAAAGGACCGGCTCAACCGGAGACTGGCCGGTGTTCAGTGTCACGATGTCGGCGATACGGGCGCCGAGGTAGCGCAACACCTGGTCGCCGGCCTGATGACCGTGGGTATCGTTGATTTCCTTGAAGTTGTCGATGTCGATGAAGAAGAGAGCGGCTTCCATGCCGCAATTGGCGAGTTTGCACAGATCGCGATCGCCGACCCGGTTGATGGCATCGCGGCTGGGCAGGCCAGTGACGGCATCGAAATAGGCGAGCTTCTGCATCTCGCGCTGGGCGCTGCGCAGGCTGGCGGCCATCGCATTGAACGAGGTT